>JBCDAK010000036.1:0-30410 GCA_039185545.1 Actinomycetota bacterium
CCCCCCCCACCCCCCCTCTTTATGTCTCTCCGCGCGGGGGGCCCCCCCACGACCCGGAAGATCGTCGGGACCCACGAGCAGGACGGGGATGCCGGAGTCGAGCGCTGCGTGGGCGCCGTCGAGATTGGGCTGCGGTGCGTCGTCACCGCCCATCGCGTCAATGGCGACGGGGAGCATGGTGCTGATCGGAGTGGGGTGGCCGGTCAGGCCGGAGTCAGACGTCGATGACCTGGCGGTCCTTGTACCACCCGCACGACGGGCACACCGTGTGCGGGAGCTTCGCCGCGCCACACCGTGGGCAGATGCTGCGGGCCGGTGCCTTGAGCTGCCACGCGCTGGCCCGGCGGCTGCGGGTCTTCGCCTTGGAGGTCTTGCGTTTCGGGACGGCCATCGTTCGCTCTCAGATTCGTGTGTCACGGTGACGGGGGACGATCAACCGTCCGCCCGACAGGGCTGGATCACGATAGCGGCGGGTCTGCGACACGCCACCGTCAGTCGTCGAGGACGAGGCCGTCGAGGGCCGCCCACCGGTGGTCGCGCACCGTGGTGTCGCACTCGCACGAGCCGAGGTTGAGATCGATGCCGCACACGGGGCACAGACCGGCGCAGTCGGGTCGGCAGATCCGCTCGGCGTCGAGATCGAGCAGCACCGTCTCGCGGGTCATCGGGACGAGGTCGAGACGACCGTCGTCGATCGGGTACGCCTCGTCGTCCTGCCCTCCGAGAGCGACCTCGGGAGGTGCCCCGGGCACCCGAGCGTCGACGAGGGTCGGGCGGTACCGCTCGTCGACCGCGCTCGTCGACACTCCGGCCAGCTCCGTGAGGCAGCGGCGACAAGAACCAGCCCACGGCACGCGGACGACGCCCGTCACGTCGATGGCGGCGTCACCCGACTCGGCGACGAGATCGACCTCGATCGGGCCGGCCACCTGGTCGTGGATCACGTCGAGATCGACGGGCTCGAACGCCGCCTCGACGGCGCGCTGGATCCCCGGTTGGCGCAAAATCTCGCGGGCGTCGAGCCGCAGCGCGCGCAATGGGTCGGCCATGACTCCAGGCTACGAGCGCACCGCACGCATGGCGCCTGGCACGGGACGCACGGTGCCCGGCACCGTGCGTCGGCACCGGTCAGAGATCTTGGTCGAAGAAGCCCTTGGTGGGATCGTCGTCGTCGACGACCTCGGGCTCGGGTTGCCCGCCGCCGATCGACAGCCGCTGGCGACCGGCGTGCACCGTCTTGCCGAGTTTGTCGAGCAGGATCTCGAACGAGCCCAGCCGCTGATCGAGGAAGTCCTCGGTCTCGTGTCGCAGACGACGCGAGTCGGCCTCGGCGGTGTCCATGATGCTGCGTGCCCGCTGTTCGGCGGCACGGACGACCTCGGTGCGTTGGACCATCCGTTCGGCGCGCACGCGCGCCGCTTCGAGGAGCTCGTCGGCCTCACGGCGCGTCTTGGCGACGAACTCCTGACGCTCCTTCAGCATCCAGCGCGCCTGCCGGAGCTCGTCGGGCATCCGGTTCAGCGACTCCTCGAGCAGCTCGATGATCTCGTCGCGATCGATCCGAGGCGACGACGACAACGGCATCGTGGGCGCCGTGGCGACGATGTCGATGGCTCGACGGAGAAGCGTCTCCGCGTCGCCCACGTACGGCTCGCCGGCGTCGGCGGCACCGTCGTGACCGTCGTCGTCGTACGCATCGTATCCGTCGTCCTCGTCGGCGTAACGCCGATCGTCGTACTGCTGGTCGTAGCTCATGTGGGTGGGTCCGTCTCGGCGCCGGCACCGAACCGCGCGCCGAGGGCATCGGCGACGACTTCTGGCACGAGGTGCGCGACATCTCCACCGTACTTCGCGATCTCGCGCACGAAGCGGCTACTCACGAATCCGAGTGATGGCTCGGTGGGCAGATAGACGCTGCGGATCCCCGCCACCGAGTGATTCATCTGCGCCATCTGCTGCTCGATGTCGAAGTCGGCGGCCGATCTCAGGCCCTTGACGATGAAGTCGGCGCCGGCGACCTGGGCGGCCTGGACCGCCAGGCCGGTGTGCTTCTCGACCTCCACGCGCTGCAGATGTGAGGTGGACGACCGGATCAACTCGACCCGTTCGTCGACGCCGAACATGCCGGAGTCCTTGGCGAAGTTGTAGAGCACACCGACGGTGACCGAGCCGAACAACTCGATCGCCTGCTCGACGACATCGAGGTGTCCGAGGTGGAACGGATCGAAGCTTCCCGGGTAGAACGCGCGGAGCGTGGGCCGCTCACCCGACGACTGATCGCCCATGGGGATCCGACGCTACTCGTCGTCGCGCTCGAGAGAGCTGACCCATGTGCGGCCGTAGCGCCGTGACCGGACCACGTTCCAACCCTCAGGCGGATCGATGACGCGGTCCGACTCGGCGACGACGAGTCCGGCGCGGATCGCACCGAGGAGTTGGTCCCACCGGTCGAAGTCGTAGGGCGGGTCGGCGATGACGATGTCGACGTCGAGCGACGCGGCCGCTGCCATCGCGTCTCCGCGCCGGACGCGAGAGCGAGCCTCGAGCCCGAGTGCAGCGAGGTTCGCCTCGATCACCGCGACCGCCTGCCGGTCGTTCTCGACGAACGTGCAGTGGGCGGCGCCCCGGGAGAGCGCCTCGATACCCACGGCGCCCGAACCGGCGAACAGGTCGGCCACGACCGCCCCCTCGACGACGCCCAGTGAGCCGAGAGAGTTGAAGATCGCCTCACGCACGCGGTCGGTCGTGGGCCGCACATCGGTGCCCGGCGGAGCGACGAGGCGACGCCCTCCCAGTTCTCCGGCGACGACACGCATGGCGGCCGAGGCTAGGAGCCCGATCGTGCCGGGCCACGGGGCACGGCAGACTGGTCGCGTGTCCGGCCCGCCCGAGATGATCACGTGCGTCGACTGCGGAGGACGCTGCTTCCTCCTGACGATGCCGCGCGAGGACGGGGTGTGGGAGGAGGGCGACGTGGTCGCCTACCGGTGCGAGGACTGCCTCGATCGCTGGGACCTGGTCCTCGAAGCCGAAGACTTCGCCGGCCCCGACGACCACTGAGACCCCACCCGCGGTGGGCGCCGTGTGCGGTCAGGTCCCCCACCGGCGCCGGGGCATGTCGTCGTGGGGCATGTCGTCCTCGGCGCTGACGACGCCGGAACGCTCGGCCCACGCTCCGTACCGCCGAGCTCCCCACGCCGCCGTCGCACCGTGCAGGACGATCGACAGGGTGACGGTGATGCCGATCACGCCGAAGAGCTGTTCGGCCGTGCCGCCCGACGGTCCGACACGGTCCTCGAACTCCTCGAGCAGCAACAGTCCGAAGACGATCGACGCCAACCCGCGCGGGCCGAACCATCCGAGGAACAGACGGGACTGCCAGGCCAACCCGGTTCCGGTCATGCTGATCCAGACGGGCACGATGCGGGCGACGGTGAGCGCCAGGATGGAGCAGATCACCACCGGCACCGTGATGTCGTCGGTGACCTCGCTGAGCAAGGCGTTGCCGAACACGAAGAAGGCGGCGATCGCGAGCAGCTGTGCCGTGTCCTCGGTGTACTCGGCGAACCGCTCGGGCGAGGTCGAGCGGTCGACGACGGGGAGGGTCGGGGTGACGGCGTCGGACCGCATGCCGACGGTGCTGAACGAGAGGCCTGCGACGAAGGCGGCGACGAATGCGTTCACGCCGGCGAACTCGCCGGCGAACAGGCACAGGACCGGCAGCATCAGGACGGCGAGCTGTTCGTATCGCCCGTCGCTCCAGCCCGCGGCATGAGTCCGGCGGAGCGCCCAGATCGCGGCGGCTCCGATGGCGACGCCCAGCGCGACGCCACCACCGACCTGTCGGATCACGAAGCCCACCCACGACAACGCCGACCTCGGCTCGTCGACGACGACCGCGACGAGAACGGTCACGACCGGGACGACGAGCCCGTCGTTGACTCCCGACTCGACGTTCAACGCGAGCCGCTCTCGTGCCGGGACCGACTCGTCCTCGACGACTGCGGACCCGAGTGCGGCATCGGTGGGCGCCAAGATGGCGGCGAGAAGCGCGACCTCGGCCCAACCGAGGTCGGGGAACAGCAACGAATTGCCCACCGCACCGAGCACGATCGTCAACGGCAGCCCGATGCCGAGCAGTCGAACGGGCAGCGCGACGTGCGTGCGGAGACGTGCGGGTTCGATCCGGACCGCGTCCGAGAACAAGATCACCACGAGGGTCAACTCGGCGAGCAGTTCGATCTCGGCGACCTCGGCGGTCAGGTCGAGGACGCCCGTCCATCCGGCGATCGCGCCCAGGGCGACGAACACCATCGGCATGGTGACCGGCGTCCTCTCGATCGCCCGCGAACCGAGCGCGTAGACGACGATCGCCGTCGCGACGATCGCGACTTCCAAGGGCTCCACGGAGCGGACCGTAGATCGGCGGTGGCGTCAGCGCATCGACTCGTCGCGGATGCGCTTCTTCGTGGCCGCCCAGCCGCAGATCATGCAGGCGGCCAGATCGTGACCTCGCGCAGGGCAGTACTCACGACCGAAGAAGATGATCTGCAGGTGCCGCCGATTCCAGGTGTCCGTCGGGAACACCGCCTTGAGGTCGCGCTCGGTCCGCTCGACCGTGGTGCCGTTCGAGAGGCCCCACCGCGCTGCGAGACGGTGGATGTGGGTATCGACGGGAAAGGCGGGGACGCCGAACGAACCCGCCATGACGACCGATGCCGTCTTGTGCCCGACGCCGGCGAGTGACTCGAGGAAGTCCCAGTCGGGGATGATCTCTCCCCCGCCGTCGAGGACCTGGTGCGCCATCTTCCAGAGGTTCTTCGCCTTGGTCGGAGCGAGGCCGATCTGCTTGATCAGCTGATGGATCTCGTCGACCGACAGCGCCGCCATCTTCTCGGGCGTGTCGGCGACTGCGAACAGACCGGGGGTGACCTCGTTGACCTTCTTGTCGGTGGTCTGCGCCGACAGCGCCACCGCGACCGTCAGTGTGTACGGATCAGAGTGATCGAGCGGGACCGGAGGATCGGGGTACAACTCGTCGAGGATCACCCCGATGCGGTCCGCCTTCTCCTGACGCTTCACGTCGACGACGCTATTCGCCCGAGTGCTGGTCCGGTCGTGGGACACTCCGCCGATGCGCCATCGCTCGCTCATCATCGGCTGTGCCCTCTTCGCCACCGGTGCGGTCGTCGGCGTCAGCACCCACCAGCTCGCCTCGGCGACGGTCTCGTCGGGGGAACGAGCCGTTCTCGTGCCGATCGATCCCTGCCGACTCGGCGACACACGCGCCGACTCGCCTGACGCCGGCCCGAGATCGTCGCCTCTCGGCGCCGGGGAGACGATCACGATCGACGCGCAACAGGCGGGTGTCCCCTGCTCGGGCCTCGTGCCGCCGACCGCCTCGGCGTTGGCACTCAACGTCACGGCGCTGAACGCGACCGAGCAGACGTTCCTGACCGTGTGGGCCGACGGCGCCCGGCCCGACTCGTCGAGCCTCAACCCGGCGCCGGAGCAACCGCCCGCGCCGAATGCCGTCACCACGAGGCTGTCGGCGTCGAACGACTTCCGGATCTTCAACTCGGCCGGATCGGTGGACGTGATCGTCGATGTCGTCGGGTACTACGAGGACCACGACCACGACGACAGGTACTCCACACGGGCCGAGATCGACCTGCGGATCGCCGACCAGAAGGCGATCGCCCTCGAGAACCCGACCGGCCTCTTCGACGGCGAGTACGACATCCGACTCACGCTGATCGTGCCCGCCGACTACACGCCGGGCACCACGCCTCGCTTCGAGGTGCATCTCCGGCCGGGACTCGACGCTCCGTGCGTCGTGCAGCTCCAGGAGGACTTCGTCTGGGGATCGACGCCGGGAGAGGTGTCGTCGAAGGCGTTCGGCGTCGGTCTGATCGACGTGATCGCTCCGACTGATCTCGAGTTCGACTTCACCGGAGCGAACTCGATCGTGACGCAGCTGCTCGAGTTCACCGTCGACGTCGGCGACGTGCTCCAGCCGGGCGACTCCCTGTCGGTCGGCTTCTTCGAGAGGATCTCGACGACGTGCACGAACGGCGGCATCCTCGGCGCCACGTTCTTCTACGAGTGAATCGAGCGTTCGTCAGCCACGACTGAGGAATGCCTCGTCTCGGTCGCTGAAGAGGAGGTCGAGTTCGTCGGCGAGGTCGGCATGGTGAGCGAGCCCGGGGTCACCATCGACGATCTCGAAGGCGGCGTGGCGGGCGATCTCGACCAGTTCACGGTCTCGGCGCAGCGAGGCGAGCTTCAGATCGCTGCGTCCCTTCTGCGCCGTCGACATGAGGGTTCCCTCCCCGCGCAGGTCGAGGTCGACCTCGGCCAACTCGAAGCCGTCGGTGGTGGCGACCAGCGCCTCGATGCGCGGATTCGGATCGTCGGTGTGCTGCGTGACGAGCCAGCAGGTCGATTCGTGTGCGCCTCGTCCGACGCGGCCGCGCAGCTGGTGGAGCTGGGCGATGCCGAACCGGTCGGCGTCGACGATCACCATCACGGTGGCGTTCGGGACGTCGACGCCGACCTCGATCACCGTCGTCGCCACGAGCACATCGAGCCGTCCGGCGCGGAACTGGTCCATCGTCGCCTCCTTCTCGGCCGACCCCATCCGGCCGTGGAGGAGGCCGAGGCGCAGTTCGGACAACTCGTCGGACGACAACCGCTCGTAGGTCTCCTGTGCCGACGCCACCTGCAGCTTCTCGCTCTCGTCGATCAACGGACACACGACGTAGGCCTGCCGACCGGAGGCCACCTGTTCGCGTACGTCGGACCAGGCACCCGCCTCCATGAGCGGACCGTTCGCCCAGTGGGTGACGATGGGCGTTCGCCCGGGTGGCAACTCGTCGAGCACGCTGACGTCGAGGTCGCCGTACACGGTCATCGCCGCCGTTCGAGGGATCGGCGTCGCGGTCATCACGAGGGTGTCGGGCATCCTCGCCTCACCCACCCGATCCCGGAGCGCCGAGCGTTGCTCGACGCCGAACCGGTGCTGTTCGTCGACCACGACGACACCCAACGACGAGAACTCGACGCCTTCCTGGATGAGCGCATGTGTGCCGATCACGAGGTCGACGGCACCGTCCGCCAGACCCGCCAGCACGTCCTTGCGGTCGGCGCCGGTGACACGGTTGGTCAGGAGTTCGACCCGGAGCGGCCGATCGCCGAAGAGGTTGTCGACGTCAGGGACGGCGAGATCGGAGAGCAGCTCGCGGATCCCGGCTGCGTGCTGCTCGGCCAGCACCTCGGTCGGCGCCATGAGCGCGCCCTGGTGACCGCCCTGAACGGCCGACAACATCGAAGCGACGGCCACGACGGTCTTCCCCGCGCCCACATCGCCCTGGAGCAGCCGGTGCATCGGGTGGGGTGCCGCCAGGTCCTCGTCGATCTCGCCGATCGCACGCCGCTGGGTGCCCGTGAGGGGGTAGGGCAACGCATCGACGAAGCGACGGACGAGTTCGCCGGCGACCTCGTGGGCGATCCCGCGCTCGGTCCTCTCGAGTTCCCGCTTGCGAAGGACGAGCAGCAGCTGGACGCGGAGCAGCTCGTCGAAGGCGAGCCGCCGGCGCGCGTCGGCCTGGTGGCGCATCTCGTCGGGGACGTGGATCTGGTGCAGCGCGGCGGACCGACTGACCATGCCGAGGCGTCCCGTGACGTCCCGCGGCACCGGGTCGGCGATACCCCGGTGCGCGACCGCACGACGCAGCGCCTCCTCGACCCATCCGGCGAGCTCCCACGTGGTGATCTGGGCCTTCTCGCTCTGCGGGTAGATCGGCACGATCCGCCCCGTGCGGTCGCCGATGAGGTCGACGATCGGGTTCGCCATCTGCAGCCCGCCCCGGTAGCTGTCGGCCTTGCCGAAGAGCGCGACCTGCGTGCCTTCGCGTAGCTGGCGCTCGCGCCAGGGCTGGTTGAAGAACACCACCTCCATCCGGCCCGACCCGTCGCCGACGCTGGCGGTGACCATGGTCCTCCGGTTGCGGGTGCGCCGTGATCGCACCGACCGGACCGCAGCGAGGACGAGGGCCTCCTCCCCCACGACCAGGTCGGCGATCCGCGCCTCGTGCGTGCGGTCGACCCATCGACGCGGGTAGGTGGTGAGGAGATCGAGCACCGTGTCGATCCCGAACTGTGCGAGCGCCGCGCGTTTCTTGTCGCCGACCCCGCGGAGCCGCTCGACCGGGATCTCGTCGAGATCCCGCAGCGTGAGCGGCGACGCGCTCCCCGACACGCCCGTCGACGACGCGTCGGCGCCGGTCACTCGGCCCCGAAGAGGTACGGGTACAGCGGTTGGCCACCGTGGTGGATCTCGACGGCGACGTTGGCGTGATGGTCGGCCAACCACCCTTCGATCGCGTCGGTGGTCGCTCGATCGGCGTCTGCGCCGACCAGCACGGTGAGGAGCTCGACGTCGCCCACGAGGATGGTCTCCAGGAGCTCGGTGGTGGCGGCCAGTTGCTCCGACGAGGCGCTGACCAGACCGTCGCCGCGGACGAGACCGATCCAGTCGCCCTCGGTGATCTCACGACCGTCGGTCACGGTGTCGCGCACGGCGTGCGTGATCTCGCCGGTGGTCACCGATGCCGCCGCCTCGGACATCTCGTCGCCGTTCGCTCCGGCGCCGTCCTCGGGGTCGTACACGACGAGCGCGGCGAGACCCTCGGTCATGGTCCGCGTCGGCGCCACCACGACCGTCTTCGACGTCAGCTCGTCGACCTGTTCGGCGACCGGGATGATGTTCTTGTTGTTCGGCAGGATCACGACCTGGTCGGCGTTCACCCTCTCGACCGTGTCGAGCAGTTCGGCCGTCGACGGGTTCATGGTCTGGCCGCCGGTCACGACCCCCTGGACACCGAGCTGACCGAACAGCTCGACGAGACCGTCACCGCTGGTCACGGCCACGACCGCCGTGGTGACCTCGGGAAGCCCGGCGACGACCGGAGTGTCCTCGGCGGTCATCGCCGCCTCGCGTCGGGCGTGCTCCTCGTCGACCTCTTCGAAGAGGTCGGTCACGCGGATCTCGCGGGGTCGGCCGTCGAGTTCGATCGCCGACTCGATCGCCGCGCCGATGTCGTTGGTGTGGACGTGGCAGTTCCAGATGCCGTCGCCGCCGACGACCACGATCGAGTCTCCGATGCGACCCCACGACTGCTTGAAGTCGTCGATCCGGTCGTCGACGAGGTCGAGGAAGTACATGACCTCGTAGCGCTGCTCACTGACGTCGAGCGCGCCGTCGACACCGTCGACCCGATCGCCCCGGGGCGCGACCGCATCGAATGCTGCGCCGACGACCCCGACGTCGGTGGCGTGGACGTCGCTCTCGGGGAGTGCGACCCCGTCGACCACGTGCCGGGCGGCGTCGAGCAACAGCACGAACCCCGCCCCACCGGCATCGACGACCCCGGCCTCGCGCAACACCTCGAGGAGATCGGGAGTACGTGCCAACGCGTCGGTGGCCCGCTCGTGTGCAGCGGAGATGACCTCGGAGAGCCGCCCACCGGCATCAGCGGTGTGCCGTGCCGCGCCTGCGCTCTCGCGCACGACGGTCAGGATCGTGCCCTCGATCGGGTTCAGGACCGCCTGATATGCCCCGTCCGAGGCGCTCTGGAGGGCGGCGGCGAATGCGTCGCCGTCGAGTCCGTCGGAGCTGGAGCTGCGCGATCCGAACGTGGAGGCGATGCCGCGCAGGATCTGGCTCAGGATCACTCCGCTGTTCCCCCGAGCGCCCATCAGCGACCCATGGCTGATCGCCCGATACAGCTCGGACGGGTCGTCGCCGGCGGTCGCGTCGATCTCGTCGACGACTGCGTCGAGTGTGCGCGACATGTTGGTGCCCGTGTCTCCGTCGGGGACCGGGTAGACGTTCAACGAGTTCAACCGGGGGGCGTGCTGGCGGACCGCGTCGCGAAAGGTGACCACGAGATCGCGCACCATCGTCGGGCTGAGCACGTCGGTCGTCGTCACGGCGTCCGAGTGTACGGCTGGACGATTCGGCGGCAGGTGGTGGCAGGTGGCGGTGACGAGGCGCGCCGCTAGCGTGTCCGAGCTGTGCGACGGAGTTCGTCGCATCGACGATCGAACGCCACCCGCCAGGCTGCCGGGGGCACAGGAACCGTGGGAGAGACCGATGGCATCGAAGTGTGAAGTGTGCGGCAAGGGCCCGTCGTGGGGTATGTCGGTGTCGCACTCGCACCGCCGGACCAAGCGGCGGTGGAACCCGAACATCCAGCGGATCCGGGCGTCGATCGACGGCGGCACCAAGCGGGTCGACGTCTGCACGAGCTGCATCAAGGCCGGCAAGGTCGTCAAGGCCAGCTGAGCACGTCGCGAGTCGGCCATGCAGGGAGTGATCAAGGCCTACGACCCCGTCACGGGTGACGGTCTCGTCATGTGCGACACCGACCTCGCCGACTACGAACTGGCGGCGGGAGCACTCGACGGTTCCGTGTTTCGGATGCTGCGACCCGGCCAGCGGGTGGTGTTCGACCTCGACGACGCCCAGCGCGCGACGTCGTTGCGGCTCGGCTCCGAGGTCGACATGGGGACACCCGGGTCCCACGACTCCTGAGCACCGGCGCCTCCGCGCGCACGTGCGCGCGGCTCGTGGTCATCGCTTCTGCCGATTGATTCGCGCCTGACGATCTCTTTCCGAGATGGTCGCATGCAGGTCGTCGATGAAACCGCTTACAGCGGCCCGGCGCCTCGGACGTCAACGTTGACGTACGCCTACGGTTCTCTCTTCACACGGGCACGAGGGGCGTGCACGGTCGACTCGACGAGGAGTGAGCACATGGCGGGAACCACCACGAACGCGGCGCTGAAGGCCTGGGTCGACGAGTGGGCGGCGGTCATGCAGCCCGACGACATCTACTGGTGCGACGGGTCCGCCGAGGAGTACGACCAGCTGTGCCAGTCCCTCGTCGACGCCGGCACGTTCACGAAGCTCGACGAGGCGAAGCGGCCCAACAGCTACTGGGCTCACTCCGACCCCGGCGACGTCGCTCGCGTCGAGGACCGGACGTTCATCTGCTCGGAGAACGAGATCGACGCCGGGCCCAACAACAACTGGCGCGACCCCGCCGAGATGCGAGCCGAGCTCACGAAGCTCTACACCGGCTGCATGAAGGGCCGCACCATGTACGTCGTCCCGTTCTCGATGGGACCGCTCGGCTCGCCCATCGCACACATCGGCGTCCAGCTTTCCGACTCCGCCTACGTCGCGGTCAACATGCGGATCATGACCCGCATGGGCCAGGGCGCGCTCGACGCCCTCGGAGATGACCAGTGGGTCCCCTGCCTCCACTCGGTCGGTGCGCCACTCGAGCCCGGCCAGCAGGACGTCCCGTGGCCGTGCGACGCCGAGAACAAGTACATCGTGCACTTCCCCGAGACCCGCGAGATCATGTCGTACGGCTCCGGGTACGGCGGCAACGCTCTCCTCGGCAAGAAGTGCTTCGCACTGCGGATCGCCTCGGTGATGGCGCGCGACGACGGGTGGCTCGCCGAGCACATGCTCATCCTCAAGCTCACGAACCCACAGGGTGAGTCGAAGTACATCGCCGGCGCGTTCCCATCGGCGTGCGGCAAGACCAACCTCGCGATGCTCGTGCCGACCATCCCCGGGTGGAAGGCCGAGACGATCGGCGACGACATCTGCTGGATGAAGTTCGGCGACGACGGCCGTCTCTACGCCATCAACCCGGAGGCGGGTTTCTTCGGTGTCGCGCCGGGCACCAGCCACGAGACGAACCACAACGCGATGGAGTCGTTGTGGGGCAACTCGATCTTCACCAACACGGCGCTCACCGACCAGGGCGACATCTGGTGGGAAGAGATGACCGACGATCCGCCGGCACGTGCGACCGACTGGCGGGGCAACCAGTGGAACCCCGAGATCGAGACGCCGGCAGCTCATCCGAACGCTCGCTTCACCGCACCGGCCGAGCAGTGCCCGGTCATGGCTCCCGAGTGGGAGGATCCCGCGGGCGTGCCCATCTCGGCGATCCTGTTCGGCGGCCGTCGACGCACGACCTTGCCGCTCGTCTCCGAGGCCAACGACTGGGAGCACGGGGTGTTCCTCGGTTCGATCATGGCGTCCGAGAAGACGGCGGCGGCCGAGGGGACGGCGGGCGAACTGCGGTTCGACCCCATGGCGATGCTGCCGTTCTGCGGATACAACTACGGCGACTACTTCGCCCACTGGCTGTCGATGACCGACAAGACCGATGAGTCGAACCTGCCGAAGATCTTCTTCGTCAACTGGTTCCGCCGCGACGAGGACGGCCGCTTCCTCTGGCCCGGGTTCGGCGAGAACAGCCGGGTGCTCAAGTGGGTGTTCGAGCGGTGCGACGAGACGGCCGACGCCATCGACACGCCCATCGGCAAGCTGCCGCCGAAGAACGCACTCGACCTCGATGGTGTCGACGTCGACGACGCCGACCTCGATGCGATCCTCAGCGTCGACACCGACGGTTGGAAGTCGGCCATCCCTCAGATCAAGGAGCACTACGCCCGGTTCGGCGACAAGCTCCCGTCGGCCCTCGACGCCCAGGTCCAGGAACTCGAAGCCGCGCTCAACTGACCGGCGTGACGTCGGACCGGGTGGCCCGCACCGGGTCACTCGAGAACTTCGACTTCCGGATCCGACCGGCTCCCGACGGCCTCGCCGAGGTCGTCGAGTCGGTGTGGTACGCCCGCGGCACCGTGCCGTACGACAGCGAGCAGATCTCGCCGACCGGATCGACGGTCGGCGTCGTCGTGCTGGGCGATCCGATCGAGTTCGGTGTGGGCGACGGTCCGCCCGTCACAACGCGCTCGGGATTCCTCGCCGGGCCACACGACCGACCGGCGCTGAACCGCCCGCTCGGTGAGACGTTCGCCGTCGGCATCGTGACGACCGCGGTCGGCTGCGAGCCGGTGTTCGGGGTCGACCCGGCGTCGATTCGCGGTCGAGCGGTTTCCCTCGAGACGGCGTGGCCACCGACCGGGACGCTGCGATCACGACTCGTTCGGCTCGACCACCCCGAGTCGATCCTCGACACGGTCCTCACCGCAGTTCGAGAATCGGTCGGCCCCGTCGACGCTCGGCGACGTCGATGCGCCGGATGGGTCGCCGAGCTGGCCTCCCACCCGACGCGGCCGATCCGCGACCTCGCCGACTCGGCCGAACTCACCCATGCACACCTCGACGCCGAGTTCAACCGACACGTGGGGCTGACCCCACGCATGCTGTCGCGCATCCTCCGGCTCCGGGCCGTGATCGCCGAGATCGACATCGAGCCCACGGGGTCATGGACCGACATCGCGCATCGGTACGACTGGTTCGACCAGGCGCACTTCATCCGCGACTTCAAACGGCACACCGGCGTCACCCCGTCCGACTACGTGGCGGCGCAGCGCGCCACGTACGAACGGGGTCAGGCGATCGCCGGCTCCGGCGTCGGCTTCGTGCCCGACACCTGAAGTCTGTCCAATCGGCGATCCCACCCGTCCGAGACGATGGCGTCCCACCCGCTCACGAGAGGACGCCGATGCACACCGCCTTCGACACGACCACCCGCTTCGATCACAGGATCGACCACGTCTGGACCGCGCTGACGGACTGGGACCGGCTCGGCGACTGGATGCCCGGAGTGACATCTGCGAGCGGCCCCGACGAGCCGGCCGACGGCGACGAGCTCGCGCTGACGATGCAGCGGGGTGACCGCGTGTCGGTGCTCACCGAGTGGCGCCCGACGACGACGATGGCGTTCCGCTCGACGACCGGACCGGTGGCCGCCGAATACCGCTACGAGTTGACCCGAGTCGACGAGACGACGACGGACGTGCGGATCACCGGACGGTGTGCGGTTCGAGGACCGATGCGTCTCGCTGCACCACTGATCCGCCGAACACTCCGGACGACCGACGGCGACCAGCTCGCACGGCTGCGCGACCTGATGGACGGACGGCGAAGCCGCTGAACCGCATCTGCGCTGCGTCGCTCAGGACCGATTGAAGACCGGCCGACGCTTCTCGAGGAACGCCATCATGCCTTCGCGTGCGTCGTCCGAGCCCATCGTCGCGTGCACGGCCGCCCGTTCGGCGGCGAGCAGTTCGTCGAGCGTGCGGTGCTCGGCGTCGTGGAGCGCGTCGAGCATCGCCGCGACGGCGAGGCGGGGCTGAGCAGCCAGTTCGACGGCGAGTTCGATCGCTCGATCCTTCAGCTCGGCGAGCGGCCACACGGCGTTGACCAGACCGATCTCGAGGGCCTCGGGTCCCGACAGCGTCTTGGCGCGCAGGATCATGTCGAGCGCGGCGACGCGTCCGACGGTCTTGGCCAGTCGAGCGCTGCCTCCCCACGCCGGCGTGCCCCCGAGGTCCATCTCGGGCAGACCGATCTTCGCTCCCTCGGTGGCAGCGAGCCGGAACGTGCACCCGAGCGGCAGTTCGAGCCCACCGCCGAGGCAGTAACCGAAGAGCGTGGCCACCGACGGCTTGCCGACCGTCTCGATGCGGGAGATCAACCGCAGCCTCTGGTCGAAGAACGCGTCGATGCCGCCCGCTCGTTCGATGCCCTCGGGGAGCTGTTTCAGGTTCATCCCCACCGAGAAGTTCGTGGTGCCCTCGGCGGTGACGACGAACGCCCGGATCGAGTCGTCGGCGGCGATGTCCTCGACGACCTCCTCGAACCGATCGACGTAGCCGAGGGTCATCCGGTTGAGTGGATCGTCGTTGGTGGACACGATTGCGACGCCGTCGTCGCGTTTGGTGAGGAGGAGCGGTTCGTCAGCCACGGCCCCACTCTTCACGGACCGTGCCCAGACGCGCAAACGGCACCTCCGACGAGGTGCCGTTGCAACGAGATCGCGCTCCAGCGGAGCGCGTGAGGACGTCAGTCGAACGGCTGAACGTCGACGACCTTGCGGCCCTTGCGGGAGCCGAACTTGACCGACCCGTCGACGGTCGAGAACAGCGTGTCGTCCTTGCCGATCTTGACGTTGTGGCCCGGGTGGAACTTGGTGCCACGCTGGCGGACGATGATGGAGCCGGCCGGGATGGTCTGGCCGTCGAACACCTTCACGCCGAGGCGCTGCGCGTTGGAGTCACGCCCGTTCCGGGTGGACCCGCCGCCTTTGGTCTTGGACATCGAAGTCTCCTGTTCAGACCGAGATCTTCGAGATCTCGACGAGGTGGTACTGCTGACGGTGGCCGAACCGGCGCCGGTTGTTGGTCCGGCGCTTGTAGGTGAAACCGTCGATCTTGGGGCCCTTGGTCGCACCGACGAGCGTGCCGGTGACCGAGACCTTCTCGAGCTGATCGGGCGTGGAGAGCACGGTGTCGCCGTCGACGACCATCACGGGGCGCAGCGAGACGTCACTGCCCTCGTCGGCGTCGAGGAGTTCGACCTGGATCGTGTCTCCTTCGGCGACCTTGTGCTGCTTGCCGCCGCTGGTGATGACTGCGTACATAGCGGCGTTCAACGCTACCGCCGTCAGCAGCAGTCACCACCGGCTTCGCCGGGCGCTGCCCGGAACTCGACCTTGAGCTTCCGGCCCAGTCCCCCGCCGGTCACGATCCGCATCGATTCGGCCATCCCCACCAGCTGCGGCGTGATGTGGATGCTCGCCCCGTCGTGGCGCAGCTTGCGGTAGGCGCCCAGGTTCTTGCCCTTCGTGTTGGTGTCGACCGACACCTCGGCGACCTTGCCTCAACCGGTCGGGCGGATGAAGTCGATCGCCATCGACCCACCCTTCTTCTCCAGCAGCCGCCGTGCCTCGTCGGTGATCTCGATCTCCACGTCGGCAGCCTGCCTCGGATCGGCTGCTCCGCCACCAGCGAACTCGTGAACAATCGCGTGCACGGCACCGCAACCGTGCACGGGAACGGCCTATTCCAGCATGCCGTAGTCGACGAGGACCCCTCGCCCTTCGCAGTGCGAACACGTCTCGGAGTACTCGTTGAGCAATCCCTCGCCGATCCTCTTGCGGGTCATCTCGACGAGCCCGAGCTCGCCGATGTCGAAGACCTGGGAGCGGGTCTTGTCCCGGGCGAGCGAGTCGCGCAGCCGCTCGACGACCTTGGCGCGGTTGTCCTTGATCTCCATGTCGATGAAGTCGATGACGATGATGCCCCCGATGTCGCGCAACCGGAGCTGCTTCGCGACCTCCTCGGCGGCCTCCATGTTGTTGTGGAACACCGTCTCCTCGAGACTCGACTTGCCGACGTTCTTGCCGGTGTTCACGTCGATCACGGTGAGCGCCTCGGTGTGCTCGATGATCAGCGAGCCGCCCGACGGCAGCCACACCTTGCGATCGAGTGCTTTGTGGACCTGCTCGTGCACGTGATAGCGCTCGAACAGCGAGAGCTTCTCGACGTCGCGGTCGTAGTACTCGATGCGGTCGGCGAGCTCGGGATTGAATGCCTGAACGTAGGACTTCACCTCGTCGTAGAGTTCCCGGTCGTCGATGACCACCCCGCGGTAGTCGGCCGAGAACTCCTCGCGGATGACACGCACGGCGAGCTCGGGCTCGCGAGACAGCAGCGTCGGACGCTGCGCCTTGGCAGCCTTCTTCTCGATGCCCTCCCACTGATCGAGGAGCAGCTTCATGTCGGCGACCAGTTCGTCCTCGGTCGCGTGCTCCGCGGCGGTCCGCACGATGACGCCGTGCTCGTCGGGCTTGACCCGATCGAGGATTCCTCGGAGCCGCTTGCGGACCTCGTCGGGCAGACGCTTCGAGATGCCGTACGTGCGTGAGTTGGGAATGAGGACGACGTAGCGCCCCGGAAGCGACACCTCCTGCGTCAACCGCGCGCCCTTGTGCCCGATCGGGTTCTTCGTGACCTGGCAGACGATGAGCTGGCGGTTCTTGAGGATGTCCTCGATCTTCGGGTTCTTGCCCTTCTCCTCGATGTCCTCGGGGTCGTACTGCACGTCACCCCGGTACAGCACGGCGTTCTTCGGCGTGGTGATGTCGACGAACGCCGCCTCCATGCCGGGGAGCACGTTCTGCACCTTGCCCACGTAGATGTTGCCGTGGATCTGCGAGATGTCGTCGGAGGGTCGGCTCACGTAGTGCTCGATCAGGTGGCGGCCTTCGAGCACCGCCACCTGAGACACACCGGACCGGACCTGGACGCACATGAAGTAGCGGCCGATGGGCTTGCCGTCACGCTCGCGACCCTTGCGCTGCTCGATCAGCTCGAGGTCGCGCTCGGTCGGCTCCTTGCGGGCGCGGCCTCGACCGCCGCGACGACCGCGTTTGCGGCTCGGCGATTTCGACGAGCCGCTGCGGTCATCGTCACCACCGCCCGATCCACCCGATCCACCCGATCCGCGTTGGCCGCCGCCCGACCGGCCCTGCGCGGCCTCCTGCTTCTGTCCCGAGCGACCGGCCCCGCCCTCGCTTCCGCCGCCCTTGCCGCTGGAGCGCCCACGTCCCCCGCGGCGCCGGTTGCGCTTCTGGCCACCACCTGAGCCGCCGGAGTCGGACTCTCCGTCGGTCGCTGGCGCCGGACCGGGAGGCGGCGCCGACGGGATCGGCATCGTGTCGCCGATCTTCGGTCGCTTCACGAGCGCCTTCTCGGCCGCCTCGACCGACGGCTTGTTCTCGCGGATCTTCTCGGGGAGTTCGACGTCGTTGCGGCGGTCGTTCTGCCGGTCGCTGCCGTTGCGGTCAGCGCCGCCCGATCGGCTCGGCGATTCGCCGCTGCCGTTCGTGTCGTTTCCGGTCGACGCTGCGGCGTCGGCCGTCTCGTGTTCGTCTCTCATCGGTGGGGCTTTCTGGTTCTGCGGCGTCCGGCGTCGAAGCGCGGGACTCCGCCACGTGGTACGTCCCGTCGACGGCGTCGAGCGGGAGGGTCATGAGCGCGCCCCATGGGTGGAGGCGGGCCCAGAGGTGACGAGAACGTCGGAGGCGGCGGGCGACGACGGTGCACTGAGTGCCGTCGCCTCGATGACCTCGACGCGCTCGCCGGACGGGTCGTCGACCCACTGCGCGGTGCGCAGCACGCGGATGGCCAGCGCATCGACGCCGGGAACCGCGAGTTCGGCGAGCTCGGACGGGCGCAGCGCCCGACCGGTCGTCACGAGATCGGCGACCAGGATCCGACCGGTCGGGTCGGGGCGGAGGTCGCGGATCAGGGGGCGGACGTCGTCGACCCGACGACGTCCCTTGCGTTCGCGTTCGACGAACAACTCGTCGGCGGCGAGGAGGCGCTGGGTGGCCGACTCCAGCAGTTCGGGCTCGACGCCCGGCCCGGTCGACTCCCACCCGGACAGTTCCCAGGTGGTGGAGTTGACCTGTTCTTGGAGCGACCCGGAGGCCGGGTCGCGGGCGACCACGACATCGACGTCGTAGCCGGGAGGCATCGCCGCGGTGAGCGCGACCGCTGTCTCGGCCGTGTACGACGACCACGACGGGTCGGCGGGGTCGAGACCGGCGTCGCGATGCAGGTCGATGTCGAGGTACTCGGCGACCGACTCGGCGCCCGTGGGGAGAGCGAGCCCGAATCCGAGTTTCGGACGAGGGGTGAACCCCTCGGTGGATGCCACGGGCAGGCCGGCCCGTCGAAGGGCGCGCTCCCACAGACGTGCGCCGTCGCGGTGGCTGACGAAACGCACCTTCCCCCGCTTCGAGTACCGAAGACGGAGACGGACCCCGACGTTCGACTGCATCAGCGACCCACCCCGACGAGCTGGACCGGGACCTCGTGGCCACGATCGAGATCCTGACCGGTCCCCTGGCTCCCGCCGGCGGGCGCGACCGGAGACGCGACGACGTGTTCGATGCCGTATCCGGTGCAGACGCCGCAGTCGTAACACGGCGTCCATCGGCAGTCTTCGACGCCGCTCTCGGCGAGGGCGTCCTGCCAGTCGTCCCAGAGGAAGTCGGGATGCAGTCCGGCCGACAGGTGAGCCCACGGCATGACCTCGTCGGCAGCGCGGTGACGGAAGACGTACCAGTCGAGATCGAGGCCCTCGGCGTCGAACGCCGCACGCCACCGCTCGAGGTCGAAATGCTCACCCCACTCCTGGAACACGCCGCCGTCGCGCCACACACGTTCGATGACGGCACCGACGCGGCGATCCCCTCGGCTGGCGATGCCTTCGGCGGTCGACGCATCGGGATCGTGCCACTTGAGGTTGACCCCGCCCATGCGGCGAGTCGCCTGTCGCAACAAGTCGACCTTGCGGTGCAGCTCCTCGCGTGTGTTCTGACCGAACCACTGGAATGGCGTGTGCGCCTTGGGGACGAACCCGCCGACACTCACCGTGACCGATGCGCGATGTGTGTGTCGCTTCCCGAGCTCGACGCACCGATCGGCCAGGCGGGCGATCCCGAGCACGTCGTCGTCGGTCTCGGTGGGCAGCCCGATGAGGAAGTACAGCTTCATGCGGGTCCAGCCCTGCGCGAACGCTGACTCGACGGCCCCGTAGAGATCCTCTTCGACGATGAGCTTGTTGATGACCTGGCGCAGCCGCCACGTGCCCGCCTCGGGGGCGAAGGTGAGCCCCGACCGACGGCCGGAGTTGACCTGTCCGGCGAGGCCCACGGTGAACGCGTCGACGCGCAGCGACGGCAGGTTGATGGTGGTGGAACAGCCGGCGACCGGCGCCTCGGCCTCGCGGTCGGCGAGGATCCCCTGGACGACCGGCTCCACGTCGCTGAAGTCGGCGGTGGACAGCGAGGTGAGACTCACCTCGTCGTAGCCGGTCCGCTGCAGACCCTCGGCCACCATGGTGCGCACCTGCTCGGCCGGTCGCTCGCGCACCGGCCGGGTGATCATTCCCGCCTGACAGAAGCGGCATCCGCGGGTACAGCCGCGGAACACCTCGACGCTGAGTCGATCGTGGACCACCTCGGTGAGCGGGGCCAGTGGCGATTTCGGATACGGCCAGTCGGCGAGGTCGGCGACCGTTCGCTTCTCGACTCGCTCGGGTGTCGCGGCGATCGGCTCGACCGAGGCGATGCGCCCGGTCGACTCGCCGTCGGCCGGGTCGGCGTAGGTGACCTCGTAGCGGGACGGGACGTAGACCCCGTCGATCGTGGCGAGCGCGGCCAGCGCGTCGGCGCGTGTGGGTGCACCGTCGCCGTCCGAGTCGGCGGACGCCGCACGATGCGCCTTCCACCCGTGGAGCACGGCGCTGATCTCGCCGACGACCTCCTCGCCCTCGCCAAGCACGGCGACGTCGATGAAGTCGGCGAGCGGCTCGGGGTTGAACGCGGCGTGACCACCGACGATGACGAAGGGATCGCTGTCACGGCGCTCGACCTGACGGATCGGCGCTCCTGCGAGATCGATCATGTTCAGCACGTTCGTGTAGACGAGCTCTGCCGACAGGTTGAAGGCGAGGACGTCGAAGTCGGAGGCCGGGCGGTGGGTGTCGACGCTGAAGAGCGGGAGTCCGTGGCGACGCAACTCGGCGTCGAGATCGACCCAGGGGGCGTACGTGCGCTCGGCGACTGCGTCGTCGCGCTCGTTGAGGATCTCGTACAGGATCTGCAGTCCCTGGTTGGGCAGCCCGATCTCGTACGTGTCGGGATACGCGAGCAGCCAGGCGACCCGGTGTGGCTCGTGCTCGGGAATCTGCATGCCGTCTTCGAGTCCGATGTACCGGGCCGGTTTGGACACCCGAGGGAGCAGCCCCTCGAGGTCAGCCCAGATCGACGACATGGCGGGCGAGTCTACGAGACGTCGACGGTCACACCCCGGGACCGGCCTCGGTGGAGTTCCCACGCAGCGTGAACGCTCGTCGTCGAACGTGTCAGCGCATCCGACGCATGTGAACGGATTGCACGAGTCCGAACATCGCGAAGTAGACGATCAGGCCCGATCCGCCGTAGCTGATGAACGGAAGGGGAAGACCCGTGACCGGCATGATCTGCAGGGTCATTCCGACGTTCTGGAACGTCTGCCACAGCAGCATCACGAAGACCCCGGCACAGAGGTAGGTCCCGAGCAGGTCACGCGACAGGTGTGCGATGCGCCAGATCCGGATGAGTACGACGGCGATCAGGAGCAGGACGACCGCACATCCGACCAAGCCGAACTGCTCGCCCACCGCAGCGAACGGGAAGTCGGCCCACATGACCGGGATGTCACCGTCGTTGGTGAGCGGACCCTCGAGCCATCCCTTGCCCCACACTCCCCCGGTGCCGAGCGCCCGCATCGCGTTGTCGGCCTGGTAGGTCTCGTCGAGCCCGACCGAGTCGGGATTGAGCAGGGCGTTGAGTCGAGCGATTTGGTACGAGTTGACGAGTCGGCCCACGAACGCCGCGGCGACCGTGGCGATCGACAGCGCCGAGATGGCGAAGATGTAGCGGATCTTCGCGCCGGCCACCAGGAGCACGCCCATGGCGATCGACACGATGACCGACGCCGACCCGAGGTCGGGCTGGATGATCACCAACGTGGCGGGAACCCCGACGATGATCAGACCACCGAGGAACCGGGCGTAGCTGACCTCATCGCTCCGTTCCTCGGCCAAGTAGGTGGCGAGCATCAGGAGCGTGGTGAACTTCGCCAACTCGGCCGGCTGCACGTTGATCGGTCCGAGGTCGTACGAGATCCGGTCCTCGCCGCTGGCCACGCCGAGCAGGAACAGGAAGACCAGGCTCAAGATGGTGAGCGTGTAGAGCGACCGCGCCCGGTCCTTCCAGAACTCGTAGTCGGTCGCCATCACGGCACCCATCACGAAGAAGGCGATGATGGCGAAGATCGTCTGACGAGTGACGAACGCATACGGGTCGACGTCGATCCGGGTGCGTGACGTGGAAAAGACGATGAAGCATCCGATCACCGTCAGCAGCATCTGCGCGGTGAGCAGCACCCAGTCGATGTTGCGGCTCGGATCGGCCGGGCTGGCCTTGATGTTGCCGAGCCCCGAGTCGGGTCGACGGGAGAGGAGCCCCGTCACCCGATGCTCCGCCGTCGGTCCGCGTCTCGGGACGTCACTCGGTTCCCCGCACGGCCGAGAAGCGGCCGTTGTAGCAGGACGTGTCGGCGAGCTCCTTCGGTTCGGCCGGGATGAGGTTGTCGGTGTCGAGCGGGTCGCTCAGCGAGACCGGGTCGGCGTCCTGGATCCCCGACAGCTGGAGGAAGATGCACTTCACGACGGGAGCCGCACCCTGCGAGCCGTATCCGGCCTTCTCGAGATAGGCCGACGCCGTGTACGGCCGCTCGGGGTCGACACTGAACGCCGCGAATGCCGACGAGTCGTTCCAGGGGTAGTTGTTCGCACCCTGCGCCGTGCCGGTCTTGCCGGCGATCGGAATGGCGCTCTCGGGGTAGTAGTAGAAGAGGTTCTCGCCGGTGGTGCGGTGGTAGTAGTCGCTCGTGGTGCCCGGGCCGGTGATGACGCGGCGCAGTCCGCTCGTGATCTCCTCGCGGATCGCGGCCGACATCGGGATCTGACGAACGAGCTCGCCGCGCACGTTCGGCTCCTCGGCGAACCGTGCGCGTGAGATGTCGGCGAACCCGACACGGTCGGCGTCGGGCACGCCCGGCTCGTAGATCGCCTTGATGATCTCGGGCTTCATCACGAAGCCGCCGCTCGCGATCGACGAGTATCCGACGGCGAGCTGCAGCGGCGACGCCGACAGGAGGCCCTGACCGATGGCGAGCTGAACGTTGTCGCCGGTGAAGTAGTCCTCGCCCTCGGCTTCGGAGATGACGCCGAGCTCGGCGTAGCGGGCCTTCAGCTCCGCGTCGGGCACGGTGCCGTCGAACTCGAACGGCAACTCGATCCCGGTGTCTGCCCCGAAGCCGAACTTCTCGACCTCCTGCTGCAGGATCGGCTGGTAGTCGTACTCGGTCATCAAGCGCTCGCCGATGCGGTAGAAGAACGCGTCGCTCGACACCGCCAGTGCCGTGTTGACGTCGACCGAGCCGTAGACGCATGGCCGGCCCGTGCCCGAACACGTGGCGTTGCGGAACACACAACGCACGAGTCCGGTCTCGCACTTGAACTCGTCGACCGAGTCCATCCGGTAGGTGCCGGTGTCCTCGTAGACGTCGTCGACGCCGAGGAAACCGACCTGGAGCGCCGCGTATGCGGGGAACGGCTTGAACGTCGACCCGAGGTTGTACCGGCCCTGGATCGCTCGGTTGACGAGGGTCGAGCGATCGGGGTCGACCACCAGGCTCTCGGGGATGATCTCGCCGTCCTCGTCACGTTCGATCCTCGACAGATCGGTGGCGTCGAAGACCTCCTCGAACTCGGCGCCGCTGAGGCCGGACTCGAACCAGCGGTTGTCGTACGTGGGGTAGCTGGCCAGTGCGACGACGTGGCCGTTCTCCCAGTTCTTCACGACGACCGCTCCGGCGGGTGCCTTGAACGGCACCTCCTCGGGGTACTCGGGGAAGAACCGTTCGGTGAAGTTGGTCTCGGGGTCGAGGCCGTTGCGGGCAACCGCCTCGCGGCGCAGTTTGAGCTGCGTCTCGAGCGCCTGCTCGGCGTACTGCTGCTGGTCGAGATCGATGGTCAGCTGGACGTCGCGGCCGTTCACCGCCGGCACCCGCTCGATCTCACGGACGATGCGGCTGAACTTGTCGACCTCGTAGGTGACGTAGCCCCACTTGCCGTGGAGATGCTCCTCCATGCTCAGTTCGATGCCGAACTGACCGACCCGTTCGTTGAGGTAGTAGCCGCGATCGAGGTACTCGTCCTTCGTCTCGGCGGTGATGGCGCCCATGTATCCCACGACGTGACTCGCGAGCGGTGCGTACGGATACACCCGTCGCCACTGCTCGATGATCTCCACGCCGGGTAGGTCCTCGACGCGTTCACGGATGGCCGACGCCGTGCGCTCGTCGACGTCTTCGGCCACCGGCATCGGCAGGAACGGACTGAACGTGGCCGGGTCGGCGTACCGCGCTTCCATCTCCTCGACCGGTACACCGACCCACCCGGACAGACGGGTGAAGATCTCGGAGCGGGTGCTGTCGCGGCGCAGCACCTCCCAGTCGACGGCGACGGTGAGCACGCGCTCGTTGTCGGCGAGGATGCGTCCCTCGGCATCGAAGATCCGCCCGCGCTCGGGCAGCAGCGGGACGGTCCGGCGCTTGGTCTCCTCGACCTCGACCTGCAGCGCTTCGGCCTCGACGGTCTGGAGGAACCAGAGGCGGACGCCGACGGTCCCGAAGAGGATCGCGCCCACCACGGCCAGGACACCGAGGCGGGTCGCCCGCTTGTCGACAGCCATCCCCCCATTCTGCCCGTCACCAAATCGTCACACGACGCACCGTCGCGAAGTTTCGTCACGCGACCGATTCCGGCACGTGATCGGTCCGGCCGGTCAGGTCACGTCAGGTCACGGTCAGATCGCGATCAGGTCACGGTCTCTTCGGCACGGGACGCATCCCACTCCGCACGCCGCAGCCGGAGTGACCACCGAGCGATCGGTGCGAGCAACGGACTCAACACCATCGCCGCCACGGCGACGACCACGACGATCTTCAGCATCTCCGGAGGCCAGGGGTTCTCCTGGCCGACGAAGAGGCGGACGACCGGCAGCATGGCCTCGCCGACCGCTGCGCCGATCCCGGTGAACGCGGCGACGAGCCACCACTGGGGGTCGGCGACCAACAGCGCGAGCAGCCCGGCCACCGCTCCGGCCACCGTGAAGGCGATCGCCGTCGAGCCGATCGGCGTCCCGCCGACGAGGTCGACCATCAGACCCAACACGAATCCGGCGATCGCGCCACGTTCCGATCCTCCGACCGCACCCGCTGTGGCGACGAACGCGAGGACGAACTGGATGATGACGTCGGCGACGGGAAGGTCGACCACGATCGTCCGCTGGATCGCGAGCACGACCATTCCGACGGGGATCAGTCGAACGAGTGAGCTCTGGAGGAACGCGGCGAGCATCGGCTCACTGGCCGAGCTCGGGGGGCGGCTGGAACTGCACCACCCGGACGAAGACGAGCTGGTCGAGGTCGGCGAGCAACTCGACCTCGATGAGCGGTCCGGCCACGCCGGGACGGTCGGCACGGTTGATGACGCGCCCGACCGGGATCCCGGCGGGTGCGAGGCTCGTGTCGATGCCTGCGGTCTGGACGAGATCGCCGATCTGCAGGGTGGTGAGCGCCGGGTTGTCCTGCACGAACGCGACCTTCGGGAGCCGCCCGCGCCCGGCGCCTTCGAGCAACCCGAACTCCTTCGCGACCTCCGGCAGGTCGGCCTCGTCCTCATCGGCCGGCGCATCGTCGTCGCCGTCGGCCGACGCCGCGGTCTGGACCGGCGAACCGTCGGCGGGGATCGCCGGCGGCAGTGTCGTGGTCGTCGTGGTGGTCGACGGCGGGAGGTCGGACTCATCACCGGACGCGTCGTCGGCGGCCTCGCCCGTGTCGTCCTCGAGTCCGTCGTCGGAGTCCGGGAGCGGGAAGTCACCCTCTGCGAGTACGTCGAGCGGGCTGGTCGCCTCGGGGACGTCGTCCGGCGGACTCGACAGATCGTCGGCCTCGTCAGGGGTCAAACCGGACGGCGTGGTGTCGGTGGTCACGTCCTCGATGTCACCGATCCCGGCGAGCACCTCGACCGCCACCGAGTACCGCGAGTCGGTCACCAACATCACCTGCGAACTGCTGAGGTTCGTCGCCGTGATCCGGCCGATGAGTCCGGCCTCGTTCACGACGGCCATGCCGACCCGGATCCCGTCGAGACTGCCCTTGTTGATCTCGACCAACTGATCGAGGTTGTTCGACGACCGGCCGACGACTTCGGCCACCTCGGTCGGGATGTCCTCGAGTGACGGAAGGTCCTGGAGCGACAGCAGTGCGTTGAAGTCGATCACGCTGGCCTGCGCCGCCGCCTGCGTGCCCTCGATTTCGGCGAGCCGCGCGCGGAGGATCTCGTTCTCCTCCTTCACGTCGGGATAGTCGTTGTACGCGCTCCACAGACGCTCGACCGGACCGGTGACGACCTCGGCCGCGTCCTCGACGGGTCCCATCACGAACGAGAACGCGTCGCGGCCGCGGTCGAGCACCGCGTTGCCGCGCAGGTCGAGGGTGAGCAGCAGCGCCGACGTCAACAACAGGACGAGGATGACTCGGCGCCGCCCGACGGTGTAGATCGCCATGGGGTCGGCCTCAGGAGGCCTCGGTCAGTCTTCGCCGCCCATCGACATCAGCCCGCGCATGGCATCGATGTTCTCGAGCGCTCGACCGGAACCGATGACGACGCTGTAGAGCGGCTCGGTGGCGATCCGGATGGGCATCCCGGTCTCGTGAGCGAGGCGTTCGTCGAGTCCCCCGATAAGAGCGCCTCCACCGGTGATGGTGATGCCGTCCTCCATGATGTCGGCGGCCAGCTCGGGAGGCGTCTTGTCGAGGGTGGTCTTCACGGCATCGACGATGGCAGAGATCGGCTCGGCCAGGGCTTCACGCACGTGCTCGGTCGTGAGCTGGATGGTGCGGGGAAGGCCGGAGATGAGGTCTCGGCCTCGGATGTCGGCGGTCTGTTCCTCGTCGAGAGGCCACGCCGAGCCCATGACGATTTTGATCTCCTCGGGGGTGCGTTCGCCTCGGGCGTGGTTGAACTCATTCTTCACGTACTGCTGGCCCGCTTGGGCGTGTTGGGCGCGGGCGCCGCGCACCGACTGTGCGGTCACGATGCCGCCGAGCGAGATGACGGCGACCTCCGTGGTGCCACCGCCGATGTCGACGATCATGTTGCCGCTCGGCTCGTGGACCGGCAGGTCGGCACCGATCGCCGCCGCCATCGGCTCCTCGATGATGTGCACGGGCTTGCGGGCGCCCGCGTACTCGGCGGCGTCCTGGACCGCACGCTGCTCGACGCCGGTGATCCCCGACGGAACGCAGATGACCATCCGCGGCTTCGACCACTTCGATGCGTGCACCTTCTGGATGAAGTAGCGCAGCATCTTCTCGCAGACCTCGAAGTCGGCGATGACGCCGTCCTTCAGCGGCCTGATGGCGCGGATGTGGTTGGGCGTGCGACCCATCATGCGCTTGGCCTCGAGCCCGACCGCCACGGGACGACCGTCGTTGGCGTTGATGGCGACGACCGAGGGCTCGTCGAGGACCACGCCGTGCCCCCGTGCGTAGATGAGGGTGTTCGCGGTCCCGAGATCGATCGCGAGGTCACGACCGAGGCTGAGCGGGTTGTTGCGGGCCATCGGGATGTCTCCAGCGGACGGATGCGTTCGGCGAGCGGACGGGCGTCCGCCATGATGCGCGCGACCGCTCTGAACGCAAGGTTACAGATCGGCCACGATCAACCGTCGCCGCCGGCCGGCACACCGGCTGCGACCGGACCGGACCGGATCAGAGGTCGGGGAAGAAGATCCCGATCTCTCGCTGGGCCGACTCGAGCGAGTCACTGCCGTGGACGAGGTTCTCGGTGAAGAGGATGCCCAGATCGCCACGGATCGTGCCCGGAGCAGCACTGCGCGGGTTGGTGGCGCCCATCATGCCCCGGACGACCTCCCAGGTGTCCTCCGGACCCTCGACGACCATCGCCACGACCGGACCGCGGCTCATGAACGCCACGAGGTCGTCGTAGAAGGGCTTGCCGACGTGCTCTTCGTAGTGACGACCGAGGGTTTCGAGGTCGAGCGAACGCACGTCCATCGCCACGACGTCGAGGTTCTTCGACTCGAAACGGGACAGGATCTCCCCGACGAGCTTGCGCTCCACGGCGTCGGGCTTCAGCAGAACCAAGGTGCGATCAGACATCCCGCGCAACCTACCGTCGCTCGGCTGTGGTCTCCCCCGAATCACGACAGCTCGTCGATGAACGACCGAATGTGATCGACGACGACCGCTGGCCGCTCGTCCAGGTCGAGTTGATGACCGAGGCCCTCGAGGCGGACGTGACGGCTCGCCGGGTAGAGGAGCTCGGCCGCTGTTGCCGATGCGTCGCTGACGATCGAACCGGCGGACGGGTCTCCGTCGAGGCGCAGCACCGGGCAACGGACCCGACCGGGCAGGTCGGGCAAGCTGCCCCCGGTCAGCCACTCCGCGGAGTGATCGTCGGTGAGAAACTCAAGCACGCGGGGATCCTGAACGGCCCATCTCGCAGCCATCGCCTCGAGCTCCTCTCGCGACAGCACCTCGCCGAGTCGACCCTGGGGACCGACAATGTCGCCGAGAGTTGCGACCAGAGAGCGTTCGTCGCCCCGGTGAGCGGCGACGGTTCGCCGCACCGCCTGCCAGTACTCGTTCATCGGACGAGCGAGTGGGACGAACACATCCAGATCGAGGACCTGGTCGAGGGAGACGGCCGCCGCGATCCGATTCGGCTCCCGAGCGGCGGCGGCCAAGGCGAGGTAGGCGCCGAAGGAGTGACCGATCGCGATGATCGGTGGGGCGGCGAGCTCACGGACGACGGCGGTGACGTCGTCGACCCAGTCGTCGACCGCGTAGGGGGCCGCCCACTGCGACCGACCGACGCCCCGGACCGAGACTCCGACGGCGGTCCAGTCCGCGCCGAGCAGCGCGAGGAACGACCGGTACGACTCGATCCCGGCGCCGAAACCGGGCACGACGACAACGGTCGGTGACCCTCGACCCACCCGCGCCACCTCGAGCTCGACGCCGCCCACGAGCTCCGTGCGCAACTGCATGGGTTCATACTGCTGGACGGCAACCCTCGTCGTCGACGTCTCCCGTGAACGGTCGTGGCGGCTCGCCGGACTCAGTTGGTGAGGAGGGACCGGAGGACGCCTCGGGCGGCGCCCGCGGTGTAGAGGCTGCCGGCGACGAGCACGGCGTCGTCACCGTCGGCGTAGTCGACTGCTCGGCGGACGGCGGCGTCGACGGTGTCGAACGTGGCGACGTGCTCGCATCCCATCGCCTCCGCGACTCGGGCGATGTCAGACGCCGGAATGCCCCTCGGCGTCGGCGCCGTCGCCGCGAGCACGAGATCGAACTCGTCGGCGCGGAACGCCGCCAACATCTCGTCCGGGTCGCGGAGCGTGGCGCACACGAGGATGCGCCGACCCTCCGGCTCGAAGTCGTCGAAGAACACCTGGGCGCAACGATCGGCTCCCGCGGGGTTGTGCGCGCCGTCGATGATCACGAGCGGCTGGCGACCGAGGATCTCGAACCGGCCCGGCATCACGACGTTGCCGAATCCCTCGGTGACGACGTCCTCCGGCAGCGGCGCGGCGAAGAACGTCTCGACCGCCGTCAACGCGACGGCAGCGTTCTCCCCCTGGTGCGATCCGTGCAGCGGAACGAACACGTCGGGGTAGATGGTGGTGGGCGTCCTCAGATCGAGCAGTCGTCCTCCGACCGCCAGCGTGTTCGACGTGGCGGCGAAGTCGTCGTGACGCACGAACATCGTGGCCGGATTCGCCTCGCGGAAGATCTCGACCAACTCCGGATCGGTCTCCCCCACCACGGCGGCGCCCGTGGGCTCGATGATGCCGGCCTTCTCCCGAGCGATGTCGGACAGCGTGGGTCCGGCGAACTCCTGGTGATCCATCCCGATGTTGGTGATGACGGCGACGTCGGACGTGACCACGTTGGTCGCGTCCCATCGCCCGAGCAGGCCGACCTCGATGACCATCACGTCGACCGCGACGTCGGCGAACCACCGAAAGGCTGCAGCGGTCACGATCTCGAAGTAGCCCGGGTCCTGACCGACGAGCGGGGCGACCTCGGCCACGGCTCCGACCGACTCACCGAACTCCTCCTCCGAGATCCGCTCACCGTTGCGGGTGATCCGCTCGGTCACGTGCTCGAGGTGCGGTGACGTGTACGTCCCGACGGTGAGACCGTTCGCCGCGAGCAGCGACGAGATCATCTGGACCGTCGAGCCCTTGCCGTTGGTGCCGGTGACGTGGATGACCGGAGCCGAGCGGTGCGGGTCACCGAGCCCGGCACAGATCGCGGTGATCGGCTCGACCGACGGGGACTCGATCCGCCCCGTCTTCTGGTACGACATGTGCTCGTCGAGGTACGCGAGCGCTTCTTCGAAGTTCATGCGTGAATGTGACGTTGGGGGTCAGACCCCCGAGGTCACGGTCAGGACGCAGCTTTGCGCTGGCGGCTCTGCTTCCGCGGGACGAGGGTGGGGTTGACCTTGTCGGTCACCGTCTCGGCGTCGATGACGACCTTGCCGATGTCGTCGCGACCCGGCAGGTCGTACATCGTGTTGAGGAGGACCTCTTCCATGATCGCCCGGAGGCCGCGGGCACCGGTCCCCCGCATCAGCGCCTGATCGGCGACCGCCTCGAGGCCGTCTTGGCTGAACTCGAGCTCGACGTCCTCGAACGAGAAGATCTTGGCGTACTGCTTCACGAGGCTGTTCTTCGGCTCGGTGAGAATCGACACCAGCGCCTCACGGTCGAGCGACCGAACCGCACCCACCATCGGAAGGCGTCCGATGAACTCGGGGATCATCCCGAACTTCACGAGGTCTTCGGGCA
>JBCDAK010000037.1:0-30298 GCA_039185545.1 Actinomycetota bacterium
GTCCTGGCGTCGGTTCTCCCACGTGTCGGTGGGCGAGGTCGCGGGGCCGAGACGTACATCCTCGAGAATCTCGCCACGCTCTTCGACACGAGAGAGTTGGTCGACGGGCCCAACTGATCGAGCCGATCGCGATCCGGGGGTACGGTCGTCGACGTGGTGCTCGATCCGATTCCCGGATTCGACGAGCTCGTCGATCGGGAGTGGCAACGTCTCGCGTCGCCCGGGGCCACGATGTCAGCGGCCGAGCGTCTTCGCGTCGCCGCCGCAGCCCGTGGCGATCGACCCGACGATCTGACGCCCGAGGCGAGGGCGGCGCGCACGATCCACGACGCACCCGCCACGATCACCGAGGACTGGATCGCCGATCTCACGGCCGACGGGCTCGCGATCGAACGGTATGTCGAGGTGCTCGGCGTCGTCGCCCGACTCCGAGCGGTCGACACCACGACGTTCGGACTCGGCCGCTCCCGACGGCCTCTGCCCGAGGACGTGGCCGATGACGTGTCGGACGACGCTCCGACGGGTCAGCTCGCCGTCGACGCCGCGTACGACGGCGCCTGGCTGCCCACGGTGGGCCCGGCGTGGCCGCCGTCGATCCTGTCGGCGCTGCCCGGTGAACTCGCTGGCATGCACGACGTGCACGACACGCTGTACCTGTCGGCGGCGCCGGGCGGCGTTGCTCCGTCGATGGCCGAGCTCGGCGCAGTTCGGGACGGACTCGACCGGATGCAGATGGAGTTCGTGGCGGCGCGGACGTCGCTCATCAACGACTGCTTCTTCTGACTGTTCGCGCACTCGGGGATGCTCCGTGCGAGCGCCCGTCACCTCGACCACGAGATCGATCTGACCGGTGTCGGGTCGGTCGTGGTCGATCCCGGGTTGGTCGGCGGCGCCGAGATCGGCGCCGTCACCGAGGCGGTGGTGCTGCGCGACGAGATCGAACGAGACGTCGCCGTGCAACGCTCCGTCGACGTGATCGGCGCCGAGGCGACCGCCCGCACGATCGCCGTGGCCGGCAACTTCGAGATGATGAATCGCCTCCTCGACGCCGCCGGCGTGGGCCCCACGGTCGAGATGCGCCCGATCGGCGATCTCATCGGGGTCCCGCTCCCGGACCGGTTCCTGCCCGAGGGCTGAGCGATGGCCGCGATCGTCGCATTGGCCGAGTTCGCGAAACGTTGGCGAACGTCGTGCGTCGGGTCGGCCGCACCGCGGAACGCCGATCCGGCGACGTCGGTACCCTGATCGCATGGGCCGGACCGATCGACGCGCCGACGTCTTCGGTGTCGTCGCGCTCGCCGCGGCCGGAATGCTGGTCGGTCATCAGCTCGGATACCTCGCAGACTCCGACGCGCGGGCCGGCCACGTCCACCTCGGCCTGATCGGCCCGGTCGTCATCGTGGCGGCCATCGCCGCCGCCTGGTTCGCCGCGGTCCGGGTCGTGCGCGCCGACCCCGGTCGGCCGCCCCGGTGGTGGACTCTCAGCGCTGTCCAGGTGGCTCTCTACGCGGTGCTCGAGGTCGGCGAACGGGTCGTCCTCGACGCCGATGTCGGCTCGCTCGCCTCCCTCCCCGTCGCCCTCGGCCTGCTGGCACAGCCGATCGTGGCCTGGGTGGCGCTCGAGTTCGTCGGGGCCGCCGGCGATCTCATCTCTCGGTTCGTCGACGGCGCCGAGCCACCTCGGCACGATCCACCGGGTCCGAGCCGACGCCCCGCACTCCTGCTGCTGCCGGTGCGCTCCTCGCGCGCACACCGGCGACGTGGTCCACCATTCCGCTGACGGCCGCTGCCGCGGTCACGACCGGAACGAACCACACCGAGAAGGAGACACACACGTGAACACGATCTCGCGCCCCCGCGCACGCCACCTCCGACGCCTCGGCGTCGCCACCACCGCCGTCCTGGTCCTCGCTGCGTGCGGGTCGGACGACTCCGACGCCGGATCGGGAGTCGACGGCGACAACGACGCCATGGTCGACATGGACGACATGCCCGAGGAGACGGCCGACATGGCCGACGACGCGATGGATGTGATGGACGACGACGCCATGGCTGACATGGACATGATGGACATGAACATGGGCGACCCGGACGCGACCCCGGCGGACGAGGTCGAGGGCGCCGCCCTGGCCAGTGGCGAGTTCGCATTGCTCGACACGCGTCCCGAGGGGTACGACGACCTCGCCGGAGCCGCCGCCATCGCCCGGCACGCCGCCGGGACGACGGTCACCACCGAGATCACCGGACTCCTGCCGAACGTCGAGTACATCAGCCACGTCCACGAGTTGCCGTGCTCCGACGAGAACGGCGGAGATCACTTCCAGTTCGTCGAGGGCGACGTCGAGGTGCCGCCGAACGAGATCCACCTCGCCTTCACGTCCGACAACGACGGCAACGGTTTCATGACGGCCGAGAACGACGCGGTTGCGGGCGAGACGGCGGTCTCGTTCGTCGTCCACCCACGTGAATTCATCGACAACAAGATCGCCTGCGTCGACTTCGTCGCCGACGATGACGACGCCGTCGCCGAGGCCATCGCCAACGGGCCGGTCTTCGATCCCGCTCTCCTCGAGGGTCACGAGGGCATGGACATGGGCGACATGGATATGGATGATTCGATGGACGAGATGGACGACGAGTCCATGGACGAGATGGACGAGATGGAGGACGGCGACATGGAGATGCAGGAGGACGACGATTCCTGAACGGGTTCGGTCCGCTCGGGCGACCGTGGTCGCCCTGGTCCTCGCCGTCGTCGCGCTCGTCGCGGTGGCGGCGGGGCCCGTCCTCGCCCACTCCGGTCTCGCCGCGGCCTCACCGGGCCCCGGTGCGCGTGTCGGCGGCGAGATCACCGAGATCCGTCTGTTCTACGCCGACATCATCACCGACATCACCGGGTCGGTGTCGTTGATGGGCGGCGAGGAGCTCGAGAGCGAGTTCGTCCTCGAGAACACGGTCGAGGCGACGATCCTCCTCGCCGAACCACTCTCCGAGCCGGGCCAGTACGCGGTCCGGCACACGGTCGACTCGATCGACGGCGACATCGTCGAAGCGGCGTATCTCTTCAGCTACGACCCCGCTGCACCACCACCGCAGTTCGTGTTCGTCGAGGAGAGCGACGACGGAGGACTCGCGTGGTGGGCCTGGACGATCCTCGGCGTCGCCACGGCCGTGATCCTCGTCCTCGTCGTCCGACTGATCCTCTCGATCCGTCGGGCCCGAGCCGTCTCGACCGCCGCAGCCGGTGCCCCCGTCGAGACCTCGGTCGACTGACGGCGACGTCGTCCGCTCCCTCGAGCAGTCGGTTACTCGATGAGAGTGTTCGCGAAGATCTGCCAGGCGAGGAGGCTCTTCGCCGCGAGGCTCAGCACGACGTAGACGCGTTCGCCGACGACGTAGTCGGCCCACCTCCCGTTCCCGCGGTACTGGAGCCACTGCACGATCGCGAAGCAGTTGAACAGGAGGAAGACGGTGACGATGATCCCGTACACGAAGCCGGGCGGTTGCTCGGCACCATCGATCGTCTGACCCCCGATGATCGCCACTGCGATCGCGATCCACGGCCCGATCCCGGCGATGCAGCCGAACCAGAACGGGGTCCACCATCTCGGCTGGCCGTCGCCGACCGCATTGGTCATCTCCATGATCCAGCCGAACAGGATCATCGACGCGTTGACCACGGCGATCGCGACGAGTGCGGCGATGTCGGTGATGTTCGTGACCAGAGCGATCAGGACGATCATCAGCGTCGACGACACGCTGTACTCGACCCATCGGAACCGGTTGCGTCCGTGGCGGAGTTCGTCGATGTAGCGGTCGAAGCCGACGGTGCCGACGATCAAGTGGAAGATCGCCGACAGCCACAGGAAGCTCGCCGTGCCGACGGCGAGGGGTACCGAGAACAGCTCGTCGAGGACGCCATTGTCGATCGAGGTGCCGGGCGGACCGTTGAGGTTGAAGGCGGTGACCGGCAGGCCGAACCCGGTGTCGCCGAACACGACCATCGCGGTGCCCGACACGGTGTGCAACGCGGCCATGACGAGGTTGAACCGACGGAGCCCGTTCGCCCGGTCGTCGGACAGGTCGGTCGTGACACGCGCGATCGGATCGTGCGCGTCGCGGGTGATGGCGTCGGTGGTCATGAGTCCCCCGTTCGGACGAGTCGACGTTGTTCGCAGTCCGCGTGGCGGAACGTGCCGTCGCTCAGCACGGTGCCGTCGGCGATCTGCGTCTCGACCTCACCGTCGCCGAACTGCTCGTGGTAGAGGTCGGCGTACGCACCGCCGAGGGCGAGGAGTTCGTCGTGTGAACCCGACTCGACGATCGTTCCGCGATCGATCACGTGGATCACGTCGGCGGCCTGGATGGTCGAGAGTCGGTGCGCCACGGCGATCGTGGTGCGACCCGAGATCAACGTTCCGAGCGCCTCCTGGATGCGACGCTCCGACGCTGTGTCGAGCGCCGAGGTCGCCTCGTCGAGCACGAGCACCTTCGGATCGCTGAGCAGCACGCGGGCGATCGCGATCCGCTGTCGCTCACCTCCCGACAGTCGAAATCCACGTTCCCCCACGACGGTCTCGTATCCGTCCTCGAAGTCCATGATGCGGTCGTGGATCGCGGCCGCACGGGCCGCCTTCTCGACGTCCTCATCGGACGCGTCGGGCCGACCGTAGGCGATGTTGTCGCGGAGCGATCCGGCGAAGAGGTACGACTCCTGCGTGACGAAGCCGACCAGCTCGGCGAGCGAGCGGCTGCTCAGGTCGCGGAGGTCGACGTCGTCGATCGACACGCCGCCTTCGTCGGGGTCGTAGAGCCGAGCGACGAGCTGGAGCACGGTCGACTTGCCGGCACCGGAGGGTCCAACCAGGGCCACGAGCTGACCGGGTGACGCGGTGAGCGTGACGTCGCGCACCGATGCGACGTCGGTGCCGGGGTAGTGGAAGTGAACGTCGTCGAGCCGGACCACACCGGCCGCTGTCGCGGCCTCGAGGTGGACCGGGTCGTCGGACTCGACGAGATCGGACTCGACGTCGAGGTACGAGAAGATCCGACCGAACAGAGCCCGGCTCGACTGCAGTTCCACGAACGTCTCGAGCATTCGTGCGACCGGGAAGAAGAGCCGGTTCTGCAACGTGGTGAACGCGACGATCGTGCCCGCTGTGAGATCGCTGCCACCGTCGAGGGCGTAGCCGGCCGCGAGGTACACGACGATCGGCGTGACGCCGAGGAAGGTCTGGACCACGGTGAAGAACGCCTGGCCGATCGCCTGCTGGCGACGTGCGGCGTCGGACAGCCGTCCGCTCGTCGACTCGAATCGCTGGATCTCCCGCTGCTCCTGACCGAACAGGCGGGCGAGGGTGATCCCCGAGACCGACAGCGTCTCCTGGGTGATGGTCGACATCTCGGCGGTCTCGCCCTGGAGCTCTCGGGTGTAGCGCTCGCGGCGAGAACCGACCGCCCGCGTCGCCACCACGAAGAGGGGGACCACCGCGAGCGTCACGAGGGTCAGCTGCCACGACAGCAGGAACATCGCGACGACTGCGCTGGCGAATGTGATGACGTTCGAGAGGATCGACGAGAGCGTCGACGTGACGGCGTTCTGGGCGCTCGCGACGTCGCTCGAGATCCGTGATTGCAGATCGCCGGTCCGCGCCGTCGCGAAGAAAGCCAGCGGCATCTCCTGGAGGTGTCGGTAGAGCCGCTCGCGGAGCACCCGGAGGACGCGCTGGCCCAGCGTGTTCGTGGCGATCGTCTGGGCGACGCCGACGAGGCCGGACGCCATCGCCACCACGAGCATCACGATCACGAGGGTCCACAGCAGGCCGAGGTCGAGACCGCCCTCGCCGAACAGGGCGTCGTCGAAGACCCGCTGGATGAGGAGCGGGTTCACGATGCCGAGCATCGATCCGACGACGACGAGCGTCGCCACGCCGAAGGTGAGCGCGCGGTAGGGCGTGAACAACCCGACGACACGTCCCCACGAGAACGCGTCGACGGGGTCGACCGGGGTCGGTGGCGTGCGAACGGGATGGCGGGGCGCATCGGTCACGCCCACACCTTCCCACGCACACGCGACGGATGGTGCCTGGCACCATGCGTCGGCAGCGTGCGTCGTGCTGGAGTCGCCTACGTTCGCCGACATGGCCGATCGCCCCAACTTCCTCTTCGTCATGAGCGACGACCACGCCGCGCATGCGATCTCGGCCTACGGCAGTCGGATCAACGAGACACCCCAGATCGATCGGCTCGCACACGACGGAATGCGATTCGACGCCTGCTTCTGCACCAACTCGATCTGTACGCCGAGTCGCGCGTCGATCCTCACCGGCACGTACAACCACGTGAACGGCGTGACCACGCTCGACACGCACATGGACAACTCGCTGTGGACGTTCCCGAAGGAGCTGCAGGCCGCGGGATATCAGACGGCGATGATCGGCAAGTGGCACCTGGGTCACGGCCGCCGGCACGATCCGACCGGCTTCGACGACTGGCGGGTGCTCCCCGGCCAGGGCCACTACCACAACCCCGTGATGCTCGGCCCGGGTGCCGACGGAGATCAGTACGAGGTCATCGAGCGCGGTGGCTACGTGACCGACCTCGTCACCGACGACTGCCTCGACTGGCTCGGTCGGATCGACCCCGATCGACCCTTCCTCCTGATGTGTCACCACAAAGCTCCGCACCGCACGTGGGAGCCGGCACCCGAGTACTTCACGCTGTACGACGACGTCGACATCGCCGAGCCGTCGACGCTGTTCGACGACCACGGGACCCGGGCCGCGGTGGTCCAGGCGGTGAAGATGCGGATGCTCGACCTCGATCCGATCGTCGATCTCAAGGCGTCGGTACCGCCCGGGTTGAGTGAGGACGACGAGATCCGCTGGCGGTACCAGAGGTACATCAAGGACTACCTCCGCACGATCGCGTCGATCGACGACAGCGTCGGCCGTCTGCTCGACCATCTCGACGAAGCGGGACTCGCCGACGACACGGTCGTCGTCTACACGAGCGACCAGGGGTTCTTCCTCGGCGACCACGGGTGGTTCGACAAGCGGCTCATGTACGAGGAGTCGCTGGCGATGCCGTTCCTCGTCCGCTATCCCCGCCGCATCGCCGCCGGGTCGACGACCGATGCCATCGCGCTCAACGTGGACGTCGCTCCCACGTTCCTCGAACTCGCCGGGCTCGACGTCCCCGGCGATGTACAGGGCGAGTCACTCGTGCCCCTGTTCGAACAGGGTGGCGCGGCGCCGGAGGACTGGCGGACGTCGATGTACTACCGGTACTGGATGCACGGAGACGGCGCCCACAACGTGCCGGCGCACTACGGGGTGCGGACCGACACCCACAAGTTGATCTGCTACTACAACAACGGCCTCGACCAGCTCGGTGCGATCGGTGAGTCGGCGCCGGTCGAGTGGGAACTGTTCGACCTCGTGGCCGATCCGCTCGAGACCACGAACGTCATCGACGACACGTCCATGGAGCCCGTGGTCGCCGAACTCCGCACCGAACTCGCCCGCCTCCAGTCCGAGTTCGGCGACACCCCCGTCCACTGAGGCGACACTTCGGGTCAGGCATACGGTGTCGTCGCCCCGACGTGCGCGTCATGCGAGGCCGGCGGACCACCAGGTCTGGAACGACGGTTCGAGTGCGGCGGCGACCAGTTCGACGATCGGGCCGGACGGTGGGACGACGTACGTGAAGACCCCGTACCCCTCGTCGGGCGACGACTGGGCGGCGGCCACGGTCCACCCGGCGTCGACACATGCGCGGGTCTCGGCACCGACGTCGTCGACCCAGATGCCGACGTGGTGCACGCCCGGGTCGTCACCGCCGTACCAGACCGATCCGGGCACCCCCTCCAGCAGCTCGACGTGCTGCGGACCCTCGCACGAGTAGACGTACCGGAGTGGCACGGCGTGCTGGCCCCGGTCGGGAGTCCAGACCGACTGGCCCTCGGTCTCGCGCACCTCGGCCCACGTGACGCCGAGCATCGGACCCATCTCGGTCATCGCCGCATCGAGATCCGGCACGCGAATGCCCGTGTGGTAGAGCCGCTGGTAGTCGATCATGTCCCCGCGATATCACCCGGCACCTACGCTTTCCGTCAGTGGACGATCGATCCGACTCCGTGCTCCAGGTCGAACGGGCCGACCGGGTGGTCCGGCTGACCCTGCATCGACCCGAGGCGCTGAACGCACTCGACGACGATGTGCGCCGTGCGCTGGCGGTGGCGTGCGCCGAGCTCGAGGAATCGCCCGACGTCTCGGTCGTCGTGCTCGCCGGCGCGGGCCGCGCGTTCTCGGCCGGCGCCGACCTCCGCTCCACGTCGTACCCGCCGGTCGAGGGGTCGTGGTCGAACCGGCGCCATGCGACGGGTACCTGGCAGCGACTCCTCGACCACATCCAGCGCATCCCGCAGACGACCGTCGCGGCCCTCCATCGGCACGTGATCGGTGGTGCGGCGCTGCTCGCCGCGGCGTGCGACATCCGGATCGCCGACCCCGACACGACGCTGCGGATCCCCGAGCTCGCCATCGGCATTCCGCTGACCTGGGCCGGGATCCCACTGCTGGTTCGCGAGGTCGGGCTCCCGGCTGCGCGCGACTGGGTCTCGACGTGCCGCGCGGTCGGCGCCGACGAGCTGCTCCGCACGGGGTACGTGACCCGGCTGTCAGAACCCGGTGAGCTCGACGACGCGGTGCAGGTGTGCCTCGGAGAACTTCTCGCCGTTCCGCCGGGTCCGCTGTCGATGACGAAGGCGATGACCGCTGCGCTCGGCCGGTCGCACCCGGCGATGGCGGCGGGCTGGGGCGACGCCGATCACCAGATGTGGTCGTTCACCGAGGAGGAGTATCGCGATGCGGTCGCCGCCTACGTCGACCGCCAGGTCGGCGGTGGAGGCGCGCCCCGATCGTCGTGATCGGTGCGGTCGTCGTCACACGTCGTCGTCGACCTGATCATCAACCCGGTCGTCGTCCGCAACGTCGATCGGGTCGTCGACCGGTGCGAGGACGTCGACCAGCGTGCGACGGTGGTCGGTCGAGAGTGCGAGCTTGGTCTCGATCCTCGTCACCGCCGGAACCATCGACACGTCCTGGAGCACGAGGTGGAGTTCGTCGTTCGATGCGGCCACGATCCGGCACAGCAGGTCGCCGACACCGGTGATCGTGTGGATCTCGACGATCTCGGGGATGCGTGCGAGTTCGTCGATCGTCTCGTCGTGGCGGCCCTGGGTGATCTCGAGCGTGGCGAACGCCAGCACCCCCAGACCGGCCGCTGCGTGATCGACGTCGGGCCCGTATCCGACGATCACGCCTTCGTCCTCGAGCCGGTCGAGCCGGGAGTACACCGTGCCCCGAGCGATGCCCACGAGCCGGGCGATCTCGGCGTACGACGCTCTGGGTGAGGACTGCAGCACGGAGAGCAGATGGCGATCGATCTCGTCGAGGGGTCGTCGCGTGTGTTCGGCGGCCATCGTCCCAGGGTGCCAGGATTGGACGATTCGTTCAACGTCAGCCCGTCGACTCGGCGTTTCGTCGGCCGCGCTTGCGTGTCTCCGGACGCCGTGGTGCGCTGGACGCATGTCGCATCTCAAGAAGGTCGATCACGTCACGTACGCCTGCGCTCAGGGCTCGATCGAGAGGTGGGCCTGGTTCCACATCGAGGTCGAAGGTGGCACGCTCATCAACCGCATCGACGACGTTCGCCCCGAGGACCCCGATTCGTCGATGAAGATCTGGTGCATCGACTTCGGCGAGTTCGGGATCGCGCTCATCGAGGGCATCGACCGGGCGAAGAAGAGCCAGGTCACCAAGTTCGTCGACGCACACGGCGACCACTCGTGTCAGCACGTCGCGTACGACACCCACGACCTCGACTCGTTCGTGCGGCACCTGACGTCGATGGGCGGCACACCTCGCGGTGAGGTCCTCGTGCGCAACGACGGCTTCGGTGTGCTCAAGCAGATGTTCGCCCGCGGGTACGCCGAGGGCGACGCTGCCGAGAACAGCTTCCCCGAGTACTGCCAGCGCCCCAGCGTCGACGGGGGTCCCGACGAGGTCGCCATCACGTTCGCCGAGGAGACCGGCAGGGGGTTCTACGACCAGATCGAGGATGCCGTCGCCGACGGTGACGAGGCCCCGTTCTTCGACTTCGGGCGGATGCCGGCCGACTGGGTCGTGCCCGATCCCCGACCCCGCCCCGAGTTCGTCGCCTGATCACCCCGCGACGTGGGTTGTTCCGTCGACCCCGGGGCTCGACGGAACGATCAGGCGTCGACGGTCTCGACGTCGACGGCGTGGGCTGCCGGGCCGTCGATCGGGCAGCACACGGGTTGGTCGGCGACCGGGGCGTCGTCGGGTCGGCGTGACGGCAGGAGTGTGGCCGCCACGACCCCTCCGGCGGCCACGAGGGCGGCGCCGACGATCATGGCCGATCGAAATCCGTCGTCGAGTTCGACGGGGTCGCCGAGTGCATCGCCGGTGAGTCCCACGAGCGGCGGGATCGCGGCCACTGCCAGCAGCTGGCCGGTTCGGGCGATCGCATTGTTCGCGCCGGACGCTGCGCCCGCCCGGGTCTCGGGGGCGGCTCCCAGGGCGGTCGACGTGACCGGAGCGACCGACGCCGAGAGCCCGAGTCCGAACACGATCACGCCGGGCAGCACGTCGACGAGGTAGCTGGCGTCGGGCCCGACGCGCCGGTACATGAGCATCCCGATCGCGATGAGCAACGGCCCGACCGTGAGGGGGATCTTCGGCCCGACCCGTTGCGCCCACGCACCGGCGCGCGACGACAGCACGAGCATCAAGCCGGTGATCGGCAGCAGCGCCGCGCCGGCCGCGAGTGGGCTCCACCCGACCGTGACCTGCAACTGGATCGAGAGCAGGAAGAAGACCACCCCCATGCCGCCGTAGACGAGCAGCGTCATGAGGTTGGCGGCGGCGAACACCCGATCGCCGAACAGGTCGATCGGGACCATCGCGTGCTCGCGCCGGGGCTCGACCACGATCAGACCGATGAGCGCCACGACCGCCACCACGGCGGCGCCGATGTCGAGACCCGACCAGCCACCGGGCGGTCCCTCGATCAACGCGTACGACGATCCGCCGAGCAACGCGACCGTGAGCCATGCACCGGTGAGATCGAGCCGACTGTCCTGAGCCTCGGGGTCGAACGACTCGGGTAAGCGGACCGACATCGCGAGAACGGCGATCGCGACCGGCACGTTCAACACGAACACCCATCGCCACGAAAAATCGACGAGCGCACCGCCGACGAGCGGCCCGAGGGCGCCGGCGATCCCCGAGAGACCCGACCACTGGCCCACGCCGCGTCCACGATCGTCGGGACGCAGCGTCGCCTCGATGATCGCGAGGCTGCCCGGAGTGAGCAGTGCGCCCGCCACGCCTTGCACGAGCCGAGCGGCGATGAGGGCGCCGACCGACGGAGCGACCGCGCATGCGAGCGAGGCGACGGCGAACCCGGCGACGCCGATCCGGTAGATCTTCAGCCGGCCGTACCGGTCGCCGAGCGACCCGCCGACGAGGATCAGCGATGCGATCGTGAGCAGGTACGAGTTGACGACCCACTGCTGCTGGGACGAACTCGCGTCGAGATCGGTGGCGAGTGCCGGCAGGGCGACGTTGACCACAGTGGCGGTGAGCATCGCCACCGCAGAGCCGGCGACGGTGGTGGTGACGACGAGTCGCCCGGTCGGCGAGTCGAGCGCGACCGATCCGGCCGCGGACCCGGCGGCGGGGTCGTCGCTCACGACGTTGCGCCGAACGCCTCGTACGGGCGACCTTCGTCGCGCGCTCGCTCCTGACCGGTCTCGAGCTGGAACGGGCTGATCCCACCGGCCTCCCATGGTCCGACCGACCCGTCGGCCACGGCTTCGTCGGACTTGGGTGTGACGCCGAAGTGGGCTCGGACGTCACCGACCTCCTGGTCGGCGAGCGAGAACCAGTCGACGGCGAGGAAGTCGATGCTGCCGTCGCAGTGGGCGCCGCGTCGCAGCGCGTCGGCGAGCCGACTCGGCATTCCCTCCACGTGGAGGTTGCCGGTGTGGGCCTCGAAGATTCCGGCTGCGTTGGGCAGGGCGCCGTTCTGGAACAGGTTGAGCACCATCGCGAGGAGAGCGAAGGCAGCGGGGTCGTCGCTGGCGCGTGCGATGAAGGCGAAGACCTCGATCTCGGACTCGACGCGACTCCCGTAGTCGGCGAGCACGTGCACCCAGTCGTGCTGGGCCAGGAGCGGTGGCGCCGAGCCCTCCTCGCCGGGAACCCGGAAGCCGCGGGCGAGGTAGAAGTCGTGGATTCCCCGGCCCAGTGTTCCGGTCGGGAGCGCGGCGAGCGAGCGCCATTTGTCGGCGAGGTCGTCGCTGACGACCGTGCTCGTCCACGCGTACACGTTGTCGTCGCCGGTGCGAAGCGGCGTGAAACCCGACAGGTCGAGGCCGGTGAGGTAGGTGCTCCGGTCGAAGTCGGCGGCGACGAGTTGGCGTGACCCGTCCGCCACCGCACGGGCGGCGGTCACACACGTCTCGTCGAGCGACAGCTCGCGCGCGAACTCGATGACGGAGTCGGCCACCTCGACCGAGGGCTCGTCGAGGATCATGTGGCACACCTCCATGAGCTGGAGGACCCGGGTTCGGAAGATCTCGTTGCGGTGGGCGAGACCGGCGGCGAAGTCGCAGGCCGAGATCGGATCGAGGCTGCCGACGTCGAGGTGGACGCCGGTCATCGATCGGACCATCGCCTCGATCACGAGACGCTGGAGTTCGGTCAGCCCGTCGGATCCGCAGGGCGCGGACGCCATCCCGCGGGCGATGTGTTCGACCTCGTGACGGGCAGGCGGCTCGAGGTCGACGAGGTCGTCGGTCGGCAGGGCGGTGGGCATGCGGTCTCCTCGCCGGTGGGGTGGTGTCGACCGCACGGTAGGCACCGAAACCGGTCCGCGCCACCTCCCGAAGACCGGAGATGTCGGGAGCCGGCACGCCGGTGCTTCCTGCCGAACCCTTGCCGATCTGCGAACGGATCGTGAGCAGTCGTCGTCGACCGTGGTGTCGCATCAGGCCGACATCCGACGAGAGGAAGACCCATGAGCCCTGACCAGTATCCCGAGAGCCCGCCCCCCTCCTCGACCGACGGGTCGGGCGACGACGCCCGTCACCCGGTCGTGCCCGGTCTCGAGATCGTCGATGTCGTCGCCCGTGGTGGACACGGCACGGTGTTCCGAGCGCGACAGGTCGAACACGATCGCATCGTCGCCCTCAAGGTGCTCGACGCCCGCTTCGTCGACGGAGACACCCGGCGCCGCTTCGACCGCGAACGCGTCGCGCTCGGCCGCATCTCCGACCACCCCTCGATCGTCTCGCTGCTCGACAGCGGCGAGACGGAGGCGGGTGCGCCGTATCTCCTGCTCGAGTATGCGAGCGGCGGGTCTCTCGCCGATCGTCTGGATGAGGGTCCGCTCGACCTCGACGAGGCCACGGCCCTGATCGTGGGTCTGACCGCAGCGGTCGAGCGGACACACGGAGCCGGCATCGTGCACCGGGACATCAAGCCGGCGAACGTGATGCGGTCGGCCTACGGGGTGTGGATGCTGACCGACTTCGGGATCGCCTCGCTGGTCGACCGATCGACCACGACGTCGGTCCACGTGAGCTACGCCCACACCGCCCCCGAGACGTTCGACGGCGACGCGCCCACTCCGACCGCCGATGTGTATTCGCTCGCCAGCGTGCTCGCGACGTGTCTCACCGGGGCCGAACCGTTCGAGATGACGAACGGTGAGTCGCCGGTGTCGACCATGCGGCGGGTCGTGGCGGAGCCGTATCCCGACGTCCGCCGCTCGGGAGTCCCCGACGACCTGGCGACGGTGCTCGAGATGTCGCTCAGCAAGGACCCCGTGCATCGGCCGGTGTCGTCCCGGGCGTTCGGAGCGGCGGTGAACGACGTGCGCGTCGCCCACGGGTTGTCGCGGGTTCCGATCCGCACGGGCGACGAGATCGCCCCCGACGCCACGGTGCACGTGTCCGACGAAGACCTCGGGTCCGTCGCGCAGGCGAGCTGGTCGGCCGGTGGGTCGGCCGTCGCCTCAGATCGCGACACGTTGACCTCGCCACCGACGACGCGTCGGTCGCTGACGTTGCTGTTCGCTGTGCTGGCCTTCGCGGCTGGATTCGCCGGCGTCCGCTTCGGCACGAGCGATGACGCCGGCGGCCCGGCGGAGATCCCCGCGGTCCTGGCCGAGATCCCCGCCGACGCCGACCCAGGAGGCGTGGTCGACATCGCAGTGGACGAGTCAGACGGTGACGAGGCCGATGACGACGTCGATCCCTCCGACGCCGACGCCGACGACTCCGGTGACGAGGTCGCTCCCGACGGTGCCGACGACGGGGACGGAGACGGCGACGGCAATGGGAACGGCGACGGACCTGACGACGGCGACGGCAATGGGAACGGCAACGGACCTGACGGAGACGGCGACGGCGATGGGAATGGCAATGGGAACGGCAACGGCGGCGGACCTGACGGGGACGGAGACGGCGACGGCAATGGGAACGGCAACGGCGGCGGTGGGCCCGGAAACGGACCCGGTGGCGGCGGGAACGGACCCGGCAACGGCGGTGGTCCGCGCAACGGCGGGGGAGGGAACAACGGTGGCAACGGACCCGGCAACGGCGGCGGGAACGGACCGGGGAACGGTGGCGGCGGGAACGGACCCGGCAACGGCGGCGGGCCGGGCAACTGATCCGCCGCACGATGCACGGACAGGAGACTCCGATGCCCCACCCCCATCCCCATCCGGTCACGAAGGGGCTGCCTGCCGTCGTGAGCGAACCCGAGATCATCGCCACGGGTCGACGCATCGTCCGTCGGCGGTTCGCGACCGTCGGCGCCGGCCTCGGTTCGCTCGCCATGGTCCATCTCTGGCGGCTCGCCGGCGTCGGTGACCGACAGATGGTGGCGATCGGACCGCTGTCCTCGCCATCGGAGACCTACGAGTACCTCGCCCACAACAGCCAGATCCCCCGGCACGAGCGCCTTCGATCCGACTCGGGTTCGACGATCGACGCCATCTGGGGGTGGCCCGGCTACGCGCTTCGCGAGTCGGTCGAGACCGGGAACCCGGCGCCGGCGCTCCGGGTCCTCACCGAGCCGCTCGTCGTGGAGTACTTCACTCCCCAGGCTGGCCAGGTGTACCGGTCGGTCGAACGCGAGACCGCCCGGCTCGGGTGGGAACGCATCCACCAGACGGGATGGGTGCACACCATTCGCCGCGCCGTCGGCGGCGGCTACTGGATCCTCGTCGACTCGGTCGACGACGGCGCACTCGCGATCGCCGCCGAGCACGTCCACGTCGCCGTCGGCTACCCGGGTGTGGCGCTGCTCCCCGACCTCCAGGAGTTCCGGACCCGTCACCCCGAGGCGGGTTTCCGGATCGTGAACGCCTACGAACCACACCGCTACCTGTACGACGAACTCGCCCGACGGCCCAGCGTGGTGCTGGTCCGCGGCAGCGGGATCGTCGCCAGCCGAGTCCTCCAACGACTGCTCGACGCCGTCGAGAACGACGGCCACCAGACCCGGATCGTCCATCTGTTCCGCAACTACGTCGACGGTCCTCAGGGATCGAGCCGACGATTCCGCCGTCCGGGCGGACGAGGCTTCGCCTACCAGGCGTTCAACTACCCGAAGTCGTGCTGGGGTGGTCAGTTGCGTCAGCAGCTCGAGCGGGTGGACGGTGACGAACGCGCCGACCTGATCGACCGGATGGGCGGTACGAACACCGCCCCGCGCGCCAGCTGGCGCCGACAGCTCGCCCGCCATGCGACGACGGGTGCGTACACCCAGGCACAGGGTGTCGTCACCGACATCTCGCCGAGCGACCACCACGTCCGGGTGTCGATCCGGACCGCCGACGGTGCGACCGACGTGATCGACGCCGCCTACGTCCTCGACGCCACCGGCCTGCAGGCCGACGTGACGACCCATCCCCTCTACGCCGACCTGATCGCCCGTTCGGGTGCCCGCCGGAACCCGAAGGGCCGACTCGCGGTCGAGCCGACCTTCGAGATCGTCGGCACGCGATCGGGGAGCGGGCGGATGTACGCCGCCGGCGCGATGACGTTGGGCGGCGCCTACGCGGGTGTCGACAGCTTCCTCGGACTGCAGTACGCCGCCCTGCAGGCAGCCGACGACATGGCCGACCTCGGCGCACTGCCCCGCATCGGGCCGTGGCGGTCGGCGCGGGGTTGGTGTGCCTGGGCGCTCGGACGACCGACTCAGCCCGACCGGCGCTACCGGCTCGACCGGCTCGACCGGCGTGATGGACGGAATCGAGCCGACCGACGCCGCCGATCGGCGGTGGTCGCGTCATGACCCCCACCCTGCTCGGCCGCCTCCAGACCCGCTGGGTCATGGTCTGGACCGTCGGCGTCGCCTGGCTGCTGATCGTGGGGCCGTGGCTGCCGCTCGCCGGCCCGACGACGGCGAACGTGTACGAGAACGGGTTCGCCGCGCTCGTCCTCGTGGCGGTCGTCGGCACCCTGTGGGAGTTCGTGTACCACGGCCTCCAACAGCTTCGGTGGGACAAGGACTGGCCGACCGTCCTCGGCCTCGTCCTCGGGGTGTCCGAGGGGGTGGTCGTGTACCACCTCCTGTTGCGCGGGCTGCCCTGGGACATCGGCCGCATCAGCCCGATGCCGTTCGCGTGGCAGTTCGGTAGCATCTGGGTGGCGATCTGGGCGGTGACCAACGGTCCGATCCGCATCCTTTTCCCGAGATGGCGGTTCGCCGGAGGGCGGTTCTGGTGACCGCCGTCGTCGCCGATGGCACGTTCACCGGTGAGCCGGATCGGTCGGCAGCCGCGACTCGGACGGACCGCCCCGCTGTGACGGCTCGGCTCGTCGTCGCCGAGGCGCGGGCGCGCCGCGCGGCCCTCCTCCGCACGGCTCGCCGACGATCGATCGCGGTGTCCGGCTCGGTCATCGCCGTGTGGTCGGTCGTCGTGCTGGCCACGGGTCAGCTCGATCGGATCGTCGAGAACGTCGAGGCGGCGGCGACGATGGTGGTCGGCAGCTTCGTCGCTGGGTCCACGCCCCAAGGTGGCGGTGCGGTGGCCTTTCCGGTGTTCACCAAGGCTCTCGGTGTGTCCGCGGCCGACGCCCGTACGTTCAGTCTCAGCATCCAGGCGATCGGCATGGGTTCGGCCGCCGCGATCATCGCCATCACACGCCGCACCGTCGACCGTGGCGCGCTCCGGCTCACCGTCCCGGCAGCGGTGGCGGGGTACCTGGCGGGATTCGTCGTGTTCTCGGCGGTCACGCCGTCCGGTGCTCACGTCAAGATCCTCTTCACGCTCGTCGTGGTCGTCGCCGGCGCTGCGACGGTTCTCAGCCGTCGACGAGCGGTCGTCGAACAGCTCGCTGCCGCGCCCCTCGACACACGAACGATGCGAGGCTGGATCGTGGTGGTCGCGGCGCTGGGCGGCGTGGCGTCGGCGCTGTTCGGCAGCGGTGCCGACGTGGCGGTCTATCTGGCCGTCACGATCGTGCTCGGGGTTCGGCCGAGCGTCGGCGTCGCGACCTCGGTCGTCACGATGGCGGCCGTCTCGGTCGTGGGACTGCTCGTCTCGGTCACGACCGGAGCGCTGGCGGCGTCCTCCGACAGCACGGATGTGCTCGGCATGTGGCTCGCGGCGGTACCGGTCGTCGTGGTCGGTGCGCCGCTCGGCAGCTGGTTCGCCGATCGGGTGTCTCCCCGGGCGCTCGCGACGTTCATCGGATCCCTCGCCGTCGTCGAGTTGGTCTCGACGGCGCTCTTCGTCGAGGAACTCCGCACCGATCCGACCGTGGCCGCCCTCGGCGCGATCGGACTGGTGGTCGCCGGTGTCGCCCTCCATCGCATCCTCGTCCTCCGTGAACGACTGGCGCGGGGACGCAGGCGGTCGTCGAGCAGCGTGCGTCGCCTCGACCTCGACCTCGGAGCCACGCGGTGACGCGCCCACCGACCCTCGGTGGCCACGAGCTCGGCGAGCCATTGCGCGACGGTTCGATCGGTCAACGATTCCGTGCGGTCCGTCGAGGACGCGACGTCATCGTGGAGGCCACCTCGATCCGAGGAGACGACGAGCTCTTCGACCGCTCGATCCGACGCATCGAGTTGATCGGCGAGCTGGACCACGTTCACCTGGTTCCGGTCCTCGACGTCGGGCTCGATCACGACCATCTCTTCGTGGTGACCCCGGCGCCCGATGAGGGACCGGACCCGATCCGCGGGACCCCGTGCCGGTCGACCCGCGACGCTCTCGCGGTCGTCGCGGCCGCCGCCTCGGGGCTGGCCCACCTGCACGCCCACGGCGTGTTGCACCGAGACGTCCAGCCGTCTCATCTCCGCCGCTACGAGGGCGTCGTGAAGCTGGGCGATTTCGGACTGTGTGATCGCCGAGCGGACCGGACGCGCAACGTGGGCCCGATCGGAGCGGTCGGCACGATGGCTCCCTCGATCGTTCGTGGCCACCCCGCCACGCGGGGCTCCGACCTGTACGGCCTCGGTGCGTCGTTGCACCTGCTCGCCACGGGATCCGCCGTGCATCCGCTGCGGGCCGAGTCGCTCGCAAGTCGCATCTGCCGGATCGGTTCCACCGACCCGGTCGTCGAAACGACCCTCGAACCGTTCGCCCGTGAGCTCGTCGTCGCCGCACTGAACGTCGACGGCGTCGACCGTGACCACGTCGTGAATCCGGTCCTCGACCGGTTCACGGCGATGTCATCGCCACCCACGTCGCCGGCCGACTCCTCGGCCGGCCCCTCCGCCATCCCAGGTCCACACACGCCCATCCCACCATCCCAAGGAGCACCGTCGTGACGCTCATCGATCGCCCCCCGCACCTCGAGGCCCTCTACAGCCCGCTCACCGGACGCCGACTCGCGCCCGACGACGGACGTGCACCGATCGCCGGGACCCCCGTCGCCGTGCTCGTCGTCGACGGCGGTCCCACGATCCCGCTGTTCGGTGACGCCGTGCTCGGCCGCCGCCCGTTCGACGATCGACGAGTCGTCGGCGGAGTGGCCGAGTCGATCGTGCTCGACGATCCGCGGCGCTGCGTCTCGCGTTGCCACGCCTTCCTCCGCGTCGACCGCTGGCGCGTCGAGGCGATCGACCTCGGCTCGTGCAACGGCACGTCGACATCGGTCGACGGCGGTCCGTGGAGTTCGCTGGTCCCCGGCATCGGTCACGTCCTGCGTGATGGTCAGCGGCTGCGTCTCGGCCGCATCGGCATCGCCGTGCACCTGATCGGTCGGTGACCGACCGGACGCCGCCGGTCAGTTCGGGAGCCGGAACCCGACCACCGCGCCCGGGCCGGGCCGGGCCTCGTCGACGAAGACCGAACCCCCGTGGTCGTCGACGATCTTCGCCACGATCGCGAGCCCGAGGCCGGACCCCGGCTGGGCCCGTGCGTCCACGCCGCGATGGAAGCGATCGAACACCCGGGAGCGGTCCTCCGCAGAGATGCCCGGCCCGGCGTCGGTGACCGTGAGCGTTCCGGCGGCGACACGCACGACGATCGGTGACCTCGGGGGTGAGTACTTGACCGCGTTGCCGAGGAGGTTGGCGACCGCCCTCTCGAGTGCGGGCGCATCGCCCGACACCACGGAAGTCGTCGCCGTCACCGTGACCGGGTTGTCGGCCCGGCGGCGGAGATCGTCGACGGCACGCTCCGCGATCTCCGCGAGGTCGACGGCGACGTGCTCGGCGTTCTCGTGGGTGTCGGTGGCGAGTTCGATGATCTCGGTGAAGAGGGTGCCGAGCTGACGGAGCTCGGTGCGAACGCTGCTGAGGATCTCGTCGCGCTGATCGGCGGGCAGGTCGGGAGCGTGTGCGAGCAGGTCGATGTTGGCGTTGACGCTGGTGAGTGGCGTGCGCAGTTCGTGGGCGGCGTCATGGACGAGCCGGTGCTGCTGGTCGCGACTGGTGGCGAGTGCACCGAGCATGTCGTTGTACGTCGCGGCGAGCCGGCCGATCTCGTCGTCGCGGTCGGCGTCGGCGATCGCCGTGTCGAGGTCGCGGGTCGTCGCCACCTGTTCCGCCGCCGCGGTCAGTTCGCTCAGCGGTCGCAGGGTGCGACGCGTGACGAACCACCCGATCGCGGCGGCGACCAGTGCGAGGGCCGCACCGACGAGCATCAGACGGTTGCGGATGACGTCGAGGAGCGAGGTCGTCTGATCGATCGACCGGGCCACCTGGAGCGCGCCGCCCCCGTCGATGTGCACGGTGATGACGCGGAACTCCTCGCCGTCGATCTCGATCGTGCGGAATTCGTCGGGGCCCTTGCGATCTGCGAGGTCGACGTCGTCGTCGGTGACCGGGATGGACAGGCCCACCCGTGCGGTCACCACGCCGTCCTCGTCGAGCGTCTGGACGGACGCGTCGAGCTCGGTCGGGCTCAACGGCACCGCGACCGCCGGGTCGACGGCGTCGCCGCCTCCGGCCTGACCGTTCCCGTTCCGACCCCGGCCGTCGCGATCGGGAGGTTGACGGGTGCCGTCGAGGATCTCCTCGGATCGCTCCTTCAAGAACGCGTCGACGTCGCCGCGCACCTCGTCGTCGGTGGAGATGATGGCGAGGGTGGTCGTGAGCCCCGCGGTGAGGAACGTCAGGGCCGCCACGGCGACGGCCACACGTGCGGCGAGGCTGGAACGGATCACCCGGAGGTCTCTCGCAGGACGAATCCGACGCCTCGGACGGTGTCGATCACGCGGGGCCGTCCACCCTCCTCGAGTTTGCGGCGGAGGTAGCCGACGTGGACGTCGAGCGAACGCGAGGAGGATCCGAAGTCGTAGCCCCAGATGCGCTCGTAGAGGACGCCGCGTTCGAGCACGATGCCGGCGTTGCCCATGAGGAGCTGGAGGATTTCGAACTCGGTCCGGGTCAGGTCGACGACGTCGCCGTGGCGACGCACCTCGTGGCGTTGCGGATCGAGGGTGACGTCGCCGACGGTCAACACACCGGCCTCGTCGAACGACGACCGCCGGAGGAGCGCGCGCAGTCGGGCGAGCAGCTCGCTGAGTTCGAAGGGCTTGGGGAGGTAGTCGTCGGCGCCGGCGTCGAGTCCGTCGACACGATCCTGCGTCTCCTGTCGCGCGGTGAGCATGAGGACCGGGGTGCGATCGCCGCGGGAGCGGAGCCGACGGCACACGTCGAGGCCGTCGACGAACGGCATCATCACGTCGAGGACCACGGCGTCGGGCCGGGTCTCGGTGATCGCTTCGAGGGCGGCAGCGCCGTCGTTGACGGTCGAGACGCGGTACCCCTCGAACGACAGGATGCGTTCGAGGGCGAGACGGATCTCCGGATCGTCCTCGGCGATCACGATGTGGGGTCCGGTGGTGCTGGAGGTGGTCACGGGTCGGTCGTCCTCGAGGCGACGCCAACGTAGCCGTGGTAAACGGGCGGGAGGCCCCGGAGACCACGGCCGTGTCGCCGTCAGGCGTCGTCGCCGTCCTCGACGCCGTTGACGCGATCGGTGATCCGCTCGGTCTTCGACTCGAGCTTCTCGGCGGCTTCCTCCTCGGTCAGATCGCCGGCGGCGACCTTCTCGTCGAGGCGCTCGTCGAGACCGGCGACCAGAGCGTCGATGACCGCGTCGGCGGACACGCCGTTCGCCTCGGCGATCTCGGCGATGGTCGAACCGTCACCGACCTGGGCCCGGAGGTCGTCGACGGTGATGCCGATCGTCTCGGCGACCGTCTCACGGTCGATCCCGCGCCGGCCGCCACGGCGACCATCGCGTTCGCCGTCGGCGTCAGCATCGGCGCCGTCGACCTGGGCGATGCCCTGAGCGCCGTCGTCCGCGGGTGCGCGTTCGCCGTCTCCGTCGAACGCCGAGGCGACGCCGGCACCGCCGACGGCGCAGCCGGCGACGATCGCGCCGGTGATGAGAGTCTTTCGGATGTTCATGTCAGTGTCTCCTTCTCCCGTTGGTGGGGGGATGTGATGTCGGTGTCGGAGCGCTGCTGCGTTCCGTCGACGATCACGATGACGAGCGACTGACAAGCCGTGGGCCGCGGCTCTGCAAAGAGTTCGGCAAGTGGGCGGGCCGGGCGACGTGGGTCGGACCCACTCCGCCGCGTCAGCGGACGAGATGGAGGAGCCGGTCGTGGTCGGGATGTCCGGGCCAGCCGCGTCCCTGCTCGTGGCAGGGGCACGCGCAGCGCCAGCCGTCGAACTCAGCGGAGCCGAGCTGTGGCCACCACCCCGGGCAGGCGTCGTGGGTCGGATGCCCACCGTTCTCGGTGCCGGGTGTGCAGGCGTACCCGCGTTCGATTCCCTGGTCGGTCCGCGGCGGCGGCGTGAGCGAGCGGGACTCGGCGAGCTCCATGCCCGATGGATCGTCGGCGATCGTTCGCCGTGTGAGTCGTCTCGCCGATCCTTGAGTCGATCTTGTCGTGCCGGGGCGTCCGGCACTTCCGCGTGTTCGTGCGGCGTCGGGGCGATGGATGCGATCAGCTGGGCGGGTGGACCTCGTTGGCGCACGGCTCGCCCGCAGCGACCGACACCACGTTCTGGAGCGTGGTCGTCGCGATCGCGTCGAGCGCCTCGCGGGTGAGAAACGCCTGGTGAGCGGTGATCAGCACGTTCGGGAACGTCAGGAGGCGGGCGAACGTGTCGTCGTGCAACACCTGCTCGCTGCGATCCTCGAAGAACAGGTCGCCCTCCTCCTCGTACACGTCGAGTGCGAGCGACCCCACCCGCCCCGTCTTCAGGGCGTCGATCACGGCGTCGGTGTCGATCAGCGCACCCCGACCGGTGTTCACCAGCATCACGCCGGGCTTCATGATCGGGAGGGTCTCGTCGTCGATCAGATGATGCGTCGACTCGAGAAGCGGGCAATTGAGAGTGACGATGTCCGCGTCTGCGAGTGCCTCGTGCAACTCCACGTACCGCACGCCGAGGTCGACGAGGTGCTCGTCCTCGAACGGATCCACGGCGACGACGTCGCAGCGGAGATGCCACAGCAACCGAGCGACGATGCGCCCGATGTGTCCGGTCCCGACCACCGCCGCCCGTTTGCCGGCCATGTCGAAGCCGACCAGACCCTGCAGTGAGAAGTTGCCGTCGCGGACCCGGTTGTGGGCTCGATGGATCTGCCGGTTGAGCGCGAGCATCAGGGCGAGCGTGTGCTCGGCGACGGCGTTGGGGGAGTAGGCGGGCACGCGCACGACACGAAGCCCGAGGGCGTGGGCGCGCTCGACGTCGACGTTGTTGAAGCCGGCGCAGCGGAGGGCGACGGCGCTGACTCCGGCCTCATCGAGGGCGTCGAGCGTGGCCGCGTCGACGAAGTCGTTGACGAACACGCACACGGCATCGGACCCCCGGGCGAGCGCGGCGGTGGTCGAGTCGAGTCCGGTCTCGAGGTAGACGACGTCGACGTGGCCGGGATGCCCCACCGGAGGGGTGGCGGCGTCGAAGGCGTCGATGTCGTACGCCTTCGTGGAGAACAGCGTGAGGCGAGGAGAGGACACGGGGCAATTCTGGCCACTTCTGCGACCGGCCGGGACCGAGGCCTCTACCGGGTGTCTCTCAGCGTCCTACGATCACGGCATGAGCTCAGCCGATCCTGTGGAGATCCTCGACGATGACGAGTGCTGGGAGCTGCTGTCGTCCACGCTGGTCGGCCGACTCGCCGTCGACGTCGGCGGCCAACCCGACATCTTCCCGATCAACTACCTCGTCGACGGACGCGAGATCGTGTTCCGCAGCGGGGCCGGCACCAAGCTCGCGGCCGCCGTGCTCATGCACCACGTGGCGTTCGAGATCGACGGCTACCTGCCCGAAGAGCGGATGGCGTGGAGCGTCATCGTGAAGGGGCGGGCGCACGAGATCGAACGGATGGAGGAGCGCTACGCCGCCGACGATCTCCCGCTCTTCCCGTGGATCGCCACCGACAAGCCCACGTTCGTGCGCATCACGCCGAACTCGGTGACCGGCCGTCGGTTCCACGTGGTCGACTCCGTCGATGTCGACGGCTCGCTCGGGCGCCCGTGAGCGTCACGAACCGCCTGACCGATCGCAACCGACCGTGAGCGAGCCGATGGAGGCGCCGGACGCCCCGGGCGACGTCCTCAACCATCTCGACCCCGGCGTGGAGCTGGTGGTCCCGCTCGCCAACGGTGAGCCCACGGCGGTGCTCGATGCCATCGAGGCGGCGGTCGCCGCGGACCCCGACCGGTTCGATCGACTCCGCGTGCACCAGATGCACGCGATCAACGACCGGCGATACCTGCGCGGCGAGTTCGGCGACAGCTTCCGCCACGTCTCGTACTTCCTGTCGCACATCACCCGCCCGTACTTCCGGGACGGATCGGTGTCCCTCGTGCCGGCGCACTTCTCCGAGGTGTTCCAGTTGATGAGGAGTCGCATCGAACGGCCGCTCGTGATCGCCGCGGCCTCGCCCCCCGATCGCCACGGCTACTTCTCGCTCGGCGTCAGCGCCGACTACACCTCGAGCTTCATCGGGCGCGCCCCGTTCTTCCTCGAGGTCACCGACGCGATGCCGCGCACGTTCGGCCGCAACCAGGTGCACATGAGCCAGGTCGTCGGCTGGTGTCGTAGCGACCGCCCCCTGGTCACCGTCGATCCTCCGGAGCCCGGCGAGCTCGACCGCCGCATCGCGGCGTTCGTCGCCGAGCGGATCCCCGACGGAGCGACGATCCAGACCGGCATCGGAGCGACGCCCAACGCGATCATGGCGGCGCTGTCGAGCCACCGGGATCTCGGCGTGCACACCGAGTTGCTGTCCGACGGTGTCGTCGATCTGATCGAGGCGGGCGTCGTGACGGGCGTGAAGAAGCGCCTCAACCGCACGAAGGCGGTGGCCACGTTCGCGCTGGGCACCGACCGCCTGCACGACTTCCTGCACGAGAACACGGCGGTCGAGCTCCACGCTGTTCGGTACGTCAACGACCCGCGGATCATCGCGCAGGAGAACAAGTTCGTCTCGATCAACGCCACGCTCACGGTCGACTTCCTCGGCCAATGTGCGTCCGAGACGATCGGCGGGAGGTACTACTCGTCGTCGGGTGGACAGAACGACTTCGCTCGCGGCGCGATGTACTCCGACGGAGGGCAGGGCTTCGTCGTTCTGGCCTCCACCACGTCGAGCGGGATCTCGCGCATCGTCCCTCAGCTCCCGGCGGGCGATGTCGTGACGACCCCGAAGAACACGGTCGACAAGATCGTCACCGAGTACGGCGTCGCCGAGCTGCGCGGTCGCACCATCGCCGAGCGGACCCGGGCCCTCATCGCGGTGGCTCACCCCGACCATCGTGAGGCGCTCACGCAGTCGGCGCGCGAGCTCAGCTACCTCTGAACCGCCCGCGATCGGGACCTCGGACCCTGCCTCGCGCTCGTTCGGCGCGCGGATGATCTCAGGAGACACCGGCCGTGAGATCGAGAGGAGGGCGACGATGTCTCATCGCCTCGTCGTCCCCGTGGACGGCTCCCATGATTCTTGGCGAGCGGTCGATCACGCGTTCGCGCTCGCCCATCGCACAGGGGCAGGCGTCGTCCTCGTGTCCGTCGAGTACTCGGTGGTCGACCGACAACGCGCCCGCGATCACCTCGAGGTCGAGGTCCGCCAGCGGCAGCCGCTCGTCGAGGTCGAGGTCGAGGTCCGACTCGCGATCGACAGCGTGGCGGCGGAGATCGCCGCGGTCGCCGACGCGTCCGAGAACTCGCTCGTGGTCATGTCATCTCATGGGCGCGGACGCTCGACGGCGATCGTCGGGTCGGTCACCGACGGCGTCCTGCGACGCATCTCCGGTCCCACGTTGCTGATCGGTCCGCGCTCGGCGGTCGGCCGGCTCGATGGCCCGGTCGTCATCGCCGTCGACGGGAGCGAGCGGTCCGAACGCTCACTTCCCGACGGCGTTCGCTGGGCCGAGGCGCTCGGCGTCGACGCCTGGGTCGTCCACGTCGGCACCGAGACGTTCCTGCACACGACCGATCTCGCGGAGTCGGCGTACATCGAAGGCCTCGCCCGCCGGGAGGGCGAACGGGCCGGCCGCACGGTGCAGCACGAGGAGCTGCACGGTCGTCGTCCGATCCCGGCGATCACCGAGTACGTCGACAGCGTCGGTGCGTCGATGCTCGTGGCGTCGTCGCACGGTCGGACCGGTATCGAGAAGTTGACGATGGGGAGCGTCTCGTCGGGCTTCGTCCGCCGAGCTGCGTGCCCGGTGCTGCTGGTCCGCGGCTCGCCGATCGACCCACTGCCCGCCGAGCCCCGGGTCCGTCAGGATTTCGACACCGTCAGCTGATCGCTCGACCCCACGCGTTCTCACGAGGAGTGTGCGCACTGCGTGCGTGAGGAGTTCCCGAGAACGCGGCCCGGGGGGGAGTCGCGTCACTCCGGTGGGGCCAGCGGCAGGTCGACGGTGAACGTCGATCCGTGACCCACGCCGGGCGACGTCGCCGTGAGATCGCCGTCGTGGGCTCGGGCGAGTGACCGAGCGATCGTGAGTCCGACGCCGGTCCCGTCGGCGAAGTCCTCGTCGACGCGGACGAATCGTTCGAAGATCCGTTCGAAGTCGTCAGAGGCGAGTCCACGACCGGTGTCGACCACCGACACCGCCACCCGATGCGTGCCGCAGCGGATCGCGATCCTCACCGAACCGCTCGGGGTGTACTGCACCGCGTTGCCGATGACGTTCACGAAGACCTGGGTGAGCTGGTCGGCCGATCCCTCGACGGTCGCGTCGCCGTCGGCGTCGACCGCGAGCTCGAGTTCCTGCGCGGCCGCCTGAGGCCGCAGCCGCTCGACGACCTCGCCGATCAGCGCGACCAGATCGACTCGCTCGACGCCGGGCACCCGTTCGCCCGCGGCCGACAGCGCCGAGAGGTCGCCGGCGAGTCGACGGAGTCGAGCGGCTTCGCGGGCGACGCCGGCGTAGGTCTCGTCGGTCGCCGGGATCACGCCGTCCATCAGCGCCTCCATCGATCCCTCGATCGTGGCGAGCGGGTTCCGCAACTCGTGCGCGATGTCGCCGATCAGCTGGAGTCGGCGGGCCTCGGTCTCGGCGATCTCCCGGGCCATCGTGTTGACGTCGGCGGCCAGAGCGGCGAGTTCGGCGGTGTCGCCGCCGTCGACCACGACGTCGTAGTCGCCCTCCGCGATCCGGGTCGTCGCCTCGCGCATCGACTCGATCGGGGTGGCCAGTCGTCGGGCCACGCGCACCGACACGAGGCTGGCGGCCAGGACGGCGGCGGCGAGCGGGATGAGCAGGAACAGCGGCCCACCTCCGTCGAAGTCGTCGCCGTCGCCGAGTCCGCCACCGGAGCCGCCCGGGCCTCGGTGATCGCCGCCACCGCCGCCGACGCCGTCGACGATCTCGAAGATCGCGTACCCGATCAGACTGACGGCGGCGAGGACGCCGAGCGCCACGAACATCACGGCGAAGTGCGACCGGAACAGACGTCGGCGGATCGTGCTCACGAGGCCGGATCCGAACCGGTGGGCGATGCGACGAATCGATACCCGACGCCGCGCACCGTCGCGACGAAGGCCGGGTCGGCGGCGTCGTCGGCGAGCGCCTTGCGGAGATTGCCGACGTGCACGTCGACGATGCGCTCCTCGCCGAAGAAGTCACGACCCCAGACTCGCTCGATGAGTTGGGACCGCGTGAACACACGGCCCGGACTCTCGGCGAGGGCGAGGAGCAGGTCGAACTGGAGAGCGGTGAGGTCGGCCTCGGCGCCGTCGAGCTCGACGAGCCGCTGGTCGGTGTCGATCACGAGTCGCTCGAATCGGAGCGGCTCGCGCCGTCGTTCGGTGTCGTCGCCGGCGGGTCGGGTGCGACGAAGGACCGCCTTCACGCGGGCGACGACCTCCCGCGGTGAGAACGGCTTGGTGACGTAGTCGTCGGCACCGACCGAGAGACCGATCAGGCGATCGGTCTCCTCGGATGCCGCGGTCAGCATGATCACGTAGACGTCGGAGCGGCGACGGATCTCGCGCAGCGCGTCGATCCCGCCGAGCTGCGGCATCCGCACGTCGAGCACCATCAGGTCGATCGGCGGTTGCCGGTCGAGACGGTCGACCGCCGCCTGTCCGTCGGCGGCCTCCTCCACGACGAAGCCCTCGTCGATGAGGTACGACGCGACGAGCCGCCGGATCGGTTCTTCGTCGTCGACGAGCAGGATGCGGTGGGTCATCGGTCGGGTCGATCGGATCGGGTCGAGGGGTGCGCCGCTCGCGCCGGAGACCCGGGTCGAGGGCCGGCTCCGGATCGGTGTCGATCGGAGCCGACCCCACGGTACCCAGGGGGATCAGGCGGGACGGCCGAGGCGGGCTCGACCGTCCGGCGAACCGTCAGCCGTCGTTCGGCTCTCGGGGTGTCTCCGGCGGCGTGTCATCGGCCGTGCCGGTCGGCGGTGTGTCGGCGGGTGGTGTTCCCGTCGGCGGTGAGCTGGCCGGTGGAGTCGTTGCCGCCGACGTCGCCGACGCCGAACCGGTCGCCGCTGCGGCCGTGGCCGGTGCGGGTGGGATCACGTCGTCGCCGTCGAGGACCGCTTTGCGGTGTTCGTACTCGGACCGGTCGATCTCGCCGCGAGCGAATCGCTCATCGAGGATCCGACGTGAGTCGGGCCGGTCTCCGTCCCATCCGCGTCGACGGCGGATCGCGCGGATGAGGAAGTAGGCGGCGGTGCCGAACAGGGCGAGCGTCAGGAGGAAGAAGAAGAATCCTCCGCCGTCGCGTCCGTCGAATCCTCGCTCCATGAGGAGGGTGGGGGTCATGTCTCCGGGGTCCTTTCGGGTGGTGGGGGGATGCCCCCAGAGAACCGCCGGAGCGTGAAGCGTCGATCGTCCGCACATCAAGCGATGATGAAGCGGTGAGGCCCTATCGCCGGCCGACGAAAGCTGTCAGACTGGTGACTGATGAGCTCGCTGGACTCTCCCGCTCCGTCGTCCGCTCCGCCACCCGATCCGTCCTCACCGTCGACGGCCCCGGACTCCCGCTCCGGCACCGGCGCGTCCCGACGGCGTCTCGCTGGTCTCGCCGTCGTGCTGGTTGCGGTGGGAGCGGTGGTCGCGGCGGCGGTGTTCGCGTTCCGCGGCGAGGACACGCCCGACACGATCAGCCTCGGTGGTGCCGAGGCCCCGGAGACGAGCGAGCCGGTCGAGGGATCCGGCGCCGACGAGGACGAGAGTGCGTCGTCGGACACCGGGTCGTCGGCCGACGAAGGGACCGACCAGCCGGCCGACGTCGGTGAGCCCGCGTCGCCGGCACCGAGCGCTGACGTCCCGGCTCCGGTCGAGGTGGTCGCCGGCACACGGATCGACATCCCGGCGGCGTCGGTCGTCGGCGACGGACCCGCCGACCTCTGGGACACCACGATCGTCCCGTGGCAGGACGGCTTCTTGATGACCGGCACCATCGCGCAGCCCCAGGTGTTGCCCGAGCTGCCGCCCGAGATCGCCGAGCGGTTCCCCGAGGAGGTCGTCACGTTCTTCGAGGAGGCGGGCGGACTGCCGCCGACCATCCAGGAAGCGATCGACATGCTCTCGGCCGAGCCGGGGTTGATGGAACTGGTCAACGAGGTCGTGCTCGACGATCCAGAGGTCTCGGCCGCGATCTACGCCGAGCCGGTCGCCCCACCGTCGCGGTACACGTTGCTCTCGTCCGACGGCGTCGAGTGGACCGAGGTCGACGTCGCGTGGCCCCCAGTCGAGGGGTACTCACAGACCTTGGTCGCGAGCGATGGACGCAGCCTCGTCCACGTGGCCCGCGAGGACCTCTTCGATCCCGAACAGATCGAACCGGGCCCACCGACCGACACGTCGTTCACCGTCTCGACCACCACCGATCTCGAGACGTGGACCTCGGCCCAGTTCGTCGTCGACTCCGATGGTTCTGGTCCTCGGGCCGACGGTGTGCCCGTTCAACGGTGGACCGATGTGAGTGGTGTCGCCCTGTCGGGTGATCGATGGGTCGTCGTGTACTCGACCCAGGAGCACGTCGACACCTACGCACTCCTGCCCGATGAGGCGCTCGAGCTGATGAACAGCGAGGGCTCGTCGATGGGTGAGGACGAGACGGGCATCACGATCTACACCCACGACTTCTCTGACGAGCCAGTGGATCAGCCCATGGAGATCGGTCCGGACACGGGTGAGGTGGTCCTCACCTACACGTGGGACGAACTCGGCCTCGACGGCCCTCCGTACAGCGACGGACCGCTGACCTCGACCGTCGCCGTAGGAGTGGTCGGTTCGGCGGACA
>JBCDAK010000038.1:0-30223 GCA_039185545.1 Actinomycetota bacterium
GACGAGCCGCACGCGTCGCGAGGAGGATGCGCAGCGGACGACGAGGGAGCCACCAGAACGGGAAGCGCCAGTGACGAGCCGCACGCGTCGCGAGGAGGAAGCGCAGCGGACGACGAGGGAGCCACCAGAGACGAGGGAGCCACCAGAACGGGAAGCGCCAGCGACGAGTCGCACGCGTCGCGAGGAGAACCAGCGGGCCGACGAGCGAGCTGCCGGGCGTAGCCTGGCCGAGTGAAGGTGATGTGTGCGATGTCGGGCGGGGTCGACTCGTCGGTCGCCGCGCACCTGCTCCTCGAGGCCGGTCACGAGGTCGTCGGCGTCACCATGAAGTTGTGGGGCGGCGAGTCCGACACCGGCTGCTGTTCGGTGTCCGACGTCGACGACGCACGACGGGTGGCCCAGCAGCTCGGCATCGACCACCTCGTGTTCAACTTCGGCGCCGACTTCGACGAGCACGTCGTCGACAGGTACGTCGACGCTCACGCTGAGGGTGTCACGCCGAACCCGTGCATCGAGTGCAACCGGTCGATCAAGTTCTCCCGACTGCTCCAGCGCGCCGACCTGCTCGGCTTCGACGCGGTCGCCACCGGCCACCACGCCCGGATCGGCCGCGGGGCCGACGGTTCGTTCGCGCTCGAGCGCGGAGCCGATGCGGCGAAGGACCAGAGCTACGTGGTCCACATGCTCGATCAGGCGACGCTCGCCCGCACGATGTTCCCGGTCGGCGACCTCGACAAGGAGCGGGTCCGTTCGATCGCCGCCGAGCTCGGCCTTCGCACGGCCGACAAACCCGACAGTCAGGACGTGTGCTTCATCACCTCCACCGGAGGTCGCGAGACGTTCCTCGGAGACCGCATCCCGTTCCGCTCGGCGGAGGTCGTCGACACCGCCGGCCAGCGACTCGGCCGCGTCGAGGCGGTCGAGATGGTCACGCTCGGCCAGCGGCGCGGCCTCGGGCTCCCCGGCGGCGGTCCGAAGCGCTACGTCGTCGACGTCGACGTCGATCGACGCCGTGTGACGGTCGGGACCGATTCCGACCTCCTCGCCGACGGTCTCGACGTCTCGGGCGTCACGTGGATCGACGGGCCCGTCTCGGGCGACGTGCTCGTGCAGTGCAGCGCACACGGAGCGCCGCGGCGAGCGTCGCTCGTCGTCGAGTCGCCCGATCGCGTGTCGATCACGTGGGCATCACCCGAACGAGCCGTGGCTCCCGGCCAGAGCGTCGTGTTCTACGACCACGCCGACGAACGGGTGCTCGGCGGCGGCATCGCCCTGGGCGCGCACTGAGTCGTCGAGTTCCGGCGTTCGACGTCTCGCGTCGGGCGTCAGGACCAGGAACCGGTGATGTCGACCGTGAGGTGCGTCGGTGCCGACGAGAAGATGCACAGATCGCCCTTCGAGTCGAGCGCCACGGTCACCGAGTTGGCCACCACCGGCACGCCACCGGGTGCGTGGTTGAGGCTCGACACGAGCGGTGGGCTCGACTGACACGGGTACGCCGTGATGTAGACGCTGGCCGAGGGTCGGATCGAGGACAGGTTGAGCGTGACGGCCCGTGCGTTGGACGGGATGCCGCGCTCGCCGGCGACCGACAGCCGGGTGACCGCACCGGTCGCCAGCTGGCCGCCGTTGGTGCCGGCGCTCAGGCGGGTGTCGTACGACCGGGTGTCCATCAGGCGGATCGGGACGAGCGGCGTGAGTTCGAGGCCGCGTCCCACGAGGAAGTCGCCGCTGACGTCGATGAGGATGTGCGCCGCCGCATCGGAGTAGACGCAGACGTCACCGCCGGGTGACAGCTGGACCATGGCGGCGTTCGCCCGGGTTTCGCCGCGGGTGACGTTGCCGGCCGAGGTCTCGGGAGGAGTCGACGTCGAGCAGTCCCACATCGTGATGTAGCTCTGCGCCGCCGTGTTGACGCTGGTGATGGTGACCGCCGCCGCGGTGGCGTTGCGATCGACGCCACCCTGGCCGGCGACACGGATCCGGCGCGTCTCACCGGCGTCGAAGCGACCGGAGCCGTCACTGCGAGTGTCGACGATGCGCGCCGGGTTGAAGGTCCGCAGTCCGGCCGTTCCGTCGATGTTGTCGCCCTCGGGCAGGCGCACGAAGCCCGTCACGTCGATGATCAGATCGGCCGACACGGAGCTGAAGAGGCAGATCTCGCCTCGCCGGACCGGGATGACGCCGAGGTTCTGCACGGCCGAGGAGCCGTAGTTGACGGTCGCCGTGGTCGGCACCGAGCTGCCGCAGTCGTAGGCGGTGAGGTACCCGACCCCGTTGGCCCGGGCGACGGTGAAGTTGGCGGCGACCGCGACGACGGCGTTGTCGTCGGACACTCGGAAGCGGGTCGTCTGGCCGCCGGCCAGGCGCTGCAGCCCGAGGCTGCGGCGGGAGTCGGCGATGCGCGTCGGCTCGACGGGCCGCAAGCCGCCCGGTTCGGACGACACGGCCTCGGTGTTCGGCAGGACGAGCGGCGGGATCCGGTCGCCGAGTTCGGCGTCGAGGTCGACCTGGAAGCTCCAGGTCACCGAACCGGTGTCGGTCGTGACGGTCGCCGTGTGGATGCCTTCGACGAGGTGGCGGGGCGTCATCACGATCACGGCGTGGTCGCCGTCGAGGATGCTCTGCGCCACGCCGCTGGTGTTGCCCGCGTGGAGGACACACGTGGGGAGGTCACCCCCGGGACCGCGCAGCGAGGCCGACACCGACGAGAAGTCGTCGGGCATCATGGCGAAGAGCGGCACGCCGGCCGTGGATCCGTACCCGCACATCGCCGCCGGGTCGGGGGACTCGGCGATGAACCGGTCGAGCGGGACGCGGGCGCCGTTGCCGGGGAACACGATCGGCTGGTTCGTCGCCGCGCCGTTGTCGCCGCGCAGCACGTCGATCGTGGCGCCCGACCGCCACCTCGACGCGCCGGGGTCGCTGCACTGTCCGTATCCGGTCTGGGTGAGGCCCGGGCGGAGGAGCCCGATCGCGTGGAATGGTCCGGTCATCCAGAGATCGAGGAAGTCGCGAGCGGTCTGGTTCGGATCGGAGGAGACCGCGACGTTGCCGTTCTCGCCGGCGGGCGACCCCTGGTGGGTGATGACGCCGTCGCGCACCATCATGCAGGAGTGATCGCGCGCCTCGGCGGACCACTGTGCGTTCGCACCGACGGGTCCCAGCCCGGAGAGTTCACGGTACGTGTTGACGATCGCCTGCCAGTCGTCGTCCCGCGGGCCGGCTTGTGCCGGTCCAGCTGTCATCAAAACGACAACAAACGCCGCGGCGAGCGTCGACATGACCGCGCAAAGTCGCATCTTCATGGTGGTTCCCTGACGAACGCCGTCCAAACGTGCGTCGATGTGTCGATCGTATGACGGACCAGTGTCGGAAGCGACACTCTCGGTCACTTTTTTCAGATTTCCCTCAAGACCATGGCCGTGCGGTACGATGACCAGGTGATGAGCGGCTCCGACTTCCACCGTCGACTTCTCGTCGTACTCATTCGCTAGCGCGCTCGGGTTCACTCCTGCGCGCGTCGACCTCCCAGCCGGGAGGTCGTTTGCTTTTTCGGCACCGTGCGTGGGCGAGCCCGAACGCGTCAGTGGCAACTGATCCGTGCCCGCACCAACTTTCACGAACCGCTATCGACCAACCGAGGGACCACCATGAGCGTTACTTCTGACACTGCCGGAGATTCGCCGCTCGCGCCGGCGCCGGGCGACCGGATCACCGGTGCCCAGGCACTGATCCGGGCACTCGAGCTCGAGGGCGTCGACGTGATCTTCGGGTACCCGGGCGGATGCATCCTCCCGGCCTACGACCCGCTGCTCGACTCGTCGATCCGTCACGTGCTCGTGCGCCACGAGCAGGGCGCCGGCCACATGGCCGAGGGATACGCCCACGTGTCGGGCCTCCCGGGCGTCGCGATGGTCACTTCCGGCCCGGCGGCGACCAACCTCGTCACGCCGCTGATGGACGCCTACATGGACTCGATCCCGATGGTCGCGATCACCGGTCAGGTGTCGACCGGCGCGATCGGCTCCGACGCGTTCCAGGAGTGCGACACCGTCGGGATCACCCGCTCGTGCACCAAGCACAACGAGCTGATCATGTCGCCCGACGACATCCCCATGGCGGTGCGCCAGGCCTTCCACATCGCCACGACCGGCCGTCCCGGCCCGACGCTGATCGACGTGCCGAAGGACGTCCTCCAGAACGAGATGACGTGGCACTGGCCGGGCGACGACGACGTGCTGTCGTCGCTGCCCGGCTACCGACCGAACCTCAAGGGGCACCCGCGGATGGTGCGCGAGGCCGCCAAGCTCATCCTCGAGTCGGAGCGGCCGATCATCTACGCCGGCGGCGGCATCCTCAAGGCACGGGCCGCCGAGGCCCTCGCCGAGCTGGTCGACCTCACGGGCATCCACGTCGTGACCACGCTCATGGCCCGGGGTGCCTTCCCCGACGACCACGAACTCAACCTCGGGATGCCCGGCATGCACGGCAACGCCACAGCGGTCACGTCGATGCAGAAGTCCGACCTGCTCATCACCCTCGGCGCCCGATTCGACGACCGGATCACCGGCAAGGTCGACGCGTTCGCTCCCGAGGCCAAGGTCATCCACGTCGACATCGACCCCGCCGAGCAGGGCAAGGTGCGCCGTCCCGACGTCCCGATCGTCGGCGACTGCCGCCTCGTCATCGAGGACATCGTCGCCGAGATCAAGACGCTCCTCGACGGCGGCGTGACCCAGGCCGACACGTCGGCGTGGAAGTCGAAGGTGTCGGGCTGGCGGGAGCAGTTCCCGCTCGTCTACGAGCCGTCCGATCCGGGCGAGGCACTCAAGCCCCAGTTCTGCATCGAGCAGCTGCGCGACGCCGCTCCGCCCGAGACGATCGTGACCTCGGGTGTCGGCCAGCACCAGATGTACGCCAGCCAGTACTGGCATTTCAACACGCCGTACACCTGGGTCAACTCGGGTGGACTCGGCACGATGGGCTTCTCGATTCCCGCGGCGATCGGCGCGAAGGCGGCCAAGCCCGACGCCACGGTGTGGGCGATCGACGGCGACGGCTGCTTCCAGATGACCGCACAGGAACTCGTGACGGCAGCGCTCGAGAAGCTGCCGATCAAGGTGGCGCTGCTCAACAACAGCTACCTCGGCATGGTGCGTCAGTGGCAGGAGATGTTCTACGAGGAGCGGTACAGCGAGGTGTTCCTCGACTCGGCGGCCGTGCCCGACTTCGTCATGTGGGCCGAGTCGATGGGCTGCGTCGGCATCCGGGTGGAGTCGCCGGAAGAGGTGGCGCCCGCGATCGAGAAGGCCAACACCATCAACGACCGCCCCGTCGTGATCGAGTTCCGCACCGAGGCGTCGGAGGGCGTGTTCCCGATGGTGCCCGCCGGAGCCTCGAACGACGACGTGATCCTGCACCCCAGCCAGAACGACCGACGGGAGAACCTGTCATGACCTCGATCAACCTCTACCTCGGCGACTCGGTCAACCACCACATCCTCTCGGTGCTGGTGCAGAACCGTCCCGGCGTGCTCGCCCGTGTGTCGAGCCTGTTCGCGCGCCGCGGGTACAACATCTTCTCCCTCGCGGTCGCTCCGGCGCACGAGCCGGGGATGAGCCGGATCACGATCGTCGTCGATCTCGACTCGGCGCCACTCGAACAGATCACGAAGCAGCTGTTCAAGCTCATCGACGTGGTGAAGATCTCCGAACTCGATCCGCGCCGTTCCGTCGAGCGCGAACTGCTCATCGCCACGGTCCGTACGGCGGCCGACCGCCGAGCCGAGATCCAGGGACTGGTCGACATCTTCGAGGCGAAGATCATCGCCGTCGCCGAGGAGGCGCTCACGGTGAGCCTCGAGGGTCACCCCGACAAGCTCGACGACTTCGAGGATCTGCTCGACTCGTATGGCATCGTGGAACTGCAGCGCACCGGTCGGGTGGCGCTGCCGAAACTCGATCGTGGTGCTCGCCTGCGCGCGCTCCCGAACCAATCCCAAGCTGCAGGACAGACTGCAGGAAAGGCAGGCTGAACCATGGCCGTCACCGTCTACTACGCCGACGACGCCGACTCGTCGATCATCCGCTCGAAGAAGGTCGCGGTCATCGGCTACGGCTCGCAGGGCCACGCTCACGCGTTGAACCTGAAGGAGTCGGGCGTCGACGTGGTCGTCGGCCTCCGCGATGGTTCGTCGTCCGCGGCCAAGGCCGAGGAGGCCGGTCTCCGCGTCATGTCGATCGCCGACGCCGCGGCCGCCGCCGACCTGATCATGATCCTCGCCCCCGACACCGAGGCGGCCGCCATCTACGACGAGCACATCGAGGCGAACCTGAAGGACGGCGATGCCATCGCGTTCGCCCACGGCTTCAACATCCGGTTCGAGTTCATCGAAGCGCCCGCTGGTGTCGACGTCATCATGATCGCTCCGAAGGGGCCCGGCCACCTCGTCCGGCGCACCTACACCGAAGGTGGTGGTGTCCCCGCGCTCATCGCCGTCCACCAGGACGCCACGGGCAAGGCTCGCGACGTCGCGATGTCGTACGCCGACGCCATCGGAGGCACCCGGGCGGGGGTGATCGAGACCACGTTCAAGGAGGAGACCGAGACCGACCTGTTCGGCGAGCAGGCCGTGCTGTGCGGCGGGCTCACCGAGCTGGTTCGCTCGGGCTTCGAGACGCTCGTCGAGGCGGGGTACGCCCCGGAGATGGCGTACTTCGAGTGCCTCCACGAGGTGAAGCTCATCGTCGACCTCATGTACGAGGAGGGCATCTCCGGGATGCGCTACTCGATCTCGACCACCGCCGAGTACGGCGATCTCACCCGGGGTCCGCGCGTCGTCACCTCCGACACCAAGGCCGAGATGAAGAAGATCCTCGGCGAGATCCAGTCGGGCGAGTTCGCCAACGAGTGGATGGACGAGCACCGTTCCGGTGGCGCCAACTACAAGCGGCTGCAGGAGGAGGGGGCGAAGCACCCGATCGAGGAGGTCGGTGCCCATCTCCGCTCGATGATGCCGTTCATCTCGGCGGGCAAGCAGAAGGTCGCCGACGCCTCCGGCGGCTGACGCCGTCTCGACGCGACCAGTCCGGGCCGACCGGTCCGGGCCGACCGGTCCGCACCCGGCCGGGGCTTCTCGTGCACTGTTGCGGTCCTCGCACGCGATCGTGCGCGAGTTCGTCACTCGGTGATGGACGCCGCAGGGATCGCCCAGGCGGCGAGTGCCGCCAGCACGAGGAGGGCGCCGGCGAGGATCAACATCCCGGCGGTCGGATCGTCGTCCGGTCCGCTGAGCAGGCCGACCATCCCCAGCGCCGCTCCGCCGATGATCCCTTCCCCCACTCCGCGAAGGCTCGTGGCCGTGGCTCGGGTCGCGGCCGGGAGTCGCGCTTGGAGGCGGGCGTCACCGATCGTCCACGCCACCTCGATGGCGGCGTACCCGACGGCGATGAGACCGAGCAGCAGGAACGGTTCCGTGGCGACGGCGACGATGGAGGCGATGCCGCCGACCGCAATGAACGCGGCGATCGGTCGTGGACCGAGGTCGGGTCGCCGTGCCGCGATCTCCGATCCGAGGACGAGTCCGAGCCAGACGAGGACGTAGACGACGGGCACCGCGGCATCGGACGCCCCTCGGACGCGGGCGAGGAGCGGAACGAACTCGTCGATGATCGCGAGGCCGCCGATCGCCGATCCGACGAGGAGCAGGCGCCCCGCCATGTCGGAGCGTCGAACGTCGGCGAGCGCTGCCCGGACTCCGGCGCCGGAGTCGTCGACATCGGTCGGCGCTCGATCCGTGGTCGCATCGAACTGGCGACCGGGTCCGACGGACGTGACCGATGGAACGGCGGTCGGATCGCTGACCCATCGAACGTCGGGGAGTCGCAGCACCAGCACCACGGTGAGAACGTTGAAGGCGACGGTGATCCAGCCGACGACAGCAATGCCTGCGCCCGACGCCACGATCGGGATCGCAGCGAGTGCGCCGAGTGCCACGCCGACGTTGCCCGCCTGGTTGGCGCGAGCGATCACGACGCCGTACGCGTCGGCCTCCCCATCGGCGGAGAGTTCGTCGTGGATGAGCGCCTCCCACGCGCCGCTCGCCGCTGCGTCGTGGATCGCCCAGAGCAGCCCACCGATCAGGAGGCCGCCGACGGTGGGCCACACGAACCACGTGGCGATGCCCGCCGCACGGAGTCCGAACGCAGAGGCGATCACGACGCGCTTGTCGAGTCGGTCGGCGACGACGCCGCTCGGGATCTCGAGAACGATGGTGAGTACGGCCCACATGACGAAGACCGTCGAGATCTGTGCCGCCGAGACGCCGTTGTCGACGAACCACAACGTGAAGAGCGCGTAGACGGGCCCGATCTCGTCGAGGAACGCCAGCACGTACAACCGACGTCGGAGCGAACTCGTCGGTTCTCGTGCACGATCGCGCCGCATGCGGACGCAACTCTGCACGAGATGGTCGGGTCGGGTGGGACGGGTATCGGTGCCGGAATCGGCAGCGGCGATCGGCGGTTGTCTCCCGATAGCGTCACGACGCCGATCTACGACGACGAGCGGAGCCGCGGTCACACGAGTGCCGCCCGCCATCCGTTCAGCCGTCACCGAGAGATCCACCAGAGACGGAGACATCCGATGAAGACCGAGATCCATCCCACGTACAACGACACGACCGTCAAGTGCTCGTGCGGCAACACGTTCACGACCCGCTCCACCGTCGTCGGTGACCTCACGGTCGAGCTGTGCAACGAGTGCCACCCCTTCTTCACCGGCAAGCAGAAGCTCGTCGACTCCGGTGGCCGCGTCGAGCGGTTCAACCGCCGCTACGGCCGCCGCGCCGGCGGCGCCGCGCCGAGCGAGGACTGACGCTCACGGGGGCCGTGCCACCACGGTCCGGCCCCCGAACACCACTCCGCGTGAACTCGCTGCACGCGTTGCGTGTTCTTTACGGTTCCATTACGGTTTCGGCGTGTCGGGCGACGACCCGATCTCAAGACTCGCTCATTCCGGTTGCAGCCCTGAGCTCCCGTCTCCGATGAAGGGGATGGACCGGACCGTCGAACCTGGAGACACCTCGCTGTGCCACTCGGAGCTGCCAACGCTCGTCACCTCCTCCGCCGAACCGAGATCGTCGACGACCCCGGCCGGGTCGCCGAACTGCAGAACCTCGAGGTCGGGCCCGCGGTCGACAACGTGATGAACACGCCGGCGTCGGGAAGCGTCGGCACCTTGAATCTCGGCAGCAGCGACCAGGACTGGCAGCGCGGCGTCGACATGACGGCCGACTGGATGCGGCGGATGCGCGACGAGGTGCGTCCGTTCGGCGAGCGGATGGCCTTCTTCTGGCACGGCCACGTCTGCAGCGAGTTCAACAAGGCCGGCGGGCCGTACCTCATGCGCCAGCAGATCGATCTCTTCCGCCGCGAGGGTCTGGGCGGCTCCGGCCAGTCGTTCACCGTCAACTCGTTGATGAAGAGGATGGCGATCCAGGGGGCGATGCTCCGGTACCTCGACAACTGGCGCAACTTCGCCTCGTCACCACAGCAGAACTTCGCACGCGAGCTGCTCGAGCTGTTCATCCTCGGGGTCGGCAACTACACCGAGACCGAGGTCGAGGCCGCCACCGACGCCTGGACCGGACACGGCTTCACCGAGGACGGCTACTCGTCGGGGACGTACAGGTTCACCGCCGAGCGTCACGTGAAGGGCGCGATCACCTTCTTCGGCCAGAACGTCAACACCAACGAACAGGGAGCGGGGAACTCGACGATCGACGTGGTGTTGGGCCCGTCCGCCGTCGTGCCCGCCGATGCCGCGAACGACCCGAACCGCGGCCGTCCGACCCGCGAGGTCGCCGCCGAGTTCCTGACCCGGAAGCTGTGGCAGGAGTTCGCCAACGGCGACCCCCTGCCGAGCTGGTTCTGGAGTTCCGGTCGAGTCGGCGCCGTGATGCGCGACACCCTCATCTCGACCGGCTTCCAGATCCGCCCGTGGGTGAGAGCGATGCTCGTCCACGCCGACTTCTACCTCGACGAGACCAAGACCGGCCTCGTCCGCCAGCCCGTCGAGTACGGCGTGGCGCTGATGTCGGCGACCGGTCTCCGGGCCGACCAGGCGTCGCCGACGTGGCTGATGGATCGGACCGGGCAGCGACTGCTCTTCCCGCCCAACGTCAGTGGCTGGAAGCCCAACGGGTACTGGGTCAACGCGGCGGCCATGGAAGCCCGCAACCGCATGGTCGAGAACTGCGAGTGGCGGCTGAAGGAGGGCACCTGGGACGGCGACAACGGCTACGTCGACCTCCCCGGAGGTCGGGTCGTCAAGCAGCACCTCTACTTCCCACCCGGCCACCCCGGCCGCGAGAGCTACGAGACCCACCCGTCGGGTCAGACCGGTTCGCAGCTGGTCGACCGGTTCCTCACGGTGATGCGGCTCCCCGCCGTGGGGTCGCCAGGCGGCATGTCGGCGGCTGATCGCACGCGCATCGCTCAGCACCTCGACTCGCTCGACTGGTGGATGCGCTTCGACGCCTTCCTGCTGATCCTGATCGCGCCCGAGATGCACCTCGCCTGACCGGCACCGAGACGCACGAGACGAACGAAGAGAAACGAACCGATGCTCGATCCCGACATCTCCACCGCCGGGGCACTCCACCACCTCAGCCGCGCGGCCGACCATCCGGACGTCGACGAGATCACGCGGCCGAGAGAACTCAGCCGCCGTCACTTCCTCCAGCTGGTCGGCATGGGCATGGGTGCGGGCCTCGTCGCCGGGCCCGGCACGTCGCTGCTCGACCACGTGATCCCCGGACACGATCCCTCGGCATGGGCTGCCGGACCGGTCGGACCGAACGACGGCATCCTGCTCGTCGTCGGGCTCTTCGGCGGCAACGACGGTCTCAACACCGTGGTGCAGGTCAACGACGGCCACTACTACGACCAGCACGGCTCGCTCGCCATCCCTCGGAGCCAGACCCAGGAGATCAACGGCAGCACCGGCCTGCACGAGGACCTCACCGTCTTCAAGCGGTTCTGGGAGGCCGACCAGCTCGCGATCGTCGAAGGTGTCGGCCACACCGACATGGAGGACTTCAGCCACTTCTCGTCGATGGCGAAGTGGATGGCCGGCTACTCGACACCTCGCACTCCCGACAGCGGGTGGGTCGGGCGCTGGCTCGACGACTACCTCGGCGGGAGCAAGGACCTGTACGCCGCGGCCGAGATCGGGCGGTCGCTGCCGCTCCACATGATCGGACGGTCGAGTGCGGCGACCGTCGTGCCGACCGGCCCACCCGACTTCGGTGTCCCCCGCGACTGGCGCGCGGCTGCCGACAACTCGCTGTTCCAGACGATCCGCGACGTGAGCACCGGCACGGGTGGATGGCACGCACGGGTGGGTGGGGCCCAGGTCGACCAGCTCGACGTGGCTGCGACGCTCAACACGCTTCTGCGCGACGAGCAGGAGGCCGACGCCGAGATCGTGTCGAAGCTCGAGGTGGCGGCTCGCCTGATCAACGCCAACCTCGGCTTCCGGGTGATCACCGCCGGATTCGGTGACTTCGACAGCCACGCCGGTCAACCGACGCAGCACGGCGCGCGGATGCGGGAACTCGACGCCGCGCTGCAGCGGTTCTTCGGACTCCTCCATCCCGACTGGGGGAACCGGGTGACGGTCATGACGTTCTCCGAGTTCGGCCGTACGTCCTTCGGCAACGACGGCCAGGGCACCGATCACGGCTCGTCGGCTCCGCAGTTCGTGCTCGGATCGAAGGTCCGGGGTGGCTTCTACGGGCAGCGGCCGTCGCTCGCCGGCCTCCGACGCTGGGACCGCATGCCGACCCACGTGAGCCACGCCGACTACTTCGGATCGGTGCTCGACGGATGGATGGGCGGCGCGGGAAGTTCGCTTCCCGACTACGGCTCCGACCTCGGACTCTTCCGCGGCGGACCCGACGGGTCGCCGTCGGTCCCCGGTCAGCTGTTCGGCGAGTTCGTCGCGATGAACCCGGTGCGCATCTTCGACAGCCGCGACAACACGGGCGGTGCGAGGCACCGCATCCAGCCGGGCGAGACGATCAAGGTGCAGGTCACGGGGGCCAACGGCGTCCCGGCCAACGACGTGCGCGCGGTGGCGGTCAACGTCACGTCGATCCGCCCGTCGGAGACCACCTTCATCACGGGCTTCCCGAGCGGCTACGCGCGTCCGTTCACGGCCACGGTCAACCCGACCGTCGGCAAGATCATCCCCAACATGTCGATCATGGGCGTCGGCAACGACGGGACGTTCAGCCTCTACAACGAGGCCGGCGGGGTCGACGTCACGGTCGACATGGCGGGCTACTTCCGCAAGGACACCGCGGCGCAGATGACGCCGCTCACGCCGGCTCGCCTGCTCGACACCCGCAACGGCACCGGATTCCCGCAGCGTCGACTCCGCGCCGGCGAGAAGCTGCAGCTGAAGGTCACGGGTGTCGGTGGTGTTCCGGCGTCCGGCGTGCAGGCGGTGATCATCAATCTCACGTCGATCCGTCCGTCGCAGAACGGCTGGATCACGGCCTACCCGAACGGTGGCGCGAAGCCGTTCGTGGCCAGCCTGAGCTACCGGGCGGGCGAGATCGTCCCGAACATGGCGTTCTGCGCCGTCGGCGACGGTGGCATCGTCACCCTCGAGGCCAGCCATGGCGACGTGCACATGACCGCCGACGTGGTCGGCTGTTTCACCGCCGGAGGGGCTCGGGTCGCACCGATCCCGCCGGCTCGCCTGCTCGACACCCGTGAGGGCATCGGAGCGGCCGAGGCCCGGCTGGGTCCGGGTCAGGAGATCAACCTGCAGGTCGGCGGACGCGGCGGCGTGCCGGCCACGGCGAGCGCCGCGGTGTTGAACATCACGGGCATCCGTGCCGACGCGCAGACGTTCCTCACCGTGTACCCCGACGGTGAGAGCCGGCCTCTGGCTGCGAGTCTGAACCCGCAACCAGGCGCGATCAACGGCAACCTCGTGGTGGCCAAGCTCAGCAGCGGTGGCCGCGCCCGGATCTACAACGACGTCGGCACGATCCACCTCACCGCCGACGCCACCGGATACTTCGTCTGAACGAGACGCTCGGGACACACGGTGTCTGACACCGTGTGTCCGACGATGACTCGTGTCAGAGGCCGGCTTTGGCTTTCTCGGCGGCGAGGTCGTGGTGGACCATCATCGACACGAGCGTGGGGAAGTCGACCTCGGGCCTCCAGCCGAGCTGTTCTCTGGCTTTGGTCGAGTCACCGATGAGCAGGTCGACCTCGGCGGGACGGAAGAACTTGGGGTCCTGGCGGACATGGTCCTGCCAGTCGTGGATCCCGACCTCGCTGAACGCCCGCTCGACCAACTCCTCGATCGAGTGCGTCTCACCGGTCGCCAACACGTAGTCGTCGGGCTCGTCTTGCTGGAGCATCATCCACATGCCACGCACGTAGTCACCCGCATACCCCCAGTCGCGCTTCGAATCGAGGTTCCCGAGCACCAACTCGTGCTGCAACCCCAGCTTGATCCGCGCCGCCGCGTTGGTGACCTTGCGGGTGACGAACTCGATGCCACGACGCGGTCCCTCGTGGTTGAACAAGATCCCCGACGACGCGTGCAGCCCGTACGACTCGCGGTAGTTCACGACGATGTCATGACCGAACACCTTGGCGCACCCGTACGGCGACCGCGGATGGAACGGCGTCAACTCGGTCTGCGGGGTCTCACGCACCTTGCCGAACATCTCCGACGACGACGCCTGATAGAACCGGATCGGGTTGTTGTCGGTGCCACCGACCATGCGGATCGCCTCGAGCATCCGCAACACACCCAGCCCGGTGATGTTCGCCGTGAGCTCGGCCTGGGAGAACGACAACGCCACGAAACTGATCGCGCCCAGGTTGTACACCTCGTCGGGCTGCGCGATCTGCAACGCCGCCACCAACGACGGCAGATCCGCCAGATCACCGGGCACGAACTCGATGTACGGCATCTCCTCGCGCACCATCGCCGCACGCGGGTTGTTCTGGCCCTTCACCATCCCGAACACGTCATAGCCCTTCGCATGCAAGAACTCGGCCAGATGCTGGCCGTCCTGACCCGTGATCCCCGTGATGAACGCTCGCGGCATGGCGGCCCAGTCAACCAGCCCATCGGTACCCTCCGCACGCATGGGGTTGCGGGTGGCGATCGACGTCGGTCCGCTGCACGGTCCCCTCACCGGCGTCGGTCGAGCGGTCGACGGCACCGTCGCCGCTCTGGCGGATCGTCCTCACGACGTCACCCTCGGTCGCTATGTCGTGTCCGCGCGTGCCCGGCTCGCCGACGGCACCCGGCGCATGCCGGTCCCGGCGATGCTGGCGCACCGGTGGTGGGCCCGGTCGTCGTGGCCACCTCTCGATCCGCTGCTGCGGGTGGGGGGTCGACGCGCTGACATCGTTCATGGCACCAACTACGTCGTCCCGCCGACCACCCGGCGGATCGCTCGGCTGGTCAGCGTCTACGACTGCTGGTTCCTCGACGAGCCCGACCGGGTCGACCCCGACGTCGGACGAGCGGCGCAGGTGCTGCTCCGCTCGCTGGAGGACGGTGCCCACGTCGTGACGTGCTCCGAGGCCACGAGGGTTGCCCTGCTCGGACACGTCGACGGTCTCGAACCCGATCGGGTCACCACGGTCCACCTCGGGCCGCCGGATCTCCCGGTCGAGCGTGCGATCCGTCGATCGCTTCGTTTCGACCGGCTCGTTCCCGGCGGGTACGTCTTGTCTCTCGGGACGGTCGAGCGAAGAAAAAACGTGCCCGGCTTGGTCGACGCCTTCGGGCGGCTCGCCGCCGAGGTCGACGACGTGCGTCTGGTGATCGCAGGAGCACCCGGCGACGACTCTCCGGCGGTCGATGCGGCTCTCGCCCGACTCGACCGATCGACTCGAGATCGAGTCGACGTGCTTGGTCGGGTCGACGCCGACGAGCGCGACTGGCTGCTCGGGTGCGCTCGGGCGCTCGCCTACCCGTCGCTCGACGAGGGGTTCGGTTTCCCGATCCTCGAGGCGCAGCAGAACGACGTGCCGATCGCGGCCACGGCGGTCGGCTCGATCCCCGAGATCGGCGGTCCGTCGCTTCTGCTCTCACGGCCGGACGACACGCTCGCTCTCGCCGCCAACCTGCACCGGCTGGTGACCGACGACGGTCGCCACGCCGAGGCCGCTGCGCACGGCCGGACGAACCTCGAGCGGTTCTCGTGGCAGCGCTGCGGCGACGAGCTCATCACCCTCTACCGACGACTCGCAGGAGCCGCCCCGTGACCGCCTCTCCCACCGCCCCACCGCCGAACTCCGTCGCCGTCGTCTCGGGCGGCGTCGGCGCCGCCCGGTTCCTCCGCGGCCTCATCGAGGCGATCGATCCGTCGCGCATCGTCGCCGTGGTCAACACCGGCGACGACACGACGATGCACGGCCTGTCGATCTCCCCCGACCTCGACACGATCACGTACACGCTGGCGGGCGCGATCGACCCCGAGCGCGGATGGGGACTCGCCGACGAGACCTGGCGCGCCATCGGAGCGCTCGAGCGGTACGAGGCGGTCCGGCCCGAGGGGTCCGGCGCCGCGGCTCGGTGGTTCAACCTCGGCGATCAGGATCTCGCCACGCACTTCTACCGGACCGCACGACTCCGGGAGGGTGCCTCGCTCACGGAGGTGACCGACGAGATCACCCGGGCGTGGAGTCTCCCGATCCGGATCGTGCCGATGAGCGACGATCGACTCGCCACCCTCGTCACCGTCGAGTCCGACGACGGCGGGCCGGGCGACGAGGTCTCGTTCCAGGACTACTTCGTGCGGCTCCGCCACTCGGTGCCGGTCACGAGCGTCCGCTTCGCCGGCGACGCGCGGCCGTCGGACGTGGCGAGCACCGCCCTGCGCGACGCGTCGGCGGTGGTGATCGCTCCCTCGAATCCGCTCGTCTCGATCGGGCCGATCCGATCGCTCTCCGGTGTCGACGAGTCGCTGACCGACCGACGCGAGTCGGTGGTCGGTGTCTCTCCGATCGTCGGTGGCGCCGCACTCAAGGGGCCGGCCGACCGCATGCTCACCGAACTCGGCCATCGCGCCGACGCCGTGGGTGTCGCCCGTCTGTACGCGCCGATCGCGGCGTCGCTGGTGATCGACGAGGTCGACGCTCATCTCGCCGACGACGTGTCCGCGGAAGGGGTGCGGCCGGTGGTGGCCGACACGATCATGTCGCGGCCAGGTGTCGCACGGTCGTTGGCGCTGACCACGCTGTCCGCCGCCGGCGTCGGCTGAGTCGCCCCTGTCGAACAGGACGGCGAGCGCTCAGCCCTCGAGCGGCAGGTCGGTGATCGCCTCCATGACCGATCCCTGGTCGGGTACGGCGCCCGACGCCAGGCGCTGACGGAGCGCGAGACCGAACACGACGACCGCCGTGATCGATGAGGCGAGCAGTCCGTACTCGATCCGGCGGAACAGCTCTGGGCCGGCGGCCCACGTGACGATCACGAACGAGGCCACGGCGAGTCCCCATCCGAGGGCGACGAGGACGTGGCCCTGCAACGCGATCACGGCCTGCGCAAGGGCGAGCGCCATCATGTACACCCCGCTCGCGAGAGCGAGGGCGGCCAGCGTGCGGCTGCCCAGCTCCGCGTCGTAGACGAACTCGATCGCCCAGGGCCCGAGGACGAACGCCCCGGACGTGCCGATCACCGCGACACCGACCACGAGGAGCAGCAACCGGGTGAGGCCGGCACGGAACTCGTCGAACTCGCCACGAGCGGCGAGCCGCGACAGACGCGGTAGCAGCGCTGCTTGCACCGCCTGGAACAGGAACAGCGGGATACGAGCGAGCAGCACCCCGTACGAGAAGCGCGTGACGAACGCGTCCTCGGACTCGTCGGCGAGGAGGCTGGCCGTGATCGGCCCGGCGTTGAGCAACATGGCGGCGAAGACCGACCCGACGAGGAGCCAGCCGAGGTTGGGGGCGACCTCCTTCCACGACGCGGGCGGTCCGTCGTCGGTCACCAGGCCGCCGCGACGCCACACCCAAGCGACCGCCACCAGTGGCGAGGCGGCGACGGCGAATGCGTAGGCGCCGATGGCCGTGATGCCGATGGCCGCGAGTACGACGCAGAGCGCGATCCGCACGATCCCGTCGGATCCCATGATCAGCGCGTAGTGGCGGAATCGGCCACTGCCCGAGCAGATCCCCCGCGCGAGGTGGGCGGGGGCGTAGGCGACGAACGCTCCGACCAGGGCGAAGAGCATGATCCACTCGCCATCGAAGTACCCCGACGTGATGAGGGGGCTCGCGATCAGGATCACCGTGACGATCGCGGCGACGAGGACGGCGGCGAGCCGGACGACCTTGACGACGATGGGTCGTGTGCCCTGGCCGATGGCCCGCCGATGGGCGAGCGCCCGGCCGAGCTCCTGCTCGAGCGGGAGGAAGAAGCCCGGAGCGAGAGCGAACGTGGCGAACCAGAGTGAGACGATCGGTTCGAACGCCTCGTCGCCGCCGACCGCGTCGTTCCCGATGACGAAGAAGGCGTAGGTCGCGACCCCTGCGATGAGCAGGGCGACCGCGACCGGGATGGTGCCCTCGGGGAGAGGGGCACGGGACGGACCGTCAGCGGTGACGGTCTCGGAGCCGACCGGTCGATCGGCAGGACGGTGCGACATCGAACGGGTGTGCGCGGCCGGTCAGTCGCGCAGGGCGCGAGCGATCTCCTGGCGGCGGACCTGCAGCCGCTGCCAGGCGAGGACGCCGAGGCCGATCGCGGTCTGCGTGGTGGCCGTGGCGGCGTCGCGCGCCGTTCCGCTGGGCGATTCGATCGCCTGCGACACCGTGCGGCGTGCGCGGTCGGCGCCGCGTACGAGAGGGCTCAGGTCGGCGTCGGTGAGGTCGATCGACGGGAACGCCGGCATGTGCGGGATCCTACCTCTCCCACCTCCGCCGGGACCGGGCGCCGGGTGCGCTGGTCACGCGACGACGCGCCAGTAGCCTCGCCCCATCGTGGAGACGGAGCTGCCCCAGGCGCCTCCGGTCGTGGCGGTCGTGGTGGTCCACGATCCGGGCGACTGGTTCGAGGCGACTCTCGACGCTCTGGCGGCACAGGACTACCCCAACCTGCGGTTCCTGTTCCTCGTGGCCGAACCGGGCAGCGAGGCTCGTCGTCAGCTCGCCGAGCAGCTCGACGCGCCCTCCGACGAGGCGGTGCGCCTCGCGTACGAGGCGAGCATGGAGACCCGCATCAAGGTGCGTGTCCCGTCGTCGTTCGTACGCCCGCTTCCGGGCCGCCCGGGTTTCGGGCCCGCCGTCAACGAGGTGTTGCGACTCGTCGAGGGCGACAACGGGTTCTTCCTGATCTGTCAGGACGACATCGCTCCCGATCCCGACGCCGTTCGCATGCTGGTCGAGGAGATGTACCGCTCGAACGCCGGCGTCGTGGGTCCGAAGCTGGTCGACTGGGACCGACCCAGTGTGCTGCAGTCGGTCGGGCTCGGCCTCGACCGATTCGGTGAGATCGAGCAGCCGATCGAGCCGGGCGAGGTCGACCAGGAGCAGCACGACGGCGTTCGGGACGTCTTCGTCGTTCCGAGTGCGTGCATGCTCGTCCGCGCCGACCTGTTCCGCGAGTTGGGCGGGTTCGACGATGCCATCGATCTCCTCGGTGAAGACGTCGAACTCTGCTGGCGGGTGCACCATGGCGGCGCCCGCGTCGTCGTCGCTCCGCTGGCTCGGGTCCGGCACCGATCGCGTCTGGCGGAACGACGCCCCGACCTGCCGATCGCACGGATCGCGGCCCGCCATCGGCTTCGGGCCGTCGCGACCCTCACCGGTGCACCGCGGCTGCCACTGCGTCTCGTCGAACTCGTGGTGCTCACGGTCGTCGAGCTGGTCGTCGGTCTCTTCACCGGTCGCTTCCGAGAGGCCATCGCCTCGACCCGAGCGCTCATCGGGCTGATTCCCCGGATCGGCTCGATCATCCGACGCCGGCGTGTCGTCGCACCGGGCCGTCGGGTGCCCGAACGCGAGGTCCTGGGACTCCAGGAGCGCGGCAGTGCGCGGTTGTCGGCGTTCCTGCGCAGCCGCGACACCACCACACTCGCCGGGTCCGATCACGCCGTCCGTCGGTGGCGCGAGAGCACCAGCGCTCCGGTCATCGCGTGGATCGTCGCCTTGATCGCGCTGCTGGTCGGCAGTCGTTCCTTCTTCACCGACGGAGTTCCTCCGGTCGGTGACTTCCTGCCGCTCCCCGAGAGTCCGCGCGATCTGCTCGGCGCGTACGCCAGCGGGTGGAATCCGACCGGGACCGGCGCTGCCGAATCGAATCCGACCGGATGGGCTGCGACGGGCATCATCTCGGTCGTCACCCTCTTCCGGATGGGTGCGTTCCAGGTGGTGCTCACGGTCGGTGTGGTCGTGCTCGGCCTGATCGGACTCTGGAAGCTCGCCACGGTCTTTCCCTCGACGCGCGCCCGCATCATCGCGCTCGCCGTCTACGCCGCGTGCCCGCTCGTGGGCGGGGCGATGGCCGTCGGATCGTTCGACACGCTCATCGCCTATGCGGCGGTGCCGTGGTTCATCCACAAGGCCTCGCGTGCCGCCGGGGTCACCACCGCCGACCCGCGCTCGGCCGACGACGACGTCCCCGACGGCGTGCTCGAGCTTCCGCCCGCCGAGCGGGCGCGCCGCATCCTGCAGCTCGGCGTGGTTCTCGCGCTCGCTGTCGCGTTCGCCCCCGTCCTGCTCGTCGTGGCGGTCGTCGTCGGCGTGCTGCTCGCAGCCGGCTCGGCGCTCGCCATGGCGCCGCTGCGCACGGTGGGGTGGTTGGTCGCGTCGACGGTCGGTGCGTTGGTCATCGCCGTGCTCCTCAACGTTCCGTGGATCGGAACGTGGTCGTGGTCGGGCATCGTCGAGCCGGCGCCGGTCGGCGAGCCGGGACGAGGGCTTCTCTCGGTCGCGTCGTTCGAGATCGGTCCGACGACGTTCGCCTATCTCGCCCTCGCTCTCTACCTACCCGTCGTCGCGGCCCTCCTGCTGGCACGGGCCTGGCGCCTCACCTGGGCCGTCCGCGCGGGCCTGCTGGTCGTCGTGTTCGGCGGCGCGGCGGTGCTGGGCGATCGGGGCGATCTGCCGTTCGCCGCGCCGCCCACCGGTGTGTTGCTGGCGCCGGTCGCCGTCGGACTCGCCATCTCCGCCGCAGCGTCACTCGCCGCGTTCGACCTCGACGTACGCGGCGGTCGGTTCGGCTGGCGCCAACCCCTCGGTCTCGCCGCCGGAGCGGCTGCCGTGGTCGGCCTGCTGCCCGGGGTGCTCGCGATCGGTTCCGGCGACTGGGGCACCCCCAGCAGTCCCATCGGCGGGCTGACTCAGCGGATCCTGCCGCCGGCCGACTCGACCGACCCCGACGACCGACCCGGCGACTACCGCGTCCTGCTGATCGGCGACGCCCGCCTGCTGCCCGCGTGGGCGCACGAGTATCGAGAGGGGATCTCGTATTCGGTCATCACCGATGACGATCTCGACATGACCGCCCGGTGGCCGAGTCCCACCACCGACCTCGACGAGCGGATCGTCGACGCGCTCGATCAGATCTCGATCGGGTCCACCCAGCGGGCCGGCCAGCTCCTCGCTCCACTCGGGATCCGCTACGTGTCCATCCCGCTGATCGACGGGATCGTCTCGACCAACCAGGACCCGTTGCCGGCGCCGATCGGGCTCATCGAGGCATTCGACGAGCAACTCGACATCGTCACCTTCGCCGGCGGGCTGCGGACCACGGTCGAGATCTTCGAGAACACGGCGTGGATCCCGTCGCAGGCCCTCCTCTCGGGTGACGCCGCCGAGACGACACGTCTCGCGGGCAACGCGCCGCTGGTGCGTGCCGATCTCACCGACGCGGAGCCGGCGTTCGTAGGGGCCGACCATCTCGACCCGATCACCGACGAGATCGGGGAGGGGGTACTGCACCTCGCCGTTCCGTTCGACGAGGGCTGGACTCTCACGGTCGACGGGAACGAGCTCGCGCCGCGACGGGCGTTCGGTGCGAGCATCGCGTTCGACGTCGAGCAGGGCGGCACCGCAGTCCTCGAGTACGAGACCGGAACCGGGCGACGGGCGCTGGTGGCCCTGCAGCTCGCGCTCTGGTTGCTGGCCCTCTTCGGAGCGGCGCGCGTCGCCGTGCCCAGCGGTCGAGCGCGCACCGTGGCCCTCGCCGACGAGACGCTGATCCGCTTCGACGACGCGTCCGTCGCGCCGTCGGGTGATGCCGCCGCCTTCGACCCCGGGATGGACGTCACCGGTGCGGTCGAGCGTCCCGACGTCGACGATGACGACGGGGATCCGGGAGCGTTCGAGATCGCCGGGGCGTCGGACACGCACGACGCCGACCGCGGTGTCGAGGTGGGCGCTGTGGACGAGGCCGCCGGTGGCTCCGATGCGCTCGAGTCGGGGCACGAGGTGACGGATGACGGTCGGCCCGGGACGACGGGTGCGTCGGCCGCGTCCGAGACATCCGGGGCGTCCGAGACATCCGGGGAGGAGACCCGATGACGCGCCGTGCCCTTCCGGCGATCGTGGTGATCATCGCCGCGCTCGCAGCGATCGTGGTGGTCGGCCGCGAGAGTGTCGAGCCGACCACGCCCGTGTTCGCGGAGGAGCGTGGAACCTGGATGCCGGCCGTCGGTGTGTCCGGTTCGTTGACCGGGAGCTGGTTCTGTCCGGGGGTGCCGGCCACGGGCGAGGCGGGTGTCGGAGGTGACGTGGTGGTCTCCAACCGCGACGGGTCGCAGCTCACGGGCCGCTACACGATCCTCACGCCCGACGGTGTCGCGAGCGAGCGATCGTTCACGGTCGATGCGTGGTCACAGACGCGCATCGACGTCGGTGCCACACTCGCCGAGCCGGTGCCCTTTGCGAGCGTCGTCGTCGAGATCGAGGGTGGTGGGGGGCTGGTCGAGCAGCGCGCCGTCCACCCGGCGGGTGAATCGGTGGCGGCGTGTGCGAACGACACCTCCGAGACGTGGTACCTGGCCGACGGTTTCACGCTGGGCGGTAGTACCGAGACGCTCGTGCTCACCAACCCGTTCGAGGAGACGGTTCGGGCATCGCTGCGTTTCTCGACGGCAGAACGTGAGGCGCAGCCGGGTCAGTTCCGCGGCTTCATCGTCCCGCCACGGTCGGTCCGTGTCATCCCCATCGCCGAACTCGGCGCCCGCGACGAGCCGGTCATCGCCACGTCGATCGAAGTCAACGCCGGTCGGCTGGTCGTGGGGCGGGCCCAGCACTACGTCGGTGGCGGCCGCCTCGGGTACGACGTGTCGCTCGCCGCCCCCGCGCTGCGCGATCAGTGGTGGTTCGCGTTGGGTGAGCGTCAGGACGGCGTCAGCGAGACGTACTCGATCTACAACCCGACCGACGACGACGTCGAGGTGACGGTGTTCTTCGGCGGGCTCCCCATCGGCTCGGGCGTCGAGGATCTCGACCCGATCCCCGTGCCGCCGCGTCGGGTGGTCATCTTCGACCCGTACGCCGACGACGGGGCCACGTTCAGCGCCGAGGACGGCGATGACGGAGCGACCGCCGACGACGGAGCTTTCGACAGCGTGTTCGGGTCCGGTGGTGTGATCCCCGACGGCCCGCACGCGGCGGTCTTCTCGACGCTCGCCCAGCCGTCGATCGTCGTCGAGCGGATCATGACCGTGCCGACCGAGTCGTCGATCACCACGACGATCAACCTCGGGGCGCCACCCCGTCCCGACGGTTTCGTCTCCACCACCTGGCACATGGGCATCGGTCCGCGGAACGCCACGCCGGAGGCGCTCGTCGTGTGGAACATCGATCAGGCGCCGGCCACCATCGACGTCAGCGCCGTCGGTCCGGCCGGTCCGACACCGGTCCCGTCGCTGACGGGACTCACCGCGCCGCCGGGGGAGACGTTCAGGATCGATCTCACCGATCCCGACGTCATCGGCCAGGAGCTCATCATCGAGACGTCGAACCGCGTGTTCGTCGAACGGCTCCTGCCGCGCGGCAACGGACTCGACGGACGGTCCGCGAGCTGGCTCCTCCCGGCCACCTGAATCGTCCCGGTCCCGGACCGTCACCGGTCGAACGGTGTCCGACACCGGTTGTCCGTAGGCTGACGTGGTGACCCAGGTCGTCGTCGCCATCGCCATCGTGATCCTGGCGGTGGGCGTGTCGGCGGTGCTCCGGCGTCGGCGATCGATCGACGCGCCGACGCAGCGGACCTTCGCGGTTCCCGAGCAGCTCGATCGTTCCGACTTCGTGCGACCCGACGCACCGTGGCTCGTCGCCGTGTTCACGTCAGCGACCTGCGCCACCTGCGCGTCGGTCGCCGAGAAGGCGAAGGTGCTCGAGTCCGACGAGGTCGCCGTCGCCGAGGTCGAGTTCAACGCCGACCGACGCGTCCACGAGAGGTACCGCATCGAGGCGGTTCCCTCGATCGTGATCGTCGACGCCGACGGCGTGATGCAGCGCAGCTTCGTCGGACCGGTGTCAGCGACCGATCTGTGGGCGGCGGTGGCCGACGTGCGTGATCCCGGGGCGGTCCCCGAGGGGTGCCACGACCACGGCACGGGGACCGGGCAGGGCCTCGATCGCAGTGCTCCGGCGCAGCCGGAGCGGGCATCGTCCGACACGTCCGATTGATCCCGGCGGTCCGCCGTCACGTCGGGCCTGGGGGGAGCGATCCACGCTCCCGGCGGTCGTGTAGGGTCCGCGCCAGCACGGTTCCGGGGACCCGGGTCCGGCTCCAGTGGGCACCGTTCCGAACAGGGGAGAATCCGTCATGAGGAGACGCCGGACTGCGGCGGTCGTCGCAGCAGCAGGTGCAACGATCGTTGCGATCGTCGGTCTGAACTCGTCGGCGAGCGCGAACGACATCGTGATCGACATCGACGGTGCGATCGGTGGGAACGTCGGCGAGGTGATCGTCCTCACCGAGCAGGCGGTGGCCGACGAATTCGTGGGAGCGGAGTGCCTCGCGACCCTCCGAGCCGAGAACAACTCGTCGGTTCACCCGGGCAACAACCTCATCGTGAGCAGTGGTGGGACCTCCACCCGTCTCGACGACGTCGAGGGGTCGCCGGGGAACGTGATCAGCGGAACGGGTCCGGTGGTCCTCGGCGACACCATCACGGTCGAGCTCGAGTTCGGGCAGGACGGTCGCTCGAGCGGTGGCCTCACCATCGAACTCGACTGCGAGCAGACGGCCCCGCCGCCGACCGATCCACCGGAGACCACCGTTCCCGAGACGACCGTCCCCGAGACCACGGTTCCCGAGACCACCGTGCCCGGAGCGCCGGAGACGACCGTTCCCGAGACCGAGACCACGACGACTCAACCCGGAGAGTCGGAACCGCCGCCCGAGGCGCCCGTCGATCCTCCGGTGTCGGCCGAGCCCGACTTCACGGGCTGACCTCGCTCCACCGCCCGTGAGCCCGCTGCGGCGCATCGGCGTCTGTCTGTGTGTCGGCGTTCTCGCCGGATGCGCGCCCGACGCGCCCGACGGTCCGGACGCGGTCTCGAACCCGGCCCCGGCGGCCGCCGAGACCCCGTCGGCCGGTGACTCCGGTCGAGACGAGCTGGAGGATCCCGCCGGCGACGGAGAGCCTCGGTCGACCGTTCTGGACGGAGCCTCGGGCATGCCCTCGCTCGCGATCGAGTTCGATTGGGTCGACCCGCTCAACCTCGGCGAGTCGGTGGTCGTCCGCGCGGCCGACGACGTCCTGATCGCGTATGACGCACCCGACGGTGACGCGTCGAGCGTCGTCGAACTCGCGAACCCGACTCCCCGCGGCGGGCCCCTGGTCCTCGCGGCCGTCGATCCGGAGGCCGCTGAGCGAGCCGAGTGGGTCGAGGTCCACCTGCCGGTGCGGCCGAACGGCTCGACGGGCTGGGTCCGTGCGGCCGACGTCGACTTGTTCCGGAACCCGTACTCCGTCGAGGTGTCGACGTCGGAGTTCGAGATGACCGTGTTCAAGAACGACGAACCGATCGTCGTCGCCGAGATCGCTGTGGGGCGTGAGGTCGCGCCCACCCCGCACGGTGCGTTCTTCCTCGCCGAGCTCCTGCAACCCGAGTCACCCGATGGCACGTACGGGCCCTTCGCGTTCGGACTGTCCGGATTCAGCGACGTGTACACCGAGTTCGCGGGAGGCGACGGTGTGATCGGGATCCACGGCACCAACGCCCCCGATCTCCTGGGAACGGCCGCCAGTCACGGGTGTGTCCGGGTCGACAACGAGACGATCGAAGCGCTCGCCTCCCTCCTCCCGCTCGGGACCCCGGTGACGGTGTCGGCCTAACGCTCCGCAGCCCGGTCGATGCCCTCGATCAGAGCCCGGAGGAGGTCGACGAGGGCGTCTCGCTGTTCGGCGTCGAGCGACTCGATCAGGCGCAGCTCGTTGGCGGCGTGATCGACCAATGCTGCGTCGACGATCGTCCGTCCTGTGTCGGTGAGCGACACGAGCACCTGGCGACCGTCGGTCGGGCTGCGGCGACGTCCGACGAACCCGCGCGACTCGAGTCGATCGAGTCGGTTGGTCATCGCTCCGGACGTGACCATGGTCGAGTCGAGCAGCTGGCCGGGCGTGAGTTCGTGTGGTGAACCGGTCCGGCGGAGAGTCGCCAGGACGTCGAACTCCCACGACTCGAGCTCGTGCTGCTGGAAGACCTCCTCGAGCCGAGGTCGGATCAAGCGCTCGATCCGGCTGATCCGACCGATGATCGCCATCGCCGACACGTCGACGTCGGGTCGCTCGGCGTTCCACTGACCGACGATCTCGTCGACGCGGTCCCTCCGATGCATCGTGCTGTCCGTCGCACCGTGACTCGTGGTGTGAACCGTCGACTCATCTCTCGACATGGAGAGATGATCTCTTGACATCGAGAGAAAATCCAACACAATGTCTCTTGATGTCAAGAGATCTGTGGAGGCCGCTCCTCCGAACCGCTCTGACCCCGATGGCGTGGGGCACCACGTACTTCGTGGCGACGGAGTTCCTCCCCGACGGCCGCCCGTTGTTCGCCGCCACCGTTCGGGCGCTGCCCGTCGGGCTCGTGTTCCTCCTGTGGACCCGGCGCCTGCCGACCGGCGGCTGGTGGTGGCGCTGCGGGGTTCTCGGCATCCTCAACATCGGAGCCTTCTTCGCGTTGCTGTTCGTCGCTGCGTTCCGCCTGCCCGGAGGGGTCGCGGCGACCGCTGGGGCGCTCCAGCCGCTCGTCGCCGCAGGCCTCGCCGCACTCTTGATCGGTGAGCGGATGACGCCGAGCGTCGTCATCGCGGGCGGGCTCGGCGTCGTCGGCGTCGCGATGCTCGTCCTCGGCCCCGATGCGGCGCTCGATCCCGTCGGTGTCGGGGCGGCGATCGCCGGCACCGTGTCGATGGCGGCCGGCGTCGTGCTCACGAAGCGCTGGGGTCGGCCCGTCGATCTCGTCTCCTTCACCGGTTGGCAGCTCGCCGTGGGCGGCCTCGCACTGCTTCCGGTCGCGGTGCTCGTCGAGGGTCTGCCGACCGCGTGGACGGGCACCAACCTCGCCGGTCTCGTCTGGCTGGCCGTCGTCGGGACCGGACTGGCGTACGCCAACTGGTTCCGGGGGATCCAGCAACTCCCCGTCGCTGCGGTCAGTTTCCTCGGTCTGCTGAGTCCGGTCGTCGCGACGACACTCGGGTGGATCGCTCTCGACCAGGGGATGTCGACGTTGCAGTTCGTCGGGGCCGGCGCCGCGCTCGCTGCGGTCGCGCTCCCGCATCTGTCGGTCGGGGCCGCGGTTCACGAACGCTTCACGAACCACTCCGTACCGTGGCGATCGTGGCTGCCCCGACACCGAGTTCCGCGCCCGTCGTCGAACCGAGCGAACGCTCCGGCGACCTCGGCATGCCCGAGCGTGGCTCGCTCGTCGACCGCTGGCGATACCCCGACGACGGCGGCCGAGATCGCCGACTCGATCTACTGCGCGGATACGCCCTCGCCGCGATGGCGATCAACCACTTCGGTCTGAGTCAGAGCTACCTCCACGAGGCGAGCGGACGCTCGGGGTTCCTCATCTCGGCGGCGGAAGCCTTCCTGTTCATCTCCGGGTTCACCCTCGGATTCATCACGATCGGACGGACGCCCGAGCAGGCCACCACCCGGCTCGCGGCGCGGACGTGGACCGTGTACCTCGCGACCGTCGGGATCTCACTCGGTCTGGGCCTCGTCGCACTGACCACCCACTTCCAGCTCTGGGGAGAACTGGAGGCCGGCTCGTTCGCCGGCGTCTGGGCGTGGATCGGTCAGGTCCTGGTGCTCCGTACAGCGTTCAACGGTGCCGACATCCTGATCGCGTACGTGCTCTATCTCGCGGTGGCGATCGGCGCGCTCCGGCTCATGACGGCGGGCCGCACGTGGGTCGTGGTCGCCGCCACCTTCGGCGCCTACACGTTGAGCCAGCTCGCACCCACCGAATCGGTGACCCTCGGGTTCGCCTCCTTCCGGGCCCTGCTGCCCAACACACCGCTGTTCTTCGGCGGGCTCGTCATCGGGTACCACCGCCACCGGATCGCCGCAGCGTGGAATGCCGTCCCGTTCCGGCGTGCGCTCGACGGTGTCATCGTCGCCGTCGGCATCGGACTGGCATGGCTGCACTCCGACGACTGGGCGGGATGGGAATGGCTCGGTGAGCGAGTCGCCGGACCGGAGCTCACCGAGCCGCTGGGCCTCCGCGAGGTCGAGATGCCGGTCGTCCCGCTGTTGATCGTGTTCCTCTACCTGCGGATCGCCTGGCTGATCGCCGATCTCCTCTGGCGGCCTCTCCGCCGCTCGCTCGGCTGGTTCTTGCTCCCGCTGGGCGAGGCCTCGCTGTTCACGTTCGCGATGCACCTGGTCGCCATCCCCATCGTGATCAACCTGCCGTGGTGGCCCGACGACGACATCGGGCGATGGGCCGCGACCGGATGGGTCGTGCTCTACCTCGCCGTGATCTACGGCGCCGTGCTCTGCCGCCGGCGAGTACTCGACTGGCTCCGCACGGGCGCATCCGGACGGGAGCGCATCCGTCGCCACGGCCCACTGGCGACGGTCGGTCTCCTGCTCGTCGCCGTTCTCCTCGTGAGTTCGTCACCCGCCGGAGCGGCGGGTCCGTTCGGCTCGGGCGACGGCGGTTTCGAGGACGAGTTCGACGACGACGACGAGTTCGAGGGAGAGGTCGAGGGCATCGACGAGGAGCTGTGGGTCACCGTCGGCACACAGATCGATCGGTACGTGACCGGCCAGGGATCGGCCGACGACGTGCTCGCGTTGATCCCCTCCGGCACCGATCCCGGCCGACGATCGGAGATCGCCGCGATGCTCGCCGACGACCCCTGGTCGGCCGAGGAAGCGATCGTGTTCCTCATCGCGGGGGCGGACGAGCCGGCCGACGAGTGAGCGTGCGTCAGCCGAGCGGGTCGGGGCGGCCGATGCCGCGGAGCACCGCGGACCACACGAGATCGACCTGTGAGGAGTGCATCGTCGACGGCGGCAACGACTCGAGCCAGTCGATCAGCCGCTGACCCTCGACGTCGACGACGCCGGGTGCCACCTCGTCGGCAGCCGGACGATCGGCGTCGGGAGCGCCCCAGAACGCCTTGGCGAGCGTGCGACAGTCGATGCCCACCGGGCGGGTCAGATCGTCAACCGCCCCGCGCGCCGTCGCGGCGGCCATCGTGGCCTCCGGGGTGAGCGTCCGTCCGCCATCGACGGCGGTGGGGCGGTCGGAGAGCACGGTCTCGATGGCGATCACGCCAGGGGGACCGATCACCACGTGGTCGACACCGCCGAGACGGTCGGCCGGGACCTCGTGGACCACTCGCCAACCCGGACTCGACAGTGACGACAGGCGTTCGGATGTCAGACGGACCGCGGCCGGCGCCCGATCGTCGCTGTCAGGTGACATGCGGGCGATCGCACGGCGATACCAGAACCAGAACGCCACGAGCGCGACGATGCCGAGGACCAGGGGGATCAGGACGGAGACCCGCACCCGGCCAGTACAGCAGGCCGATCCACGTGGATCGGGGTTTCGTCTCGTCGAACTGCCGAGCCGGCGCGTTCAGAGTCGACGGATCGGACTCGACGACGGGCTCCGATCGACGAGTCGCACCGCTCCGTCGATGACGATCGCCCGGTCCTCGGACACGACGATCGGGTTGAGGTCGAGGCGGTCGATCTCGGCGTGCGCCGAGCACAGCTGCGACGCCTGCACGATGAGATCGATGAGCCGCGACCGGTCGAAGTCGGCTTCGTCAATGGCGGCGCCCACCCTCGTCTCCCCCAACGCCGCGCCTGCGGCGGCGGGGGAGAGCGGCGCGACGCGCGACGATCGGTCGGCGACGATGTCGGCGTCGGTCCCGCCGTACCCGACCGACACGACCACCCCGACCTGCTCGTCGTACTCACACGTGACCCGCGCGTTGATTCCGGGCTCGGTCATCTCCTGGACCACCAGCAGGCCGGCGTCGTCGCCGAGCGACGCGCGCATCGCCTCGACCGACTCGTCGACGTCGTCGGCGTCGACGAGGTCGAGCGCGAGGCCGGCCGCCACCGACCGGCCCGGCCGTCGACGCGCCGACTTGATGGCGACCGGATACCCGATGCGTTCGGCGACCTCGACGGCCCGATCGGGCGACGTGGTGGCCGACCGTGCTGCCTCGATGCCGTAGGCCGCGAGCAGCCGGACGACGTCCTCGACCGGAAGCAGGTGTGGATCGCCGTCGAGCTCGGCCTCGTCGAGACACGTACGGATCAGGTCATGTGCGCGCGCCGGGTCGACGTGTCGGGCGGGCTCGGGTGTGCTCTGCGTCTCCTGTTCGAGCCATCGGGCGTATCCGTACGACCGACCGAGCGTGGCGGCGGCCGGCTCGGGGAACGCGAACGCCGGCACCGCCGACGTCGGCGTGATCGGACCGTCCTCCGAGCCGATCATGACGGCGAGGACAGGCTTCGGCGAGTCGGAGGCGGCCTCGTCGACCGCTCCGGCGACGACCGCCTGGAACGCCGGGACCGGTGGTGCGTACACGACGATGACTCCGTCGACGTCGTCGTCGGCGCGGGCCGCCGCGATGGCGCGGCCGTACGCCTCACCGTCGGCGCGCCAGTCGAGGGGCACGTCGACCGACACCGGCTCGAGTCCGGCCGCCTCGAGCGCGGCGA
>JBCDAK010000039.1:0-29939 GCA_039185545.1 Actinomycetota bacterium
GTTCCGGTGATCGCGCCGTTACACTCCGTCGTGCTCGGAAGGTCCGAGCGACGGAGTGTCAGGTGCTGGTTGCCGGTTGCTGACTCCGAGATGGTCGTGGGGAGTGGCTGTTGATCTCGGTGTTACCAACTGGGAACCGGTCCTCTCGCTCCTGACAGAACACACGGCAGGGTGCCGTGTGCACGAAAGGAGCCATTCGTGGCTGACCCCATTTCCGTCTCCGGTCCCGTCTCGGGTACCGAGAAGACCCTCTCCTTCGAAACGGGCAAGTTCGCCCCGCAGTCGATGGGCGCCGTGGTGGCGTCGATCGGCGGCACGAAGGTTCTCACCACCGCCAACGCCGCCAAGGGCGTGCGTGACGGCATCGACTTCTTCCCGCTGACGGTCGACGTCGAAGAGCGCGCCTACGCCGCCGGAAAGATCCCCGGATCGTTCTTCCGTCGTGAGGGCCGCCCCACCGAGGAAGCGATCCTCACCTGCCGTCTGACCGACCGGCCGCTGCGCCCGTCGTTCCCCGACGGCTTCCGCAACGAGACCCAGGTCGTCACCACGGTGCTGGGCGCCGACCAGGAGAACCCGCACGACGTCCTGTCGATCAACGCCGCCTCCGCGGCGCTGATGATCTCGGGCATCCCGTTCGACGGCCCGATCGGCGCCGTGCGGATGGCGTACAGCCAGGAGGGCGAGTGGATCGCCCACCCGACCTTCGAGGAAGGCGACAACGGCACGTTCGAGCTCGTCGTGGCCGGCCGTGAACTCGACGACGGCGACGTCGCCGTGATGATGGTCGAGGCCGGCGGCTCGGAGAACGCGTTCTACTACTACGCCGACGGCGCGAAGAAGGTCACCGAAGAGGTGCTCGCCGACGGCCTCGAGGCGTGCAAGGTGTGGATCAAGGAGTCGATCGCGCTGCAGCGTCAGCTCGTCGCCTCGGTCATCGCCACCAGCGGCCCGATCGAGCCGATGCAGTGGTCGCCGGTCCTCGACTACACCCCCGAGGTGTTCGCTGCGGTCGAGCGTGTGGCCACCGAGGCCATGAAGCCCGCCGTCGCCATCGCCGGCAAGGCCGAGCGCAACGCTGCGACCGACCAGGTCGCCGCCGACGCCATCGCCGAGCTGTGTGGTGAGGGCGCCGAGTTCGAGGGCGAGCAGAAGCAGGTCAAGGAGGCCGTTCGCTCGCTCATGAAGAAGGTCATGCGCAAGCGCGTGCTCGATGAGGGTGTTCGTATCGACGGTCGTGGCACCGCCGATCTGCGTCCGATCTCGGCCGAGGTCGGCGCCCTGTCGACCGCGCACGGCTCCGGGCTGTTCCAGCGTGGCGAGACCCAGGTCATGACCGTGCTCACCATGGCGATGCCGCGGATGAACCAGATCATCGACTCGCTGTCGCCGAACGACACCAAGCGCTACCTGCACCACTACAACATGCCGCCGTGGGCCAATGGTGAGACCGGCCGCGTCGGTTCGCCGAAGCGCCGCGAGATCGGCCACGGCGCGCTCGCGGCCCGTGCGGTCCTGCCCGTGATCCCCAACCAGGAGGACTTCGCGTACACGCTGCGTCTCGTCTCCGAGGTCATGTCGTCGAACGGCTCGACCTCGATGGGTTCGGTGTGCGCCTCGTCGCTCGCTCTCATGGACGCCGGCGTGCCCACGCACGGTCACGTCACCGGCATCGCCATGGGACTCATCAACGAGGGCGATCAGTACATCGCGCTGACCGACATCCTCGGCGCCGAGGACGCCATGGGTGACATGGACTTCAAGGTCGCCGGCACCGAGGACGCCATCACCGCCCTCCAGCTCGACACGAAGATCGACGGCATCCCCGCTGACGTCCTCGCCCAGGCCCTGCAGCAGGCGCGCGACGCCCGCATGCAGATCCAAGACGTCATGAAGGGCGCCATCGAGCAGTCCCGTGACGAGGTGGCCGAGACGGCGCCGAAGATCACGACCATCACGATCCCGCTCGACAAGGTCGGCGAGGTCATCGGCCCCAAGGGCAAGGTCATCAACACCATCCAGCAGGAGACCGGAGCCGACATCGGCGTCGACGATGACGGCGCTCAGGGCATCGTCACCATCGGCGCGGTCGAGTCGTGGCGCATGGAGGAGGCCAAGACGGCGATCCTCAACATCGTCGACCCGCCCAAGGCCGAGCTGAATCAGACCTACATGGGTCGCGTCGTGAACATCACCAAGTTCGGTGCGTTCGTCAACATCCTCCCGGGTCGCGACGGCCTCGTGCACATCTCGAAGATGGGCGGCGGCAAGCGCATCAACGCCGTCGAGGACGTCCTCGAGCTCGGTCAGGAGATCGAGGTCACCGTCGACGAGATCGACGACAAGGGCAAGGTCAGCCTGACCCCCACCAGCCCGCTCACCGGCGACGGCGGCGGCTCGGGCGGCGGCTCGAACGGCGCCTCGGCCGGCGATTCCGGCGGCAGCCGAGGCGGCTCGTCGTCGAACGGTGGCGAGGAGGTCATCGAGGTGTCGTTCGAAGACAGCTTCGACGCCGAACTGGCCGAGGAACTCGGCGATCTCGGTCCCAAGCAGGGAGCCAGCGGCGGCGGTGGCGGCAACGGAGGCGGCGGAGGCAACCGTCGCGGTGGCCGTCGTCGGCACCGCTGATCGACCGAACGATCGATCCCTCGATCAGCTGAGCGGCCGCTCCGTCTCACGCTCCGGCGTGGGGACGGGGCGGCCGTTCCGCGTCCCCCGACCGCACCGGCTCGTCTGGGAGACTGGGGTCATGCGCGTGGGAGTGAACGGAGCAGCCGGGCAGATGGGTCGCACGGTCTGTGCGGCGGTCGAGTCCGACGCCGATCTCGAGCTGGTCGCGGCCGTCGACGTGTCGGGCGCCGGCGAGTCGGTCTCCGATGTCGAGATCGCCCCCGCTCTGCACGCGTTCGCCGACGCCGGCTGCGACGTGGTCGTCGACTTCACCGTGGTGGCAGCCGCGCGAACGACGTTGCCGTGGCTGGCGATGCACGGGATTCACGCCGTCGTCGGGACGACCGGCTTCGACGATGCCGACATCGCACTCTTCGAGTCGTCGTTCGGAGCCGACGACGCGCCGAACTGTCTCATCGCTCCGAACTTCGCCATCTCCGCCGTGCTCATGATGCGTTTCGCCGAGATGGCGGCGCCCTGGTTCGACACCGCCGAGGTCATCGAGTTGCACCACACACGCAAGATCGATGCACCCTCCGGAACGGCGGTCGCGACGGTGGAACGGATGGCGGCGGCCCGCGACGACGACTTCGCCGCCGACCCGACCGAGGTCGAGGTGTTCGCCGGGTCGCGGGGCGGTTCCGCCCCGAAGAACATCCGCACGCACTCGGTCCGGATGCAGGGCATGGTGGCCCACCAGGAGGTCATCGTGGGTGCCGAGGGGCAGACCCTCACGATCCGTCAGGACTCCTACGACCGCTCGAGCTTCATGCCCGGGGTGGTCCTGGCCTGCAAGCGGATCGCCGATCACCCGGGCCTCACTCGCTCGCTCGACCCGTTCCTCACGTGACCGACCCCACCGCGGCGGCATCACACCTGGGGTCAGACCCAGAACGTGACCCGTCACACCCGGGGCCCGACCCACACGGGGGTGTGGCCGACAGGGCCGACGCGGCCGACCCTCCCGTGGTGGTGTCACGTTGTGGGTCGGACCCCAGGCGTGACCGGCGGCGGCAGTACGCGGTGCTCGCCGGGCTGTCGGCGGCTGCGGTGTCGCTGTTGGGGGTCGGCGTCGTGCTGTCGTCGCAGGACGGCGAGCCGATCACGCCACCGCCGCCGAAGCCCGACATCCCGCTCGACGCCTGGGCGCCCTACTGGGTTCTCGACGACTCGGTCCCGACCACCTCGCAACGACTCGGTTCGATGCGCGAGGTCAGCCCGTTCTGGTTCAACGCCACCGGTGTCGACACGATCGAGATCGACCCGAACACACCGACCGGTCTCGCCGACGACTTCCTCGACGCCGTCCGCGACACCGACGTCGCCCTCGTGCCGTCGATCGTCGACGCACTCCCCGCCGGCGGGATGGCGGCGATCCTGGCCGACCCCGACGACCGAGCGGCGCACGTCGACGCCATCATCGAGTTCGCCGACGAGCTCGACGCCGACGGGATCGACCTCGACTACGAGCAGTTCGCGTTCGCCGACGGACGAGACACCTGGGCCGACGCCCGCCCCGATTGGGTGGCGTTCGTCGCCGAACTCGACGGGCGCCTCGAGGCCGACGACCGCACGCTGACCGTCAGCATCCCGCCGGTGTACGACACCGAGCGCGGATCCGACAGCGGGTTCTGGGTGTACGACCACGGCGCGATCTCGGAGTACGTCGATCGGATCCGCCTGATGATCTACGACTTCTCGGTGGCCGAACCCGGCCCGATCGCCCCGATCTCGTTCGTGAATCGGTCGATCGCCGGCTCGATCGCCAACGGTGTACCGCTCGAGAAGATCGTCGCGGGCATCCCGACGTACGGACGGAACTGGCCGACCGGAACCGTCGGAGACTGCACCGGAGCCGAGCTCGTCGGTGTCACCACCGTCAACAACCGGACGATCGATGACCTGCTGGTGCGGCGTCAGGCGACGTCCACGTTCGATGCGACGACGGGGGAGTGGCGAGCGACCTATGACCTCCCGGTCGAGTCGGCATCGGGCACCTGTGTGCAGTCGCGAGTGGTGCACTGGGTCGACTCCGAGGGGGTCCGTCTGCGGATGGACCAAGCTCGAACCGCCCGGCTCGGCGGAGTCGCGCTCTGGGCCTACGGCTTCGAGGACGACGCCGTCTGGGCCGAGATCCTCCCGACCGTCGACGACGACGACGTCGAGAGCCCGGTGAGCCCCTCGACCAGTGCACCCGACGGCTGACGCTCAGTCGAGGGGGACGGTCGCGATCGCCACGGGGCGACCGAGCTCGGCACCGAACGTCGTCGCCTCGCCGGTGCGAGGGTCGATGACGCTGAGCCCCGGTTCGGCGCGGAAGACCCCGATCACCTCGGACGTCCCTGGAACCCATGCGGAGGGGCCGCCGACCCCGTCGCTCGTCGTCACCGAGCCGTCGGTGAGGTCGATGACGCCGGCGATCGGATCGGTCATGAGCGTGGCGTCGTCGGAGATCCAGCCGAAGCGCGATCCCGGGATCCGAAACGCTCCGACGAACGCGTCGGGGACCGTCGAGCCCTCAATCGTGCGGACCGTCGTCGGTTCCCGAGTGTACGGCCCCGGGTAGGTGATGACGTCGAGGCGGCACTCGTCGGTGCAGCTGCTCACGGCGATCGAGGTGCGACCCACTCCGACGAGTGCACCCGAGAACTCCTGCACGTCCCCCGACGGCGAGACGACGCTGACCGACGGTCGCTCGTCATCGGCGACCCACCAGAACCCGGTCGCTCCGATCGGTGACGCTCCGTCCGGCAACTCGGTCAGGATCCGATCGATCGGGGCCGCGACACCGGGATCGACGATGAGTCGCTCGGTCTCGGGAAAGACGATCTCGCTCTCGTCGATGACGCCGTCCTCGCCCGGGTCGGGGTCGAACGTGGTGACGGTGGCGATCACGAACCGGTCGTCCTCTCCCGGCGCGACGGCCTCGATGTAGGTCGTCCGACGCGGATCGGGTGACCCGAAGGTGTCGGCCGGCCAGTCGATGATCGGAGCATTGGAGTTCGGGATCAGAGCGACCGAGTCGTCGGCGACTCGCACTGCCGCCATCGTGGGAGAGGCGGCGATCGAGAAGCTGCCCGTTCGGAACCGCTCGTCGTCGACGAGCGACCGTGTGGTCACTGCCCCGCTCGGCACGGAGATCCGATGCAACTCCGACGGCGTGACCGCCACGATCTCGAACGGCTCCACCGCGTTGGCGAGGGCGGGTGGCAGGTCGATGGTGGTCGCGACGGGGAGCGGAGCGGTGGTGCCGCCGTCCGGTTCCCGGTCGGCCGGGTCGTCACCGACCGGCGCAGCCCCGGTGTCCTCGTCGCCGGCGTCGTCGTCATCCGATGGCTGCCGGTCGGCGGACGCCAACGTCGCTGACGGTGAATCGCTGGGAGCATCCGCGTCGCCTTCGGGCAGGACCAGCGATCCTCCGATCGCGAAGGTGAGGGCGCCGCCTGCGGTGATGGCGGCGATGCGGCGCCGCCGTCGCCGGGCCCGAATGGTCGCGTCGAGTTCGGCATCGCCGTCGTAGGCGTTCTCGAAGTCCTCCTCGGTCGGCTCGCCCACGAGCGGCCGCCACGGGTCGGGACCACCGCTGCGGTCGGTCATGACAGAGCGGGTCCCATGGCCGCCAGTCCGTCGAAACCTCCGAGCCCACCGTCCTCGCCGACGACGGTGAACGCGGCAGCGTCGAACATGCGCAGCCGTCGTTGCGAGACGAACACGGCGACCTCGCCGTCGTCGGACCAGATCACGGGATGGAGTGGATCGGGAGCATCGGTCGCGACGATCCTCCCGGTCTCGAGCTCGACGAAGCCCCAGGGCGGATCTGCTGCCGCCGTCCGTGCGGTGTCGCTCAGCTCGACCAGTGCCCACCGACGATCGGGGGACAGTGTGCCCGTGAGCGTGACATCTCGTCCCGGAGTGGCTCCGATCGCGAACCGACCGAGCGGACCGCTCGTGGCGCGACGCTCACCGGTCGTCCGGTCGACGACGCGCTGGTCGCAGACGAGGTCGTCGTCGCACTCCCACACGAGTGCGGCCGCGTCGTTCATCGCCCACACCTCGCCGGACGTGAGCCGGGTCGTGGTGTCGAAGTCACTCACCCACACATCGCCGGCGAACCGGTGGACCAGTCCGCCCTCGCCGTCGGAACCGATCACGTCGGAGACGGGAACGCGAGCGTCGCTCCGTGTGACCGACTGATGGTCGACGAGCTGATACGTGGCCGGCGCGCCGGACTCGCCGGGCACGGCTGCCCAGATCAGCTTCAGGTTGTACGGATATCGTTCGCCGCTCGGCCAGTCGGGTGGGACGGCGACCTCGTCGCCGACGATCGTGATCGCCGCGTCACCCCGCCGGTTGATGACGACCACCTCGGACGGGATGTCGGTCGGGAGCTCGCCATCGAGGACTTCTCCATCGAGATCGTCGACGACGTCGCCCTCCCGGTCTCGGGGGATCACCTGTGCTCCACCGACGCCCGCCCACCCCGGTGCGAGGGTCGCCCGCCAAGACGTGACCTCGCCCGTCGAGAAGTCGATGCGGCTGGCCCGTCCGCCCGTGTCGGCGACGATGACCGGTGGAAGCCCGATGGCTGCCAGCGGCACCCCCTCCAGCGCGGCCGTCGTGATCGGTGCGGGCACGGGAAGCTCGGCGTCCGGGAAGCGTGTCGTGACCGACAGGACGGTCCCGATCTCCTCGGCGAACCGGAATGGTTCCACCTCGGGGTCGAGGGGCACGACCTGGACTCCGGGCTCGCTCGGGAACGGATCCGAGCCGCTGCCGTTCTCCGGTCGACCGACGACCATCGACCCGTCCGCGAGCCACGACGGGAACTCACCGGAGAACACGTCGCTCAGCCCCACGATGGGAGTGGCTTCGCCGTCGTCGAGTCGGATCGCGAGGACCCAGGACTGGTTCGGCGGTACGTCGCCGGTGGGTCCTCGGACGAGCACGTGCTCGCCGGACGGTGAGAGCACCGCTCCACCGAAGAACTGGCTGCGCAGCGACTCGGCGACCGTCGGCGCCACCGCACGGATCGGCTGCCCCGTCTCGTCGATCAACTCGACGACGCACACATCCGGAGCATCGCACCGACGGACCACCGATCCCGCCGTCCCGCCAGCCAGGAGGTCGCCGGTGGCGATGGCGCCGCCGGAGTCGTCGACCGAGGTACGACGCACGATGAGGCCGCCGTTCTCGAGGACGATCGCCCCGTCGTCGAACACGGCGGGCACCGGCTCGAACACGTTGGCGTCGAGGCCGAATTGGAGCGGAGTGACGTCCCCTGCCGCCGTCACCGCGGCGAACGACGCCTGGAGGCCGGTGAAGTCGCTCGCCGCGATGATCGCGACCTCGGTCCCGTCGGCTGTGCGCGACCAGCCGATCGGGAATCGTCGGGCGTCGAACGCCACCGAATCGGATGACAAGGCCGGCGCCGGGACCTCGCTCACGTCGCCGAGACGGTCGACCACGACGAGGTCGCCACCGTCGCTGAAGACGCTGAACGAGGGCGTGGCGAGGAGCGACGAGTTGAAGAAGACGTCGGGGATGGCGGACGGGCTGATCTCGTGCGGAGCGACCCGCACCCCTCCGGAGGGGAGCGAGACGGTGACGTGCAGACCGTCGGAGGTGAGCGCGACGATCTCGGTGGGCGACGTGATCGATGCGAGGGGTTCGGGGACGTCGACCCGGAGCGGGATCCCGTCGCCGTCGGGATCGTTCGGATCGACATCGTCATCCGTGAGGCCCGGCAGGACCTCGCCGCCGGCGTCGTCGGTGTCCTCGGGATCGGTCGCCGGGCCGACCTGCGGGTCGGACGTGTCGATGACCGTGTCCTCGTCGGCCGGGGTCGCCGTGATCCCACCGTCGAGGTCGGTGTCCGGAATCACCAACGACACGCCCACCGCTACGGCGAGCGCTGTGACCACGGCGCCTCCGATGACGAGCCCGCGGCGCCGGGTGCCCGGGGTGGGCGAGCCGTCGCGATCGATGCCGCCATCGTGACGCTCTCCGAGGCCGTCGGCGGGTGAGTCGAAGACGATCGGACTCGAGCTGGCGGCGACCACGGGATCCGGTGGCGGCGGCTCGGCGCGCAGCTCGAACCCGCGCTCCGGGTCCCCTCCGGGAGCCCACGGCGACGTGCCGGGCGGACGATCGAACGGAGCGAGGGGATCGGGACCGCCCGTTGTCACGACGTCATCTCATCACACGGGGCGGCACCTCGCTCGGCGAGGGGCCGAACGCGCGCGTCGCCGCCGAGGAGACGGCGCCGGTCAGACGGCGCCGAGTGCGGCGTCGTAGTCGGGTTCGTTGGCGATCTCGCCGACCAGCTCGGTGTGCTTGACGGCGCCGTCGGGGCCGACGACCACCACGGCACGGGCGAGAACACCGGCGAGAGGGCCGTCGGTGAGGGTGACCCCGTAGTCGGATCCGAACGAGGAGCGGAAGCTCGACCCGGTCTTGACGTTCTCGATGCCCTCGGCGCCGCAAAAACGACCCTGGGCGAACGGCAGGTCGGCCGAGACACACAACACGACGGTGTCGTCGAGCTCGGCGGCCTTCTCGTTGAACGTGCGCACACTGGTGGCGCACGTCGGGGTGTCGACCGACGGGAAGATGTTGAGAACGACGTTCTTGCCCGCGAGATCGGCCGAGGAGATCTCGCCCAGATCGGAGCCCACGACCGTGAACTCGGGTGCGGGTGCTCCGACGGTGGGGAGCTCGCCGGAGGTGTGGACGGGGTTTCCGCCGAGGGTGACTTCAGCCATGCCCGATGTGTAGCACCGTCGGAGGCGACGGGAGGAGGTCAGCGGCGGCGGAGGTTGCGGAGGTTGACCAGGACCACGAGGCCGACCGAGGCACCGACGACCCACCACTGGTATCGAGCAACCCAGTCGAGGAAGGACACCAACTCGTCTTCGAAGGTCCGGGCGAGCCACCAGAACAGCACGAGGCGACCGGCGATTCCGATCGCGAGGAGGACGGCGAGGCGGATCGGCGGGGTCTTCCGGACGCCGGTCAGCGCGGCGACGATGTTGGAGCCGGCGAAGAACGGGATCAGCGCCCACTCGGCCTTCTCGAAGGCGCGGTCGAACTGCTGCTCCGCCTCGTCGGTGAACCCGAGGTACTTCTTGAACCACCCGATCGCGTCGTTCGAGTACGCACGCCCGATCATGTGGCAGACCGCGAACGCGATGCTGATCCGGAACGTGGCGATGATGGCGTACGCGACAAGGCTGACGCCGGCGGCGAGTGAGAGCGCGAGGAAGCGATTGCGCGACGAGAAGATCAGCACCAGCTCGGGGTCGTCGTTGATCCATCTCGCCCACGACGCACTGGCCACGTTGGTGCAGATGACGAGTCCGACGAACGCCGCCAGCGTGTAGGGCGCCCACCAGGGTCGAGCCGGTGCCACGGCGGTGGACGGATCAGGCGGTGGGAGCGGCGCCCCGCCTGTGCTGGGCGCCGGGTCGGCCGGGGGGTCGAAGGGAGTCGGCGCCGTCACGCCCTCGTGACGGTAACGCCGTCGAACGGGGATCGGCGCCGTCACACCCTCGTGACGGTCACGCCGTCGAACGGGGACCGGCGCCGTCACACCCTCGTGACGGTCACGCCGTCCGACTACGTTCGGCGCCCATGCAGGGGCTGATGCAGGACGTTTCACTCTCGATCGACCAACTCTTCACGCGGGCCGAGACCTACTTCCCGCACAAGACGATCGTGACCGCCACGACGACGGGTCTCGAACGGACGACGTACGGCGAGTGGGCGGCGCGGACACGTCGCCTCGGAGGAGTCCTCGACGACCTCGGGATCACGGCCGACGGTCGGGTGGCGACGTTCGCGTGGAACACGGCACGTCACCTCGAGCTCTACTTCGCCGCACCGTGTACGGGTCGGGTGTTGCACACGCTCAACATCCGACTGTTCCCCGAGCAGCTCACCTACATCGTGAATCACGCCGACGACGAGGTGATCTTTGCCGACTCGTCGCTGCTCGGGCTGCTCGGTCCGCTCCTTCCGACGTTCGAGCGGCTCCGACACCTCGTCGTGATGAACGACGGAGCACCGGTTCCCGACGACCTCCCGCTGGGATCGATCGAACTGCACCAGTACGAGGAACTGCTCGCGGCGGCACAGCCGGTCGAGTGGACGACTCCCGCCGATGAACACCAGGCGGCGAGCATGTGTTACACGAGCGGGACCACCGGGAACCCGAAGGGCGCCGTCTACTCGCATCGGTCGACGTACCTGCACACGATGGGCGCGATGACCGTCGACAACCTCGCCGCTCGTGAGTCCGACGTGATCCTCCCGGTCGTCCCGATGTTCCACGCCAACGCCTGGGGGCTCGCCCACGCGGCGGTGGCCAGCGGTGCGGCGCTCGTGATGCCCGGACCCGATCTGTCGGGTCCCGCCATCGCCTCGCTCATCGTCGACGAGAAGGTCACGGTCGCCGCCGGCGTGCCCACCATCTGGATGGCCGTCCTCCCCGAGCTGAAGGGCAAGGACACGTCGTCGCTGCGATCGATCCCGTGCGGCGGCTCGGCGGTGCCACGATCGCTCAGCGAGGCGTACCGCGAGCAGCTCGGCATGCCGATCCTCCAGGCGTGGGGCATGACCGAGACGAGCCCCATCGCCTCGGTCTGCCACCTCGACGCCGATCAGGAGGCCGAGCTGTCCGACGACGAGAAGGCCGACCTGCGGACCCAGGTGGGGCGGATCTGCTTCGGCGTCGAGGCGCGGGTCGTCGATCCCGAAACCCTCGAACCGCTGCCGTGGGACGCCGAGGCGAGCGGGGAGCTCCAGTGCCGCGGCAACTGGATCGCCGCCTCGTACTACGACGACGAACGCGCCGGCGACAGCTTCACCTCCGATGGCTGGCTGCGGACCGGCGACGTGGCCACGGTCGACCCGCGGGGTCGGATCCGTCTCGTCGACCGGACCAAGGATCTCATCAAGTCGGGGGGCGAGTGGATCTCGTCCGTCGAGCTCGAGAACGAGATCATGGGCCACCCGCAGGTCGCCGAGGCCGCCGTGATCGGGGTGACCCACCCGAGGTGGGGCGAGGCGGCGGTCGCCTGCGTCGTTCGGGCGCCCGGTGAGGAGCCAAGCGCTGACGAGATCGTGTCGTTCCTCGAGGGCAAGGTCGCCAAGTGGCAGCTCCCGAAGAAGGTCGTGTGGATCGACGAGGTGCCGAAGACCAGCGTCGGCAAGTTCTCGAAGAAGACGCTCCGCGAGGAGTACGCGGACGCCCTGATGGGCGACGCGTGACGGCGGCGACACCGACTCGTCGCCGTGCCGCCGGCTCCGCGTGGGCCGCCGTCGCCGCCCTCGCCGTGGTGGCACCAGCCTGTGCGCCCGACCCGAGCGATGCGTACGTGGTCGACGCACCGCCGGACACACGCGCCGAGCCCGACGTCGAACTCGACTCAGCGGGCGAGAGCTTCCCGGCCAACGGCGAGACGGTCGAGGTCCGAGCGCTCGACAACCTGTTCCGCGTCGAGACGATCGAGGTCGTCGCCGGCACCGAGGTGCTGTGGGTGAACGGCGGACGCAACGAACACAACATCCTTCCCGTCGGCGAGCTCGAGGGCTTCGGCGCCGAACGCGACGTCTTCCTGCCGGGCGACGAGTACCGCTTCGTCTTCGACACCGTCGGCGTGGTGCCGTACTACTGCTCGATCCACGGCACCGAGGACGTCGGGATGATCGGCACGGTCGTCGTCACCGCGCCCTCCTGAGCTCAGCCTGGCGGGCCGAGACGAAACGACCGGCCAGCAGTTTCGAAACGGGCACGGAAGCGGGTGCGATGAACGCTCCGCGTCGAGCGGCCTGACGTAGCGTCGGTGGCCGTGAGCACCACCGTCGACCAGGCCGACGGCAGCGATCCGGGAGAGGTCATGACCGACGACGTCGGCCTGATGGACCCCGACGAGGTCGTCGCCAAGAAGAAGCATCCACTCGCTCTGAGGTGGATGCACTGGGTGAACTTCCCCGTGCTCATGATCATGATCTGGTCGGGCATGCGCATCTACTGGGCCGACCTGCGCGACCCCTACGCGATCGGCATCGCCGACTGGCAGGTGTTCGAGTTCTGGCCTGACTCGGTGAACTCGGCGTTGGTGCTCGAGCGGCGCCTCGCCAAGGGCCTCGCGTTCCACCTGACGTTCGGCTGGTTCTTCGTGATCAACGGCGCGCTCTACGGCCTGTGGTTGCTCCGGAAGGGCCGGTGGCGGTACCTCGTCCCCGATGTCCAGGGGGTGCGCGACGCCGGCAAGACCGTGCTGCACGACCTCCACCTGCGGAAGACCCGCCCACCGCAGGGCAAGTACAACCCGGCCCAGCAGCTCACGTACTCGGCGGTGCTCGCCATCTCCACGCTGCTGGTCCTGACCGGTTTCGCCATCTACAAGCCGGTCCAGCTGTCGTTCCTGCTCACGATCCTCGGCGGATACGACTTCGCCCGCTTCCTCCACTTCTCGATGACGATCGCACTTCTCGTCTTCTTCGGCATCCATCTGATCCAGGTTGCCCGCTCCGGGTGGCGGAACTTCGCCTCGATGATCACGGGGTACTTCACCCAGACGCGCCGGGAAGCCTCTCCCGAGCCCGACGTGTCCGAGCTGGTGGCGGTCGGCAATCGATCGGACGACGCCGAGCGCGAGGAGGTGACGTCGTGACCGATCGTGAGCAGCTCGACGAACGTGCGGCCGAGCTCGTCGATCGGGAGATTCGACTCCGGCAGCAGACCGACGCCGGCGAGATCATCGACCTCGCGGACTACAAGAAGCGATCGCGGCGTGCGTTCCTGTCGTTCGGTGCACTCGGAGCCGCGGGAATCCTCGGGTTCCGCTGGGTCCAGAACCGTCCTGAGGACGAGTCGATCCCCGACGTGTTGCGCGCCGCCCTCGACCGCAACGAGAGCCTGTGGACCGCGCTCGAACGTGATGGAGCGCGGGCACGGACCTTCTCGATCTCCGACCGCGAGGACATCCGGATCAACGGCCGACACGGGCTCGAGAACAGCAGCCGAGAGCTCATCCAGGTCGAGGCCGACGAAGCCGCCACCTGGGAGATCTCACTCACGGGCGTCGGCGGGGCCACCCTCGATCCGATCCCGCTGTCGTCGATCCGGAGCGACTTCGAGGTCCACGACATGGTCTGGGAGCACAAGTGCATCGAGGGCTGGAGCAACATCGTGCACTGGACCGGTGTCCGAGTGTCCGACGTGCTCGACCGCTATGCGCCGGGTGAGATGGGCGCCGCCTGGTCGGTGCTGCGAACCCCTCCCGAGACCGACAACGGCTCGGTGCGGCGCGACTACTCGTCGGCGATCGAGAACTACACGATGATGCACCCCCAGACCCTCTTCGCGTGGGCGCTGAACGGCGACGAGCTGACGGCTGGACACGGGTCGCCGATCCGGATCGTCACTCCCCTCAAGTACGGGATCAAACAGCTCAAGCGCATCGGATCGATCGAGTTCACCGACGACCGGCCGACCGACTACTGGACCGAACGCGGCTACGACCTCCACGCCGGCTTCTGACCCGACGGCGAACCTCGCCCTGGCGACCTTCGTCGTAAGGGTCACCTAACCATCGCGTACCATCCGGCGATGGAAGTGAACTCGCACCAGGGTGTGGTGCTCAGCGATGTCGGCCGTCGCGTTCCGCTCGCAGGTCAGCGAACGGCGATCGACGTCCTCGACCCCGTCCGACATCACCTGATCTGGGGCGACACCTCGGCACTGCAGGTCCGGACGCCGCGCCACGACTTCGTGGTCGCCTCGCCGCTCGGGATGTGGATCCCGGCCGGTCATCCCGCCACGGTCGTGTCGTCGAGGAGGTGGTGGGCCGCACGATTCATCGCCGACACATGTCCGCTCTCGTGGGCTCGCGCCACGACGATCTCGATGGAGGACGTCGTCGGCCCGATCCTCGCCCACCTCTCTCGGCACCCGCACAGTGAGTGGGCGACCCACCTCCTGTCCGCCGCCATCGCTCACCTCCTCGACTCCTTCGTCTCGCACGCCGGACCGTTGCCGACACCGTCCGACCCGCGGGCCCGGGAGGTCGCCGACATGCTCGTCGCCGACCCGAGCTCGACGTTGGAACTCGGAGACTGGGCACCTCGGGTGGGTGCGAGCGAACGGACTCTCCGTCGACTGTTCCAGGACGAGACCGGCGTCTCGTTCCGGGCCTGGCGCTCTCAGCTGCGCGTGCACACCGCGCTGCGGTTGCTCAGCGATGGTCTTCCGGTCGGTGAGGTCGCTCGGCGCTGCGGGTATCGATCGAGGGAAGCGCTCGACAAGACGTTCACCGCTCAGACCGGGATCACGCCGGCCCAGTTCGTCCGGCGCCGCGTGTCCACCGAGTCCGTCGGTGGACCGACCGAGACGTGGCCGCCCAGTTCGAGATCTTGGCCGCCTGGTTCGAATCGGTCGCATCAGTCTCTGACCGACCTGATGTCCGACCTCACGGGAGACGAGATGAATGGCTGGAACCGCCGACTCACGCTGCTCGGCGCTGCGACGATGCTCATCGCCGCAGCGTGCGGGAGCGACGACACCTCTGACGACGGCTCTGCCGACGCGACCACGGCCGACACCACCGCCGAGACGTCAGCCCCCGACGATCTGGAGACCGCGATGTCCGAGACCCCCGACACCGAACCCGCCAGCCCCGGCACCGTGGTCGTCACCGACGGCCTCGGCAACGACGTCGAGGTTCCGTCCGAGCCGGCACGGATCGCCGCGCTCGACCTGTTCACCGCCACGCATCTGCTGCAGCTCGGCGTCCATCCGGTGGTGACTCCGATCCCCGACCTCGAGTGGATCGGCGGTCAGGAGAACCTCGACGCATGGTCCGCGATGGGGTTCGATCCCGACCTGGTGGACGTCGAGACCCTTCCGTTCGGGGGCGACTTCAACGTCGAGGAGATCGCGACGGCTGCTCCCGACCTGATCGTCGGGCAGCCGTCCTTCATCGGCGAGTCGTTGGACTCCTTCTCCGATCTGGCGCCGGTGGTGCTGTGGGAGTCGGGGACATCACCCATCACCGCGCAGCTGGAGGCCGTCGCCGGTCTGGTCGGTCGGTCCGACCGCGCCACGGAGTTGATCACCGGCTTCGACGATCGTCTGCAGGCGATCTCGGACTCCATCGAGGTCGACTCGATCGCGATCATCGACAACAACAACTACGACGGGCAGTTCTACGTGTACGGCGAAGGCGGGGGGATCACCACCGACTGGGCCGACCGCCTGGGGCTCCGAGTCGTCGCGCCGGAGGTCGATCTCGATCAGACCGGTGGTGCGTACGTCTCGACCGAGATCGTGCCGTCTCTCGACGACGCTGATGCGGTCGTCGTGTTCAGTGCCCCGCTGTACGGGGATCCGATGCTGGAGGACGCGCTCTTCCTCACGCTCGACGCCGTGAACGGCGGCCGAGTGTGCGACGCCGGCGACTACAACCAGGCGATCGGAGTCTTCAGCCTCGACGCCTACGCCGACCAGCTCGAGAGTGTGGCCGGCTGCCTCGCAGACCTGGCACCGAGCTGATCGGCGCCATCGCCCGAATCGGGGTGTTTCGGGCGACAGGGGTCGGCGCGCGAGACTGCCGTCATGAGGCGATGGGGGAGCCTCGCAGTGGTCGCCGCGCTCGGCGTGGCGGCATGCGGGGGCAGTGACACGGATTCGGGCGGCGAGACCGACGTCGCGTTCGGCCAGACCGACGGCACGTTGGCGGAGACGGCCGAGACCGACGCACCGGTCGAGACGGAAGCCGATGAGCCCGGCGAGGACGCGCCGGCCGACACCGAGTCGCCACCCGCGACCGAGGCGTCGGACGGCGGTGAGCCCGCCCAGATGCCCGAGACCGATGGCCCGGCCGCCGACGGGGTGCTGGCGGTGCCGGAGGAGTTCGACACGGTTCAGGCCGCCGTCGACGCGGCGTCGGCCGGCGATCTCGTGCTGATCGCGTCCGGCACCTACAACGAAGCCGTCGACGTGACCACCGACGAGATCGTGATCCGTGGGCTCGAGCGCGAGGGCGTGGTTCTCGACGGCGAGTTCGAACTCGACAACGGGATCCGCGTGCTGGGAGCGACCGGCGTCGCCGTCGAGAACCTCACGGCGCAGAACTACACGACCAACGGCGTGTTCTTCGTGTCGTCGACCGGGTACCGGGCGTCGTACGTGAGCGCGTACCGCAACGGCGACTACGGCATCTACGCGTTCGACTCCGTCCGGGGGCAGATCGAGCACTCGTACGGAGCCGGAAGCCCCGACGCCGGGTTCTACATCGGCCAGTGCTTCCCGTGCGACGCCCATGTCGTCGACGTGCTGTCCGAGCACAACGGTCTCGGGTATTCGGGCACCAACGCCGGCGGAAACCTGGTGATCGCGAACTCGACGTTCCGCAACAACCGTGCGGGCATCGTGCCGAACTCGGGCAGCTACGAACTCTGCTATCCGCAGCGCGAGAACCTGATCGTGGGCAACACCGTCCACTCCAACAACCAGCCCGACACACCGGCGATCGACGTCGCGCTCCTCGCGATGGGCAACGGCATCCTCGCTCCCGGCGGGATCGCCAACACGATCGAACGCAACCTCGTGTACGACCACGCTCGCACGGGCATCGGCCTCGTTCCGTTCCTCGAGGAGGGACCCAACGACGACGTGCCCGACCAGAGCGAATGGACCGTCACCTGCGACGAGCAGCGCGAGCAGCCGCTCGCTGCCGACATCCCCGACACGCTGCTCTGGGACGCCTACGACAACATCGTGCGCGACAACGTCGTCCTCGACAGCGGCGAGGCCGACCTCGGTGTGGCGGGCGTCGACGCGCTGACCGGATCGCTGCGCAACTGCTGGGCGGAGAACGACTCGTCGACCAGCCGACCCGCCGATCTGCAGTCGATCGCACCGTGCGACGGCGACGCCGCCGCCGCCGACGGGGGAGCGTGGGACGTCGATCCGCTCGACGTGTTCGCCTGGCTCGCCGCGGTCGACTCGCAGCCGCCCGCCGTCGACTACCAGGTCGCCGAACTGCCCCCACTGCCCGATCTCGAGGACATGCCCGACGCGGCCACGGCACCCGCCCGGCCCGCCACCGACGTGCCGTTCCCGCTCGACACCGACGCCATCACGGTCCCCGAGATGCCATGACCGAGGGCGCGACGCCGGATGCCGCCGAGCACCGTGCGTCGCGCTCGTCGGGAAAGAAATTCGTGGTCCGTGTCCCCCGGATCGGGTGGCTGCTGCGTGTTCCGTTGGTGGGGGCTCCGTCGTCCGTCTCGGCCAACTCGGCACACTCGTCCGCGTCGTCCGACGGGCTGACCTTCGACGGCTTCTACCGTGCCCAGTATCCGGCGGTGACCCGGCTGGCGTTCTCGCTGTGCGGATCGATGCCGGTCGCCGAGGAACTCGCTCAGGAGGCGTTCGTCGCCGCACACCGGCGGTGGAACCGGCTCGTCCGCTACGACCGCCCCGACCTCTGGGTGCGTCGGGTGGTGATCAATCGGTCGATCTCGTTCCGCCGCCGGCAGACCACCGAGCGACGCGCCCTCGAGACGCTGTCGAGCCGACCGGTCGCCGAGGACGCACCGGTTCTCACCGACCACGACCTCTGGGCCGCACTTCGCAGCCTCTCGGCCCGGCAGGCCGAGGTCCTCGCTCTGGTCTACGTGGAGGACCGTCCGATCGCCGACGTCGCCGAGATCTTGGGCCTCGGCGACGAGACCGTGCGGACCCACCTCAAACGGGGTCGCTCCGCTCTCGCCGCACTGCTCGGGGACACCGACGACGACTCCGTCGGGGGCCCGTCTGCCGCCGACGGCTCCGACGCGGGCCGAGCCGCGACTCGTTCCGAGCGGGGGGCGTCGTGAGCATCGGACGCCGCCTGCACCGTGCGGCCCACGAGATCCGCGAGATCCCGGTCGAGATCCCCGAACTCTCTCCGTCAGCGTCCGCTGCCGTTCGGCCGCATGCCCCGGGGCGCGTGCTGGTGGCCGCAGCGCCGGTCGTCATCCTGGTCGCTGTCGTGGCGGCGGTCCTGAGTTCGATCGGCACCTACCCGGCGCTCGACGATGGTGCGACGGCGGCGGAGGGTGATGCCGTCAGCGAGCCGACCGTGGTGTCGATCGTCGGTGACGATGTGGCCGAGGCCGCAACCGACACGGGCGTTGCGCCGCCCGCCGACACGTCGAGTTCCATCACGAACTCGGTCGACGAGAGCGACGCGGCGAGCGCACCGACGTCGAGCTCGCTCGGCAGCGAACCGTCCGAGGGATCGGTCGCAGCGGCGGCGATCGCTCCTCTCACCCCGCGCGAAGAGGTCGCGTTGGTCACGGCGGCGATCCAGCGTCCGCCTCCAGCCGCCGACCCTCACGCAGGTGTGCCCGACTCGTTGCCATTGCGCGGCGAACTCGGGCCGCGCTGAGAAATCTCGCAGCGACGTCCCCCCGGCTCGTCCCGGGCTGCGTGTTCCCCTCGGACGTGCGACCCCGTGCGTCCGACGTGAACGAACCCCCGGGGGACACATGAACCCAGCCATCCGACCTTCGCCTGGCCGTCGACGCCGCTGGTTCGCCGGCGCGGTCGTGGCCGGCCTCCTCGTCGCCGCGTGCGGCAGCGACGACGACGCCGACGGCGACACCGTCGAGTCCGGCTCGGAGGCGCGGACGACCGACGAGAACTCGTCCGACGACGGATCGTCCGACGACTCGTCCGACTCGGACTCGTCCGATACGGGATCGTCGGACGCCGACGGCGATGCAGGTGAGGACGCTGCGGCGACCGAGGGCGGAAGCGTCGTGTTCGCCGCGGAACAGTGGCCCGAGTGCATCAACCCGGTGACCTCCTGCGCGAACGCCTCGTGGTTGACCTGGTCGGTGATCCACCACATCTTGCCGAAGATGATGGAGGTCGACGCCGAGGGCAACTACCAGGCGTCGCCGGTGCTGGCCGAGGCTCCGAGCCTCGAGAACGGTCTCATCACGGAGGACCCGTTCACCATCACCTTCCCGATCTCCGACGACGCCGTCTGGAACGACGGCACCCCGATCACCGGCGAGGACCTCCGGTTCACCTGGCGGGCGATCATGGACTCGACCGGCACACTCTCGACCGCCGGCTACGAACTGATCACCGACGTCGACACGAGCGACCCGAAGAACCCGGTGATGTCGTTCAGCGAGAACTATGCGCCCTGGGCCGACCTGTTCGGTGGGGGCACGCAGTTCCTGCTCAAGGCCGACGAGTTCGAGTCGACCGACACCGCCGAGGAGATGCTCGACGCGATCGAGTTCTCCGGTGCTCCGTGGATCCTCGAATCGTGGAACGCCGAGGAGGCGATCCTCGTGCGCAACGACAATTACTGGGACGAGGAGCGGATCCCGGTCATCGACCAGGTCACGTTCGTCCCTCGCGAGGACACCGACACCGAGATCATCGCCCTGCAGACGGGCGAGGTCTCGGCGATCTTCCCCCAGCCGTCGCCCGGCGTGACCGAGCGCTTGTCGGACGACTCGATCGAGTTCACGCTGGCGGGCGGAGTCGTGTTCGAAGGGCTCTGGATGAACCAGCAGTCACCGCAGTCGCCGATCCTCGCCGACCCGGCGGTGCGTGAAGCGCTGCTGTACGCCATCGACCGCCAGGAGATCGTCGACACGGTCATGGCCCCGGTCGACCCGGGCGCCGAGGTCCTGCAGTGCGGCGGCTGGGTGCCGAACGTCGGCGAGTGGTGCGGCACCGACTTCGCCGACGCCGGGCAGGACCTCGACCGAGCCGAGCAGATCCTGACCGACGCCGGGTGGGCCCGCAACGGTGACGGCGTGTGGGAGAAGGACGGCGAGATCTTCGAGATCGAGTGGAACACCGTCGCCGGCAACCGTCGCCGCGAGGACGTCCAGGCGCTCGTCCAGGAGCAGGTCGCCGACTTCGGCATCCGGTTCGTGATCAACAACCTCGACGCCGGCGAGCTCTTCCAGAACCGCCTCCCGACGCTCGACTTCGGGATGGGTCTGTACGCCCAGGTGGCGAGCCCCGATCCGTCGGTCACCACCATCTACGACCGGAGCCAGATCCCGAGCGAGGAGAACGGATTCGCCGGGCAGAACAGCATCGCCTGGGACAACCAGGAGGTGACCGATCTGGCGCTGCTGTCCGACCAGCAGCTCGACCCGGAGGAGCGCTTGGCGACGATCCGGGAGATCGGAGCGCTCGTGCGAGCCGACGTTCCGTGGATCCCGCTGTACCAGCTCCCCAACCTCACCGCCTGGAGGAGCGACCGCCTCGGCGGCCCGATCGGCGACTTCACGGCGAGCAGCTACGGCGGCTTCGCCAACATGTACGACTGGTTCCTCGTCGAGTGACGTGAACCGGTCGCCGAACGACCTTCGGATGACGAGGGCGAGCCTGTGATCGCCCTCGTCGTCCGGAGGTTCGCCGTGGCGATCCCACTCCTGCTGGCGACGAGCATCCTCTCGTTCATCGCCACTCGCTCGGTGTCGAGCCCCGAGGCCGGGATCCGCAGCAACCCGCGGGTCTCGGCCGAGGACATCGCCCGCTACCGCGAACAGCTCGGACTCGACGACTCGCCGACCGAGCAGTACCTGCGCTGGCTCGGCAACTTCCTGCAGGGCGACCTCGGCCGGTCGCTCGTGTCCAACCGGGAGGTGTGGCCGCAGCTGAGGACCGCGCTCTGGAACACGACCGTGCTCGGGTTCACCGCGATCGTCTTCAGCTTCGTCGTGGGCGTGTCGATCGGGGTCATCGCCGCTCGTCGGCGCGGGAGCTTCCTCGACGCCGGTGCGACCGGCGCAGCGTTCTTCGGGTTGTCGATGCCGAACTTCTGGTTCGCGATCATGCTCCAGCTGTTCTTCGGGCTGTACCTCGTCGACTGGTTCGGGCTCGACGGGCCGGTGTTGTTCACGTCGGGGATGCGTTCGCCGGGCACGACCGGCTTCGACCTGATGGATCGGCTCCGGCATCTCGCGTTGCCGGCGCTGGTCCTGTCGGTCCAGCTGATCGCCGTGTACAGCCGCTTCATGCGGGCTTCGATGATCGACGCCCTGAACGCCGATCACGTGCGGGTGGCGCGGGCGAAGGGCCTCAGGGAGCGGACGGTCGTCCGTCGGCACGGGATGCGCAACGCAATGATCCCGGTGTCGACGCAGCTGGCCAACGACATGGGCGCACTCGTCGGTGGCCTCGTCATCACCGAGACGATCTTCCAGTGGCAGGGGATGGGGCCGCTGTTCCTCGATGCGCTCCAGTCGGGCGACTACGTGGTGATCCTCCCGTGGCTGATGATCACCGCGTCCGCCGTGATCGTGTTCAACCTGCTCGCCGACCTCGTCTACACGTTCCTCGACCCACGGATCCGGTATGCCTGAGGTCCGTCGCGTGCTGTCGCGGGCGCGCACCGGTCTGGGCGAAGCGGTCGAACCCGGCGAGCCGCCGGAGATCGACGAGCCGTCGATGTCGGACGAGACGCGCGAGCCGGTCGAACCGGTCGACGCGACGGAGGCCGTCACCCAGGCCCGGATGGTCTGGCGACGCTTCCGGCGACACCGGACCGCGCTCGTGTCGGCCGTGATCCTGCTGGCCCTGGTGATCGTCTGCCTCGCGGCTCCGTGGCTCGCCCCGTACGACTTCACCGACCAGCAGCTGTCCGATCAGTTCTCGTCGCCGAACAGCGACTACCTGCTCGGGACCGACTCGTTGGGGCGCGACCAGTTGTCCCGCCTGCTCTACGGGGGCCGGGTGTCGTTGTCGGTGGGGTTCGGCGTGGCGATCGTCGGTGGTGTCGTCGGTGTGGCGGTCGGGACGGTCGCCGGTTACCTCGGCGGGTTCGTCGACGCGGTGCTGATGCGGCTCACCGACTTCGCGCTCGCCCTGCCGGCACTGATCTTCCTGATCGTCGCCGCTCGGATCTTCGGCGACTCGATCATCACCGTGGTGCTCCTCGTGTCGGCGATCACGTGGATGGGTGTCGCCCGCATCGTGCGCGGCGCCACCCTCTCGGTGCGCGAGCAGGACTTCGTGATGGCGGCTCGCGCGACCGGTGCGGGCCCGATGCGCATCATCGTCCGCCACGTGCTGCCGAACATCGTCGGTCCGGTCGTGGTGAACCTCACGCTCACGGTCGCGGCAGCGATCCTCCTCGAGTCGGCGCTGTCGTTCCTCGGGCTCGGGATCCAACCGCCGACACCGACGTGGGGGAACATGCTCGCCGGCTCGAAGGGGTACGTGCAGACCGCCCCCTGGCTCGTCTGGTTCCCGGGCCTGCTGATCCTCACGACCGTGCTGTGCGTCAACTTCCTCGGCGACGGTCTGCGCGACGCCTTCGACCCGATCGACCGCCGCGACCGCTGACCCCGTCACTCGGGGTCGGGCCCGTAGTCTCGGCACCGTGGTGGGTCGGGTGATCGTGGCGGGGTTCGCGTTGCTCGCCGTGGCCTGCAGCTCCGGCGGAGGCTCGGCCGGGTCGACCGGTGACGAGATCGATCCCGACCGGAGGGGTCCGCAGGGGAGGGTCGCTCAGTTCGTGGTGCACTGCGAGCTCAGCCACCTCGCGTTCGACGACCCGATCGTTCTGCCGTGGCAGCCGGGTGCGAGTCACCAGCACCAGTTCTTCGGCAATCGAGCGGTCGACTCGGACCCCGGCTACGAGCGTGCGATCGGCGCCGAGACGAGCTGCGACCAGCCGCTCGACACGGCTGCGTACTGGACGCCGACCCTGCTCGCCGACGACGGCTCGCGGATCGACACCCTGGGGATGACGGCGTACTACCGGCCGGGCGACGGCGTCGATCCGGCCGACGTGCTGGCGTATCCGCCTGCGTTCACGATGATCGCGGGCGACGCGGAGGGCGCCGATGACGTCGACACGTCGATCGTCGCCTGGGGGTGCGGATCGGGCGCGCGACGCGAGGTGACCCCGCCGTCGTGCTCGGAGTCGTCGACGCTGCGGATGTGGATCACGTTCCCCGACTGCTGGGACGGGAACCGGGTCAACACGTTCGGCGCCGGCGCACACGTGCGCTACAGCGACGGCGGGTGTCCCGACTCACATCCGATCGCACTGCCGCAACTGCTGCTCGGCGTCGACTGGCCGCCCGTCGCCCCCGACGGACTGTCGTTCAGCTCGGGTGACCTGACCACGGCGCACGCCGACTTCTGGAACACGTGGGACCAGGAGAAGCTCGAGCGCGAGGTCGCCTCGTGCCTGCACCGCGATCTGGTGTGCGGACTCGGCTGAGTTCGGCTCGTCGGGCGGAGCCGGGTCAGCTGTCGGTGCGGCAGATCGTCTCGGGCTTCGAGCCGACGTCGACGCACGGGTTGGGGATCAACACCGGGTAGAGCGCGACGGGGTCGATCGGGGCTCGCAGCCCGGGGTCCCCACAGGGCGACTCGATCGCCTCGAACGGTGCCCACGGCATCGGGCACGGCCGTCCGACCACGTGGGCGACCGAGCGGGAGATGAAGTCGGACAGGGCGCGGCCACCGGGGCCGGCGAGGTGCAGACCGTCGCTGTCGGTCCAGTGGAAGCTCGCGTCGGACACGGCTCCCCAGTCGACTACGACGAGTCGGTGGTCCTCGGCAGCGGCGGCCCGGAGCACGGCGTTGTGGGACGCGTAGAGCTGCCCGCCGAGTTCGATCCCCTTGTCGGTCGGCTCGTCGCGGGCGTAGGTGAACCAGATGACCCGTCGCACGCCGATCTGCTGGGCGGCGTTCATGATCATCGGGATGCTCCGCTCGATGTTCGTGGGAACGTCGTTGTAGCCGGTGTTGATGACGGCGATGTCGAACGCGCCGTCGGGCTGGGACGCGAGCGTCTCGGCGGCGGTGAACGGAAAGCGATCGAAGATCCCGCCGCACGACGGTCGGGCGCCGAGTCGTCGGCACGACTCGCCCCGCACCTCGAACGACGCACCACGCAGGGCCCCGAAGCCCCGGTTGCGGCGGATGCCGTCGAGGATCGAGTCTCCGATCACGACGACTCGCTGGCGGGGGACCGCGTTCGGCGCCGGGCCGGATCGGGTGGTCGGGACGGGCGAGCCCGTGAACCAGCCGGACACGTCGACCGTCAGGTCGGTCGCGTTCTCGGAGTACACCTCGAGACCGTTGGCGGAGACCGGCACGATGCCGAACTGGGCGGTGAGCTCGGCTGCCTCGCCGTACCCGGTGGAGATCGGTCCGCGATCGGTGCGAGCCGCGTATGACGTGGTGAATCCACGCTGGTCGACGCCCACCATCGTGGTGCTCGCGGCGATGGCCGCTGCCCCGCTGATCGCGGCGGGGTCGAGGCCGACCTCGATCGCACCGCCTCCCCAGATGGGGGCCTGCTCGGGCCGGGTGTCGCGGAGACGTGTGGGCGGGAGCGGGACGAAGAGTCCGTCGGAGGAGTCGTCGGCGGACTCGCCGGTGAACCAGCCGGTCACGTCGACCGCCACGTTGGACGACCCGGAGACGAACAGGTCGAACCCGTCTGCATTGACGGGAACGATGGTCGACGCCGCTCGGAACTGGCCTCCGCGGTCGGTGTTGAGCATCGACACGAACGGAGCCTGGGTGCCGGCGGCGTACGCGGTGTAGAAGCCGGGGATCCGAACGTTGATGGCCGTCACCGTGACGGAGAGTGCCGACGCATCGGCGGGTACGCCGGCGGGAAGCGGAATGCGCACGACCTCGTCGGTCAGAGGTCCGCCGGACTCGCGGGTGTCGAGGAGTCGCTGGCCGGGGGAGATCCCGACCAGTCGACCGGAGGTCGAGGTGGCGGCGGGGACGAATGCGCCCACGACGTCGATCACGACGTTGCCGCTGCCCCACCCGTCGCTCTTGTACAGGTCGAACGACCCGCCGTCGCCCAGGGTGATCGTGGCGGTGTTGCCGCGCACCACACCGGCGTTCCAGTTGAGTTGGGCGGAGTTCGGGCGAGCTGTGCCCGTGGGATGCGTGACCAGCCAGCCGTTCGCCGACGGCCCGGCGATGGTGAGGTACGCGACGATGGCCGATGCATCAGCGGGGATGTCGCACCGATCGGTGGCGACGCGTGCGATGCCGTCGCCGAAGCCGACCAGGTTCTGGCCGATCCGCTGGTCGGCGAGTCGGCACGGTGTGAGCGGGACGTACCGGTTGGTGCCGTCGGCGGCCTCGACGGTCGAGGGGGCGGCGGTCGGTCCGGCGACGAACAGCGCGGTGACGATCAGTGCCGCGACCAGCGCGAGTCGGCGGCTCACGTTCGTTTGCGTCTGGCGTCGCCTCCGGGACGGAGCGTCGCTCATCGAGGTGTCGGGGCTCATCGGCGCAGGGGAGTGGGGACGGTCGACATCTCGTGCCGTGATTCGGCAGTGGGCCAGCTCGTCTTGAGGAGATCTTCACACGACTGGCGGTCGGCGAGGGCGCGCTCAGCCCGCTCCTCGGACAGCACCGACCGCGCTCGCGGGTCTCCTGGGTCACGCCGCCGAGGGCGGCTCGGTTCGTCGTCGGGCCTCCCGCTCGGCGAGAAAGTCGGGGAGGGCGCTGGAATGGTGCGTGCCGTCGGGCAGCGTGACCGTGAGCCGACGATCGACCGGTTCGAGCGACAATCGCCATCGTCCTTCGTGGCACCGATGGTGGTGGTAGCTGCAGAGTGGGATCAGGTTGTCGAGGTCGGTCGGACCGTTGCGTTCGGTCCAGTCGTCGAGGTGGTGGATCTCGCACCGGTCGAAGCTGCACTCGCACCCGTCGATGGCACACGTGCGGTACATCGAGCGGAGCGCCCGTCGCTGGGCTGGAGTGGCGAGTCGGGACGCCCGCCCGACGTCGAGCGGCTGCCCGGCTCCGTCGAGCACGATCGGGATGAGGTGCGCTGTGCAGGCGTGGCGGCGCACCGTGTCGACCGGCAGGGGAGTGCCGTCGACGTACTCGCAGAGCGACTGGTCGTGAAGGCCGTCGACCAGAGTGCGGTGATCGATGTGGATCGAGACCTCGGGTGGCGGAGTCGACACCGCTCGCGCCCCGCAGACGAGGTCGACCAGCGCGTCGGCACCGATCCGGCGTCGGTCGCGAGTGTCTCCCCGCTTCGCCCGGGCGACGATCTCGGCCTCGAGACGGCCCTTCACCTTCTGGTAGTCGTCGGGATGGAGATCGGCGCGGATGAACCCCATGCCGGTCGACTCGTCGATGCCGTGCGACAACGACGCCAGGGTCCGCTGTCGTTCCGAGCGTTCGAGCCCTGCGTCGGCGCCGAGGCGATCGATGACCCGGCCGAGATGCCGGGCGAACTGACCGGGTGTCGACGCGACAGCGCGTTGGGCGAGTTCGTGCTCGCTCGCGAACAGCTCGGCGCGCTGGGCCTCGTCATCGACTCGTCCAGCGGCGTTGGTCATGGCATCGACGTGTTCGTCGGAGATGCGTCCTCGGCCGAGTTCGGACTCGAGACTGGGTGCCGAGTCGAGTGTCTCGGCCCGCCGACGCCGCTTGTCCGCGTCTCGCCGACTGCCCTTGGACGATCGAGACAACAGATCGGTCGGGTCCACGGCTCCGTGCGACGCGGCGAGATGTTCCGCTCGCCGGGTGAGTTGCGCCTCGGCCTTCGACGCCCACCCACGAATCCGACGCAGATCGTCGAGTGCTCCACGTACCTCGTTCGAACTCGCCAGGTCGACGTCGAGCGCTTCGAGGCGCCTGATCTGGTCGACGAGTGTCATCCGGACACGATAGCAGCAGAGAGTCAGAAAAACAAACACATGTTCGACTCGTTCATTGAATCGCCCGGCGGCTCGGGCCGGCGCCGGCCGTTGCAGAGCGTGGCGATGTGGCGGTGTGCCCCGATTGCGGGTTCGAGCTCGCGGGCCTGCGTTCGACCGACCACGGCGATCGAATCTTCGACTGTGAGTACGACGAGAACGGGTATTCGACCGCGACGACGCAGATCGCGGCCGCGTCCGGCGAGGCTGCGTCCGTACTGCGGGGCGCCGACATCGGCGCAGCGAGGGTCCGGCCGGCGCCCGGGCACTGGTCGGCCATCGAGCACGCGTGTCATCTGCGCGACGTGCTTGCTGTTCAGCGGGAGCGCGTTCTGCAGGCTCGCCGCGGTTTCGGAGCGGAGCGAATCGCCATGGGTCGCGAGGAGCGGGTCGAACACGACGGCTACAACGACCAGGAACCCGGCGACGTCGCGATCCAGCTCGAGCAGATGTCGATGCTCCTCGCCAACGTGTTCGACCGACTCGAGCGGGCCGATTGGGAGCTCATGGTGTCATACGCCTTCCCCGACGAGGTACGTCGCTCGCTTCGGTGGCTCGCCGTCCATACGGCGCACGAGGCCGTCCACCATGCCCACGAGATCGCGTCGCTGATCGTTCCTTCAGCTGATTGATGAGCTTCTCGGGCCTCCGGCCGTCAGCGAGCCATGGCGTAGAACTCGTCGTTCGGGCGCATCGACGAGAGGTTGGCGAGGCGGTTCGACATCGCGAAGAACGCAGCGATCGCGCCGATGTCCCAGATCTCGTCGTCGGTGAACCCCTTGTCCCGCATGTCGTCGAGCACGTCGTCGGTGATCGATCCGGCGTCGTCGCAGACCCGGAGTCCGAAGTCGACGATGTGCCGCTCCCGATCGGTCAGGTCGGCCTTCGCCGGATTCGTCGCCAGCTGATCGGCGATCAGGGGGTTCTTCGCCCGGATCCGCAGGATCGCGCCGTGGGCCACCACGCAGTACAGGCAGTCGTTGCGGGCGCTCGTGGCGACCACGATCATCTCCCGCTCGGCCTTCGACAGGCCCTCCGACTTGTCCATCAGCGTGTCGTGCGCAGCGAAGAAGGCGCGGAACTCGTCGGGACGGTGAGCGAGAGCGAGAAAGACGTGGGGGACGAAGCCCGACTTCTCCTGCACCGTCTCGATCCGTTCCCGGATGTCGTCGGGCAGTTCTGACAGCTCGGGGACGGGGAAGCGGGAGATCGCGTGCTCGCTCATCGGCCCATGTTGGCAACTGCGCCCAGGTCCGGGCGGTGCGGAGGTCCTTGACGCTGAGACACAGAGTGGCTTAGTGTCTCAGTATGTCAGTCCGGCTTCCCGCGCAGCGCGAGTGGACGGCCGACGAAACCCGCGTCCTCGACGCAGTGCACACCTGTTTCGAGCGGTGGGGCATGGAGAAGACCACGGTCGATGACATCGCCCGTGAGGCGTCGATGTCGCGGGCCACGCTGTATCGCCTCTTCCCCGGCGGCCGCGACGTCGTGTTCGAGGCGCACCGCGTCCGTGAACTCGACGACTTCTTCCGGCGCCTGCTCGTCGGCATCGGCGACGCCGACGGGCTGCTCGAGCTGCTCTCCCGAGCCGTCTCGGTCGCCATGACCGAGCTCACCGCCGACGAGCATCTGGCGGCGATGCTCGCCTCCGAGCCCGGCAACGTCATCTCCGAGATGACCGTCGACGGGCTCCCTCGGATCCTGCGGGTGGCGAACGCCTACCTCCTGGCGCTCGTCGAGCCCTACCTGCCGCTCTCGCAGGCGCGAACGGTCATCGACACGACCGTCCGACTCGTCATCTCGCACTTCCTCGTGCCGAGTGACCAGGTCGACCTGCGCAACGAGGCGCAGGCCCGCACCTTCATCGCCCCGTTCCTCCCCACCGACACACCCGTCCACACCTCCGACACACCAGTCGACACGCCACTCACCGGAGACCCAGCATGACCACGCTCGAGAACGACCCCACGACCGACGCCGGCGCGCAGAACGAAGCGCTCCTCGGCCGCGCCGAGGTCGACGACCTCGAGGCGATCCTGGCGGTGTCGAACACCGACCTGAACGAGGTCGAGCACCAGGTCGCCGACAACGCCGACGCCATCTTCACGTGGGACTACTCGCTCCAGCGTCCGCATCTTCGCAAGCTCTACGAGAAGGCCAAGACCGGCCAGTGGAACGCGTCGACCGACCTCGACTGGACCACCGACGTCGACCTCGAGAAGCAGATCTCCGGCGACCAGAGCCAGGTGGCGGTCGCGGCCGGCATCGACCCGAACCTCTACGACGGCACCGTCATCGGTCACTGGGGCGACAAGGAGTGGCTCGAGTACGGGATCCAGAACCGCAAGTGGACCCTTAGTCAGTTCCTCCACGGCGAGCAGGGCGCCCTCCTGTGCACGGCCAAGATCGTCGAGACCGTGCCGTGGTACGACGCGAAGCTGTACGCCTCCACCCAGGTCATGGACGAGGCCCGGCATGTCGAGGTCTTCGCCCGCTACCTCGACGAGAAGATGGGCGGCGGCTACCAGGTCAAC
>JBCDAK010000040.1:0-29755 GCA_039185545.1 Actinomycetota bacterium
CGGAACGGGACATGCTCGAGGGCTTCCTCGCGTACGTCCGCGTGGTGTTCGTGCGCACGGCGGAGGGCATCACCGATGAGGACGCCCGCCGCGTCGCGTGTCCGCCGAGCGACCTGTCGATCCTGGGGCTGGTCCGACACATGGCCGAGGTCGAACGCATCTCGGCGACATGGCTGTTCCGCGAAGACGACAACCGTCCGCTGTTCTACGGCGACGCCCACCCCGACCCGCGACCCCGACGGCGACTTCCACGCTCCGCCCGACGCGACGCCGGCCGACGCTCTCGCGGCGCTGAAGCGGGAGATGGCCGCCGCAGACACGATCTACGGGGCCGCCGACCTCGACGACCTGGTCGCCGAGGTCGAGTACGGACCGCAACAGCCTCCGGTGGATCTACGTCTATCTGATCGAGGAGTATGCCCGCCACCCCGGGGCACGCCGACCTGATCTGCGAGGCGATCGGCGGCGCGGTCGAGGACTGATGACACCCGGACGGGCGACGACGCCGTCGTCGTAGTCTCGACGGAGGACCACCGACATGACGACCAACTCCTGGAACACCCGACCGGCCGGGCGTGGCGACACGCCGGCGATCGTGCGACTGCTCGAACGCGCACGATCGGACGGCGAGGTCCCGTTCGAGCTGGCCGACCTCGTCACCGAACTCGCATCGGGTGAACACAACGTCGTCGCCGTGGTGGGCGACCGGGTCGTCGCCACGCTCCTGGCACGTCTCGACGACGACACGGGCCGCATCACGGCGATGGCCATCGATCCGTCGTGGCGTCATCACGGGATCGGGTCGGCGCTGATCGAGAAGGCGGAGGCCTCGCTGCTGCTCGGTGGGGCTCGCAGGATCGTCGCGCTCCTCACCGAGGACCAGGTCGGCGCGGAAGCGCTCCGGAATCGCGGATTCACCGCGACACGCGGGCTCGTGCGGTACGAGAAGGACGAGCCGATGCAGCTCACCTCCTACTCGATCCTCGAGTCGTGGGGTGGCGAGCTCGTCGCTCCCTCGCTCTGGGAGCGGTTCTCCGGACTCCGACGCGAGCGCGACGTCGTCGAGGAACGTCTCCTCGCACCCCTTCTCCAGCCCGAACTCGCCGATCAGTTCGGCGTCGTCGCTCCCACGGCCATGCTGCTGTTCGGCCCGCCGGGCACCGGCAAGACGTCGTTCGCGAAGGCCGTCGCCGGGCGGATCGGGTGGCCGTTCGTCGAGCTGCTGCCGTCGAAGCTCGGTGCGCAGGGCACGGCCATGATGGCCGACGAGCTCCACCGCGCGTTCGACGAACTGCTCGCACTCGAACACGTCGTCGTCTTCATCGACGAGGTCGACGACATCGCGAGCTCTCGTGCGGCACGCCCCGAGACCCAGGCCGTGGTCAACGAGCTCTTGAAGGCGATCGTCCGGGTCCGAGAGCGGCCCGGACGGCTGCTGGTGTGTGCCACGAACTCGATCGGCGACCTCGATCCGGCGGTCGTCCGCCCGGGCCGCTTCGACCTGGTGCTCCCGATCGGTCCCCCCGACGACGACGCCCGCCGGGATCTCCTCCGCAGCATGCTGTCCGCGATCCCGGCCTCCGACGCCGACCCCGACGACCTCGTCGACGTGTCCGACGGGCTGACGCCGGCCGACATCGCGAGCGCCGTCCAGGCTGCAGCTGCGGCGGCGTTCCGCGACGTGCGCACCGACCGACCCGAACGCCGGCTCGAGACCGCCGACGTCCGCGAGGCCCTCCGCGGCACGACCCCGACGATCTCGCGTGATGCGAGGCGGCGGTTCGACGACGAAGCCGAGCACTTCGTCCGCGCCTGACCGCCTGACCCTCGAGCGGCCGACGGCCGTCTCGCGGTCAGTGCCCGACCGACTCAGCGGTCGCGCCAGAGCCGCTCGACCACCACGAGGTGCGGGACGGTGAGCATGCTCACGAACACGAACATCACCGGTACGAGCAGGTCGGCTCGACCCGCCATCGTTGCGCCCACCCACGCAACAGCGAGACCGACGACCGACACGGCGGTGAGAGGTGCGGCCAAGGAGATCATCGACCGGACGGGTCGCTCTCGGACTCCGAGCACCTCGGCGAGGACGACGAGGTGACCGAGCGCGTGCCAGAGCCCGAAGTACACGGCGAAGCCGACGAGTGGGTGCGCGGTGAGGAACAGCGCCGTCAGTGCGGCCACCGCCGTCGCCTCCCGCACGAGCGTCGCCCTCGACCTCGACGGCGCCACGAGCGCCGCGCCGACGACCGCATGCTGGACGATCAGGGCACCGGCCCACATCCACCACCGATCGTTCATCCACGTCCAGGCGGCGACGTCGCCGCCACCGAGGTCGGCGATGACCGGCGCGACCACTTCGACGTGAGCCACGAGCGGGAGTCCCACCAGCAGGAGTCCGCGCGACCACTGGAGTGCGATCTGGCGGACACCGCCGAGTCGGAGATGCGCGAGGTCCGACTGACCGAAGTGATGGACGGAGATCAGGAGGAACGCGGCGAGCGCGAGCGGCGGTGAGGCGAGCCAGATCAGTCCGGCACCGGCCATCGCTGCGGCGTAGTTCCGAACGAACCGCCGACGCGATCCGTCGGTCCGACCGTCGAGCGTCTCGACGACGAGGTGGTCGAGCGCTCCGTGCGGGATGCCCAGTGCGATCACGGCGGCCGTCGCGACCGAGACCGCGACCGGGTCCGGCACCGACCACACGGCCGAGACCGACGCGACCAACGCGATGGCCAGCAACGCAGGCCGGAACACCGCGGTGGCGTGGTGGCCGCCGACGTCGTCCGCCGTCTCGATGGTCGCGGTCACGATGCGGGTGCGATGCGAACGGGTCGGGTGATCGATGTCGTCGCGCCACGACCGAGTTCGGACGCGGCGGCGCGCAGGAACGGTGGCCAGGGCAGCCGGGCGAGCATGCGCGCATCGGCGGCGAGTGTCGACCTCTCGTCGAGGAAGGTCAGCACGTCGTCGACCGACGAGGACCGGAACAGACGGTCGAAGATCGCGCGCCCGTGCTCGGGACGGTGATGGAGAACGTTGAGCAGGGTCCGATCGGCGAATCGATAGCGGGCAGGAGAGGGCGGCAAGGGTGCGGGAACTCCACCGGCCGCCCAGGCAGCGACGAGGTGTCGGGTCTGCGCGTGGATGCGCTGGAACGTGTACCCGGTCGTCGGCTTCGTCATCCCCCCGACCGTGCCGAGATTCCACACGTGGTCACCCCATCGTTGACCGAGCGGGCGGTCTTCCATCGGGATCGAGCCGTGCTCGGTCCGCACGACGTCGATCTGGCCCGCGCCCATCTGATCGAGACGGCGTGCGACGTGGTCGCCGTGGAACGACGCCGAGCGCGGCCGGACGGAGAACATCGTGTGTTCGACGAGCGCGCGGTCCGGAGCTTCGGGGAGCACGTAGAAGAAGGCGATCCCGTCGTGCTGATCGGTGTCGAAGTCCATCAGTGTCACGACGTCCGGCTCGAAGATCGGCCGCTCGGTCCGGACCTCCCACCCCGCGAAGTGCTGGCGGAGCGGATGGCGCACCGGCGCCTCGCGATCGGAGGGAGCGAGTCGCATGCTCTGGAACACGACCGGCGCCCGCACCTCGCCGTCGGGAAGCACGACGACCCCGCCGTCTCGGTCGTCTCGGATGCCGACCACACTCTGCTCGAGGAACCGGACATTGGATCGATCGGACGCGAGGTCGAGCACGGCGCGGTCGTAGTCGCGCTGGCGCACCCTCATGTAGCTCCGCCGCCCGCCGGCGTGTGTCCCGAGTGGGTCCGTGCGGCGCCATCCGGGGAAGCGCACCTCGAGTCGATCCCACCGGCGGTCGGACAGGTGCGCGAACGGTGTGCGATCGTCGCCCCAGAACGACCACGTGCGCCGGTCGCCCGGCTCGAGCTCCTGGTCGATCACGATGATGCGACGGTGGGCGGCCGAACTGTGGAGCACCTGCCACAACGCACTGAGGCCAGCGCCGCCTGCTCCGGCGATGACGAGGTCGGCGTCGAACCGGCCGGAGTGTCTCACCCCTCAGATTTTATCACATTTTATCATCGATTAATCGGACGGTCGGAGCAACGGTCACTTCGCCGAGCGCGTTCAGCCCTGGCCCACGCCCTGGACGAGAACCGGGCACGGAGCGTGGCGAACGATGTGGTCCGACGTGGATCCCATGACCGCCCGGCGGAGCCCTCCGCGACCACTCGTCCCGATCACGACCACACTCGCCGAGAGCTCGTCCGCCAACCGGCAGATCGCTGGACCCGTGTCTCCGACGATCGCCATGAACTCGACCTCGTCGAGCTCGAGCGCATCGACGGTCCTGAGCAGGTCGTCGCGCGCCGCCGCGTCGCCCGTGGTCTCCACCACTCCGCCGAAGTCGGCTCGCGAGGTGACGTGGAAACCGTTGCCGGTCGTCGAGTCGGACGAGACCGGCGACTCGACCGTCACGAGGATCGTCCGGTCCGCCGGTGCGAGGAGCGGGACCGACGCTCGGAGCGCCTCGATCGCCACGTCGGAACCGTCGGTGCACAACAACGTGATCCGTTCCACGGGCTCAGTCTGGCCGACCGGGCGAGATCACTCCGATCGCGCCGCTGCGGCGCGCTGGGTGGGCGGGGGTGTCCCGAATGGGTGCGACCACGGGCGGTAGCGTTCCGGCGTGTCCGTCCAGGCGTGGTTTTCGAACGACGAACTCGAGATCGAGCCCGGCGAGACCGTGCACCTGAAGCTGTCGGTGCAGAACCTCGCGGAGAGCACGCAGAACTACACGATCGTGCCGAGCGGGCTCACGGCCAACTGGGTCACGGTGCACCGGGCGAACGTGACGCTCTTCGCCGGTTCGAACGACGTCATCGACGTCGAGATCAGCCCGCCGCAGTTGCCGTCCACCACCGCGGGCCCGTCGGTCGTCGGCGTCCGGGTCATCCCGTCCGACCATCCCGACGAGACCGTCGTCGCGGAGACGACCCTCGACGTCCGAGCGTTCGACGACCGGCGCATCGTGTCGCTCCAGCCGGTCATCCGCGCCCGGCGCCGGGCCGACTTCGAGTTCATGGTCGAGAACCACGGCAACGGGCTCGCTTCCTGCCGGATGCGTCTCATCGACCCGAGCAACCGCGTCGACGGACGCTTCGATCCGCCGGCGGTGGGTGTCGCCCCTGCGGGGGCGAGCCTGGTCCGGCTCAAGGCGAAGGCTCGCCGGGGCGTGTTCCGCCGGACGGCGCGGACCCTCGAGTTCGAGGTCGAGGCCGAACAGCCGGGCCACGACCCGGCGTCGACGTCGCTGTCCATCGTCCAGCCGCCCACCATTCCCGGCGCCGCGATCGGGCGGCTCGCCGCGTTGGCCGCACTCGTCGGTGCCGTCGTGTTCGCGTGGTTCGGGGTCGTCCGCCCCGAGATACGCGACGCCGCCGCCGATCGCGTCGACCAGCGGCTCGAGCGATTCGAGGCCACAGCAGACGAGCTCCGCGAGCTCGGCGACGAGACGGTGCCGACCACCACGATCCTCGTCGAGGACGAGAGCGGCCCCGACACAGACGAGGGCGAGCCCGCGTTCGAGCGGCTCACGGTCACCCCCGACTTCACCGAGACGGCGAGCGAGGCCTTCACCGTTCCCGACGGTCAGCTGTTCGACCTCTCCGAGCTGCGCGTCGAGAACCGCAACAACGACGCGGGCATCGCCGCACTCGCCATCAACGGGGTCGACGCGTTCACGTGGAACCTGGCGAACATTCGTGGGTCGGTCTTCGAGCCGAGCCTCGTGCCGATCCGACTCGAGCCGGGCGACAACGTCACCTTCACCGTCACGTGTGCCACGGTCGGCAACCCCGCATCGGGCTCCTGCGTCAACGCCGTCAACATCGGTGGCCGCACCATCGAGATCGACGAGATCTGACCCGGGCGAAAACGGACACTGTCCACATCTGGCCCGGGCGAAAACGGACGGTCGACCGACCAGAAGTGTTCCGTCGACCCCGGGGCTCGAGGGAACAGTTGCTACCCGAGGCCGAAGCCGGGGAGGCCGACGTGGGTCTGCTGCGTGGGTGTCTGGATCACGTCGATCGGAGCGCTCGCCGCAGCGCCGTTCTCGGACTGCACCACGATTCGTCGGGACCCGCCGCGCTCGTCGGGACCAACCGGCACGGGGACGGCGAACGAGCCCTGCTCATCGGTCGTGACGGTGATCGTGTCGCCGGGGGCGTCGCCGAAGACGACCACCACCTCGGTGTTGGGCGGATACTTCTCACCGGTCGCCCAGACCGCGCCACCGGCTTCGACCTCGTCGGCGCCGAGCGCCACCTCGGGAGCGAACTCGCCGTCGCCGGCCATGATCGCGGTCGTGTACTGACCCGTGACCGTCGAGAGTTCGAGCAGCGCCGTGCGCCGGCCGGCATCACTGGGTGTGAACGTCACGCCGACCGAACAGGCGGCTCGCGGATTGAGCGGACGGTCCACACACGCATTGGTGGTGATCTCGAAGTCGTCGGCGTGGTCACCGGTGATGTCGAAGCTGCCCACCTCGCTGGCGAGGATCGACACGTTGGTGACGTCGACCTGGCGTTCGACACCCGACTGCCCGACCTCGATCGTGGGGAAGTCGATGCCGGCCGGGAGGATCCGCAGGACGGGCTCGCCACCTTCTCCGGCGAGTGACCCGCTGACCTCGACGGCGCCGAAGCCCTCTTCGAAGACGGTGAGGGTCGCCGTGTCGGAGCCGGTCGATGTCGGCCGATATCGAATGGCGATCGTGCAGCTGCCACCGGCCGGAACGGCCGCGCCGAGAAGGCACGTGTTCTGCGGCGACTCGCGGTTGATCGTGAACTCGGGGTCGTCGACCCGCGCGTCGACGGGGCGGAACGTGGCGGGTCCGTCGTTGATCACGGCCACGTACCACTCGTCGCTCTCGACCCCGACGAGGGTCGTGCCGAGGTCGGCTCCCTCGAGGCTGAGTCGTGGCGGTGACGTGCGCGCCACGATGCGACGTTCGTTCGAGGCCGGTTCACCCAACAGGTCGCCGCCGGCCGACGTGTCGAAGACGACGGTCCTGCCGGTGTCGTCGAGGTCGGGATGCGCGTGCACGCCGGCGGTCGGCAGAACGCCGTCGGCCGCCGCCGTGAGTCGGTCGAGTCGGTCGCGTGAGAGCGTGGCGAGCAAGATCTCCCCGTCGTCGCCGGCCCCCATCGCCGGCGATTCGATGAGCTGGAGTTCGCTCGCCTTCGTCACGAAGGCGATCAGGTCACCGTCACCGGCCACGACCGGCTGCGACGACGGCGCAACGCCGGCGACGATCCCACCGGCGAGGTCGTCGGGGTCGACCGCACCGCTGACCAGTCGGGTCGAGACCGGCTCGTCGGCCGACACGATGCCGTCGCCGTTGCTGTCGCGGTCGGCCACGAAGACCTGTGACGGACACGACGTCTCACAGACCGGGTAGCGGCCGGGCGCAAGGGCCGGATCGGAAGCCGTGAAGGCGACCACGGTGCCGTCGCGGCTGACCGACGGCTCGGACGCGCCGGTCGAGCTCGGCTCGCCGTCGGGCGTGGCGGAGACGAGATCGACGGCGAAGAACGGGTCGGGCTCGTCGACCTCCCAGACGAAGACCTGCGGCGTCGCTGCGGCGCCCTCGACCAGACCGGTACCCCAGCCGGGGACGGCCTCGTCGGAGGTCGCATCGGATCGGTACGCCAGACGCTCGCCGTCGTCGGAGAGGACCGGCTGATCGATCCCAGAGTGCTGGAACAGCGTGTCGGGGATGTCGACGGGCATCCCGGCGACGAGGCGCGAGCGCTGCGGATCGCTGACCGGCACCGTGAGGTCGACCAGCGACACGGTGGTGATCCCGTCCCACTCGTACAGGTGGTCGGCGGGGTGCGTGAACGCCACGAGCGTGCCGCTGCGCGAGGTGGTGGGCCGCTCGACGACGACGTCGTCGCGGGCGATCCCGCCGGTTCCCGGTCGGGTCGACACGAGCTCCCAGTCCTCGAGTTCGCCGCCTTCACAGTGCGGGAGGGTCTTGCGGTAGACGTCCCAGCGCTCACCCGAGTCGTCGTCGCGGAACACGTCGAGCGCGAGTTCGGTGACCATGGCGACGACACACCCGTCGCCGGAGATGACCGGCATGGCCGAGTCGCCCGTGCGGAGGCCCTCGGGCACCGAGATCAGCTCGACGCTCTCGTCGGTCTCGCGATCGGTGAGGAACACCGACATCCGCGTCTGCGGTTGGTCGCCGGCGTCGGTGGCCTCGGACGGCGCGAGAGCCTCGTCGGTCTGAGACGGGCCGTGGTACACGACGTATCGGCCGTCGCCGGACACCGACGGCATTCCCGTCAGCGAACCGGCGCCGACGGCCGCGGCGTCGCCGAGGACGAGCGGGACGTCGGCGGGCAGCGGAGTGACGCCGGGGCGCGCGCCGACAGGGGCGGGTCCGGCGCCGAGCAGCAGGCTCGCCGCCACAGTGGTGGTGGTCGCGATGAGCACTCGTCTCATCGGTCCCCGTCGGGCCACGTCGCTCCTCGTGTTGTCAGCTCGGCGACAGCAGGGGCGGGCCCCACCGTCGCGCCGGTCGGCGGAAAGTGTGCCAGAACCCGACGGCGAACCTCATTCGGGCTCGGAGCCGCTCGGGGAGCCACTCCACAGCCGGATCAGCGCGTCGACGAGTCCGTGCAGTGAGTGATCGGTCGCAACCGCGTCGGACTTGAGCCCGAGATCACGGATCGATGCGTCGGTCGTCGGTCCGATCGCGACCACCGCAGGGGGATCAGTGGGCCTCCGCAGAGGGTCCGTCTCCGGATCCGTCATCGCCTCGGCCCACGACTCCGCGGCCGAGCCGCTCGTGAACACGACGACGTCGCTCTCGGCGATCCGGGCGATCTCGGCGGGCGTCGGATGACGGGTGCGGGTCTCGTACGCCGTCACGGCGGTGACCGAGTGTCCGAGCCGTCGGAGTCCGTCGACGAGGGTCGACGCCGCGCGATCGGCCTGTGCCACGAGCACCGTCGTGGGAGGCTGCTCCGAGAACTCGTCGACCAGCGCGGCGGCGAGTTGGCGCTCGGGCACGACGTCGACGGGCCGCCCGGCGACCGCGGCGAGCCGCTCGGCCGTGACGGTCCCGACGGCAGCGAGGCGGACCGACAGATGAGACGACGCCGCTCGACCGACGCGGTCAGCGCCTTCACCCGAGGTGACGACGAGCCATCGGTACCGGCCGAGTCGATCGAGTGCCCGCTCGAGATCGTCTCCTGCGGCGTCGACCACCTCGATCAGCGGGACGTGGACCACCTCGGCGCCGACCCCCTCGAGCAGGTCCCCGAGCCGGCCTCGTTCCTGACGGGTGACGACCACTCGACACCCGGCGAGAGGGCGGGCATCGACGTCGCCCGTCATCTGCCGGTCATCCCCCGGTGGCGGAGAGCAGGTCCTGCGCGAGCGCGACGGCTCGGGCGAGGTCGTCGGGGGACGCCGGCTCGGTGCCACGGGGATCGGCGACGTCGGCCGACAAGTCGATCGACTGTCGGACCCCGCCGACGGCCGACTCGGTGCCGAGGAACGCCGTGAGCACGGCACCTGACACATGGGCGCCGACCGGCGACGAGCATCCCGCGCCGAGCTCGGCGAGGAAGGCGCGTTCGATCTCGACCGCACGTCGCGTGGCGCCGTGGTCGATGGCCGCGACCGCCGACCGGGTCCGGTCATCGTCGGCTCGCACCTCGACGGCGACGCACCCCTGGCCGACCGCCGGCACGAAGACGTCGGGATCGAGCGTCTGGCCGATCCGGTCGGTCAGCTCGAGGATCTGGAGGGCGGCGACCGCCATGACGATGGCTCCGCCCTCGGGCACCTTCTCGAGTCGCGTCCCGATGTTGCCGCGCAGTTCGGCGAAGCGCAGGTCGGGCCGGACGCCACCGAGCTGCGCTCGACGGCGAACCGATCCGGTTGCGACCGTGGCACCCTCCGCGAGGGCGTCGAGTGACGACCCGATCAGGGCGTCGCGGGGATCGCGTCGTTCGAGGAACGCCGCGAGGACGAGTCCGGGTTCGGTCGTGGACGGCAGGTCCTTCGCGGAGTGGACGGCGAGATCGGCGCGCCCGTCGAGCACCGCCTGCTGGATCTCCTTCACGAACACGCCCTGACCGCCGATCTGGTGGAGGGAGACGTTCGCCGACTGAGTGCGATCGCCCTGCGTCTCGACGGGAACCAACGCAACGGCCGTTCCCGTCGCACGCTCGACGGCATCGGCCACGGTGGTCGACTGCGCCATCGCCTGGGGGGATCCGCGGGTCGCGAGGCGGAGGACGTCGGACCCGGGCACCGCGCGACGCCCGTTCAGCGGAGGTCGAACAGGTCGCGAACGGCGGCGGCGTTCCGCTCGCCCTGCGGCGTTCCCGCCTGCGACTTCAGGCGCACCGACGGCTCGTGGAGCAGTTTGGCGACGATGGCTCGGGTGAGCTGCTCGACGTCGGACCGCTGGCTGTCGTCGAGTCCGTCGAGGCGACCGGCGAAACGCTCGACCTCGGTGCGCCGCACGGCCTCGGCCGCTGTGTGCATCGACGCCACCAGCGGTGCGGCCTGCCGTGCCGCCGCCTCGAGCTCGAAGTTCTCGACCTCCTCGCGCACGATTCCTCGCACGAGTTCGGCTTCGAGCCGACGGGCGTCACGGCCGCGGTCGGCCCAGTCGCGGAGGTCGTCGAGATCACGCACCGTGACCTGATCGAGGAGCGACACCGCGGTCTCGACGTCGCGCGGCATGCCGATGTCGATGACGTGGAGCGGCTGGTCACTCCCGGACCGGGCCGAGCGAACGAGCTCCTCGGTGATCACGGGTCGACCGGAGCCGGTTCCGGCGACGATGACGTCGGCGTCGGCGACGCACGCACCGAGCGACTCGAAGCCGACGGCGGCGGCGCCGATCCGCTCGGCGAGGGCCGCCGCTCGCTCGGTCGAACGGTTGACCACCGTGACGTCCGCGCGTCCCGCCTTGTGCACGGCGACGGCCACACCTTCGCCCATGGAACCGGCGCCGACCACGAGGACCCGGCGTCCGTCGAGCGGTCCGAGGGTGTCGGTGAGCATCTCGACGGCGGCATGACTGACCGACGCCGTGCCGCGGCCGATCGAGGTCTCGGAGCGAGCTCGCTTGCCCGTGCGCAGCGCGGTCCGGAACAGCAGATCGAGCGAGGATCGGGACGCTGACTCGTCGCGGGCGGTGGCCCACGCCGATCGGACCTGGCCCAGGATCTCGCTCTCGCCGAGCACGGCCGAGTCGAGACCGCTCGCCACCTCGAACAGATGGGTGACCGCACCGGCATCGTGCTGACTGAAGAGGGACGGGCTGAGGTCGTGGAGTTCGATGTCGCCGAGCTCACACAGGAAGTCGCAGATGTCGTCGTAGGCGCCGTGGAATCGCTCGGCCACGGCGTAGATCTCGGTGCGGTTGCACGTGGACAGCACCACGGCTTCGCGCACGTGATCACGACGCGCCACCGACCCCGCTGCCTTGGCCAACTCGTCGGCGGGAACGCTGAGACGCTCGAGGAGGTCCAGCGGACCGCTGCGCTGGTTGACGCCGACGACGAGGAGGGACATGGCAGCGTCCAGCCTACGAGACCTGGCCGCCGCGACCAGCCCCCGGCACCGCTCGCAACGTCGCCGCGCGCCGTGCGTTGGCTCGTCGCTGCTCGTGGTACGACAGGATCTGCAGCTCGACCGACAGGTCGACCTCACGCACGGTGATGCCGTGCGGGGCGGTGATGCCGTGTGGCGCGAAGTTGAGGATGCTCGACACACCGGCGGCGACGAGCGCATCGGCGGCCGCCTGGGCCGCCGAACCCGGCGTCGCGACCACACCGATCGAGATGTCGTTGGCGGCGACGAGACCGGCGAGCTCGTCGACGTGGCTGACGGTGACGCCACCGACGTCGGTGCCGACCTTCTCGCTGTCGACGTCGACGATGCCGCCGACGAGGAAGCCGCGCTGCATGAAGCCGCCGTATCCGGCGAGCGCCTGACCCAGGTTGCCCGCACCGACGATGACGACGGGCCACTCCTGCATCAGGCCGAGCTCACGCTTGATCTGGCAGAGCAGGAACTCGACCTCGTAGCCGACACCGCGTGTGCCGTAGCTGCCGAGGTACGAGAGGTCCTTGCGCACCTTCGCGGCATTCACGGCGGCGAGTTCGGCGATCTCCTCGGACGAGATCCGGGTCACGCCGACGTCGAACTGCTCGTCGAGGAGTCGCAGGTACACCGGGAGGCGTTCGACGGTGGCTTCGGGAATGCGACGACGGCCGCTCCGACTCGTCATGACCGCTCCTTCGAGCCGGTCGCGCCGAGCCGGGCGAGGGGGGTCGACACAGGGGACATCGCAGTGGACATCACCTCATCAGTTCACCACGCATGTGCACGCGTTCACAAAGCCCTGCGGGCCGGTTTCGGGTGAATTTCGTCGCACCTAGAGCCGGGCGAGCGACACGATCCCTGCGACGAGGATCACGGCGAGCAGGAGTCCGAGCGTGAGAGTGGTCGCGGGGCGCACTCGCTCAACCTACCGGCGGCCCGACGACGGTCGCCGGGACAGGTCGACGGGCTGAGCGACGGCGGCCGCATCACGGCCGTCCGACGCCTCGCCGGACAACGCGGTGATCGAGACCTGGTCACCGACGTCGAGATCGAGTTCGTCGCGGGCGGACCGCTGGTTCATCACGATGGCCAGCAGTCCGGACGAGTCGACGAGGAGCCCGACCGACCCGCCGACGACGTCGGAGAACGACGTCGCTCGCTCGACCACTCGGGTGGTCCCGCCCGTGGGGTCGGTCGGTGCGCTGATCCTGACCGAGAGCCGGTCGCCGAACGAGGCCGGGAGATCGTCAGGGCCGACGTTGAGCTGGGCGTTGCCGAACCGGTCGCACCAGAGCACCTGGGCGATGACGTGTTCGTCGTCGGCCTGGGGAAGGGCGACGACGCCGGGTGTCAGCAGATCGGGGTCGATCAGGTCACCGAGTTCCGCGAGGTCGACACCGTTGCACAGGTGGGCGGCGGCAGGTGCGAACACGTCGCGACCGTCGAACGTGGCGCCTGGCGACGGGAGCCGGTGGTCGGCGCTGGTGAGCTCGACCACGCGTCCGGCGCCACCGGCGAGTGCGACCGCGGGTGCGAGGAGTCCGTTGTCGGGGCCCACGAGAACGCCGTCGCCGGCGAGCACCTCGATGGCGACGCCGCGTCGATCGGAGCCGACGCCGGGATCGACCACGGCGACGATGACCCCGGACGGCACGTACCCGATGCTCCGCGCCAGCGCGAGCGACCCGGCCCGGACGTCGAACGGAGCGACACCGTGGGTGAGATCGATGACCCGCACGTGCGGTGCGAGATCGGCGATGACCGCGTGGACGACACCGACGAACTCGTCTTGGAGCCCGTAGTCGGAGAGGAACGAGATGTGGTCGTACCGGCGGCCCATGACCGCGGCGACGCTACCGCTGGGTTCGAGCCCGGACGCGACGGGGCCGGTGCCAACCCCCCGATGGCACCGGCCCGACGTCGGCGCGTTCCACCGTTTCCGGTGGATGCGTCTCCACGTCTTTCAGCTTAGGGGGCTGGTGACCGTGTGAAAAGGGGCACGCCGAAAAAGACGGGATTCGAACTTCGTGTGTCGGGCGCGCCTACCCGAGCTCACGGCTCCGCTCGGTCGCAGAGCTGACGGCGTCGCGGACCGTGCCGCGGAGGTCGTGTGCGTCGAAACGAGCGAGCCCGGCCGCGGTCGTTCCGCCCGGTGACGTGACCTGCTCGCGCAACGTGGCCGGATCGGCGTCGTCTCGGTCGAGGAGAGCCGACGCACCGACGAAGAGCTGGCGCACGGCGCGCTCGGCGACGTCGCGCGCGATGCCCTCGTCGATCGCCGCATCGGTCAGCGACTCGGCGAGCAGGAACACGTACGCGGGACCGGAGCCGATGACGCCGGTGAACGCGTCGAGCTGGTCCTCGCGCAACACGTCGACCGTGCCGACCGCGCGCAGGAGTCGCGCCGCCCACTCGAGGTCATCGTCGGAGGCGTGGGCACCCGGGCAGATCGCCGCGGCCCCGCGGCGCACGAGCGCCGGCGTGTTGGGCATCGCCCGCACGACGGCGACCCTCCGGTCTCCAGACGAGGCTCCGTCGGCCGCGGCGGCGTCGAGACGCTCGGTCGTCACACCCGCCGCGATCGACAACACGCGCTCCGCTCCGGCGACGACCGCGCCGCGCACGGCGTCGGCGACGCCGGCGGGCTTCACGGCGATGATCGCGGCGGCGCAGGACGGGATGGTGTCGACCACGTCGACCGTCGGGAATCGCGCCGCCAGTTCGCTGCGTCGCTGGTCGATCAGCTCGACCACGGCGATCGAGCCGCTCACCGTCCCGGAGTCGACGATCCCGCCGAGCAGGGCGGCCCCCATGTTGCCGCCACCGACGACGACGAGTTCGTACGGTGAGTCGCTCACGATCGGGACCGTAAACGATCGGTGACCGGGCGAGCGCAGAGGTGTGTGCCGACTCCCTCGAGCGCGCCCGCCCGGTCACCCCCTCCGTGCGTCGCGAACCTCGACGAGCGGAAGCAGATCGCGAAGATTCCCGTCGGCCCGACGACTCACGTCAGCTCATCCCGCCCGTTCGGCCGGATGCGCTGACGTCGCCCCGTCCTCCGCCGGGCCGGTCAGACGAATCGCGAGGCGAAGCCGATCCGGATCAACGCCCCGAACGACTGCTCGACCGTGGAGTACACCGTGCCGAGGATCCGATCGACCGTGCCCCGATCGATCGTGTCGTTCGGGACCTCGCCGCGCAGGAACACGGCGTCCTCGTCGCCGATCGAGAAGTGCGCACCCACCAGTCGCTCGTTGCGGCGCAGGAGGGAGAGGTACAACTCGCGGTCGTTCTCCTCGGGGGCCGGCATCACGTACGTCTCGTGGCGCAGTGTCCGCTGGCCGAGCGTGAACCAGACCGTGGTGAAGTCCTTCTCGTCGCCGGTCATGCGCACGTACCACCGCAGGACATCGCCCTCCCCGCGGTCGACCGCAGCGATGTGGTCGTGCTCGGCGGCGAGCTCGGCGATCCACTCGTCGAGGCGGCGTTCGAGCACGGCGAGTGCGGCGCTGTCGAGCGGGACGTCCATGCCCGAGGGTCTACGCCGTGACCGGGACACACGCCAACCCTGGGTGACGTCGCGTCGCCGGGGTCACGCGCAGGCGAGCAGTTCCTCGACCACGAGGTCGGAGTAGAGCGACCGGAGCTTGGCTGCCGCAGCTCGCCACGTGTACCTCGACGCCGCCTCGACGGCCAGCCGACTCATCGAGGTGGCGAGTGCGTCGTCGTGCAGGATCGACGCGACGGCTCGGGCGTAGTCGGCGGGGTCGCGGCCCTCGACGAGCCACCCGGTGCGACCGTGGTCGACCAGGGTGAGGAGACCGCCCACGGCGCTCGCCACGACCGGGATCCCGCACGCGGCCGCCTCGAGCGCGACCAGGCCGAAACTCTCACTCCGGCTGGGAACGAGCACCACGTCAGCCGCCCGGTAGTACGACGACAGGATGTGGTGCGGCTGCGGGGGAACGAACTGGACCCGGTCGACCAGACCGAGCTCGGCGACGAGGTCGTGTGCCCGTTGCGTCTCGGCGTCGCCGTCGAGGCCGCTCGCACCACCCACGATGAGGAGCCGGGCGTCGCCGAGACCGAGCCGATCGAGCCCCGCGAGGGTCCGGATGGCGACGTCGGGCCCCTTGAGCGGCTGGATCCGGCCCACGAAGAGCACGATCGGCCGATCGGGTTCGACCCCGATGGCATGTCGAGCTCCGGCCTGTGCCCCCGGCGCGAAGAACGCGTGCTCGACCCCGGGGGACACGATCTCGAGCCGTCCGCGCGGCTCACCGTAGAGCCGCCGGAACTGGTCCTGCTCGTCGACGCAGCTCACGCAGATCGCGTCGGAACAGCTGATGATCTCGGCTTCGGCTCGGTCGCGCCACTCGGGTTCGGGGTCCCCGCCCTCGGCCTTGACCCGGGCCAGCGTGTGGAAGGTCGACACGAAGGGAACGTCGAGGTCGTGCTTGAGGCGGTGCCCGACGAGTCCGCTCAGCCAGTAGTTCCCGTGGATCACCTCGAGGGGGCCGTTGCGATCGACCCAGTCGAGCACCCCGTGGCGAACGTCGTCGGCGGTGTCGACGAGCGCCTCCTTCGGGAGGTGGTGGGGACCCGCCTCGACGTGCACGACCCGATACCCCGGCTCGACCAGGACCTCCGGCGGGAGGCCCTCTCGGTCGGCACGGGTGAACGTGACGCACTCGGTTCCCGACTGAGCGAGCGCCGACGCGAGTTCACGCACGTACACGTTCATCCCCCCGCTGTCGCCGGACCCGGGCTGGAGGAGCGGCGACGTGTGGAGGGAGATGACACCGACCCGTCGGACCGGGCGACGGTGCGGCGGAACGGACACCGGGGATCGGCCGCGGCGACTCAGTCGCCGAGCAACGAGTCGACCGTGGCCTCGCCGTCTCGATACCGCCGCACCAGTTCGGCGCTGAGTGCATCGATCCGATCGAAGCGGAGCCGACGATCGGCGGACACCTGCTGCTCGAACTCGCCGATGGCGTCGGACAGTGCCGTCAGCTCGCCCTCGTTCAGCTCGTCGAGCCGACCGAAGTGCAGTTCGGCGCAGATCCGATCGAGTTCGACGGCCAGGTCGTTGTCGTTCAGGTCCTCGTCCTGCAGCGGCGGGCGGGGTGGCCGCGCCGGCCCGCCGGTGAGGTGCTGCGACAGCACGGCGGTGACCGCTCCGAGTTCGTTGCCGTCGGCGCGACGCGCGAGTTCGGTCTGGACGAGGTCGAGACGTGCCTGTGCCACCCGACGCACGTACGAGACCGCGTCGTCCTCGCGCTGCAAACGGTTGCGCAGTCCCCGCAACTCGTCGAGGCTGAGCTGACCCGGCTCGGTTTCCGGATCGTCGGCGGCGGTGGGGGGCAGATCGGTGCTCATTCAGGTTCCTCCCGAAACCGGCGGAAGGACCGCCAGTTCGTCGTCGGGCCCCACGACCGTATCGGGCTCGGCGTCGTCACCGTTGACCCACACGCGGCAGGTACCCAGGACGGCGCGGAATCGGTCGCCGTATCGCTCCTCGGCGGCGCTGAGGACCTCGGCCACGGTGGCCCCGTCGATCCGGTCGGATCCCGTTCCGGCGGCGTCGCGCGCCGACGCGAAGAGACGAACCCGTGCCACGGAATCACGCTACCGGGCACCGGTGACCGCGCTCGTCGACACCGGCCGGACGACCGCGCCGCGGATCACCTCCCCGGGTCGACCGATAGCCTGCCCGGCCTGTGGGAACCGCCAAGCGTGAGCGTCAGAAGGCCAACCGACAGCGAGCCCTCGTCGAGGCCGAGCAGAGCGCCGGGCGAACCCGGTACGCCCGCATCGCACTCATCGTGGTCGGCGCCGTCGCCGCCGTGTTCCTGATCGGCGTGATCGCCAACGCGTTCATCGGCGATGACGAAGACGACGGTGGAGACGGCGGCGAGAGCGGGGAGTCCGCCGCCGCGGCGCCCGCGGTTGACGTGCCGCTCAACCCCGACGAGGTGGTCCCCGACGGCTGTCCGCCGATCGAGGGCACCGCAGAGGCGACCCAGCAGTTCTCCGAGGCGCCGCCGATGTGCCTCGACGACGCCATCGAGTACACCGCCCTCATCGAGACGAACGTCGGCAGCATCGAGGTCGATCTCGACCCCGAGCTGGCACCGGGCACCGTCAACAGCTTCGTGTTCCTCGCCCGCAACCGGTTCTTCGACGACACCGTGTGCCACCGCATCATCCAGGAGTTCGTGGTGCAGTGCGGTGATCCCACCGCCACCGGTACGGGCGGACCGGGCTACTCGACGCTCGACGAGCTCCCCGAGGCCGGGCAGTACGAGGTGGGCTCGTTCGCCATGGCCAACAGCGGCGCCGACACCCAGGGCAGCCAGTTCTTCATCATCACCGGCGACCAGGGCGTGGCGTTGCCGCCCGCCTACAGCCTCTTCGGCTCGGTCGGCGACGCCGACCTCGACGTGGTGGCCGAGATGAACGCCCGCGGATCGCTCGACACCAGCGGAACCCCGTCCGAGGAAGTGCGTCTCGTGTCGGTCCGCATCGCGACCGCCTGACGGTCACCCCCGGGGTCAGACCCCCGGCGTGATCAACGCGGAGCGGAGATCGGCGAGCGTGGCCGAGCCGACACCGATCGACGAGAGATATCCGACGATCGAACCGTGACGCGCCCGAAGGTCGTCGAGGATCGTGCGGATGGCGTCGGGGTGGGCGGACATCATGTAGCCGGGCATCGTCGACATGCGCTCGACCCAGTCGGGCATCTCTCGGAGCGCCCACTCGCGCTTGCGTTCCATCGCTCCGGCCGACGCGGAGAAGTCGGCCGCGATCGTGTCGTCGTCGACGCCGAGACCGCCGAGAATCAGCGCGGCGAGCAGACCGGTCCGGTCCTTTCCGGCGGCGCAGTGGAACACCGCCGGCATGGCGCCGGGCACCGAGAGCACATGCATCGCGTGAGCGAATCGGTCGGGGCCCTGGTCGATCATCGCTCGATACGCCCAGGTGAGGAAGTCGATCCCGCCCTGCTCGTCGTCGTCGAAGTCGGGAACCTCGTCGCGCATCCACGTCGTGTCGATGATCGACAGGTGGTGGAACGCGACCGGCAGCTTCTCGAACGGGAACCGCCCGTGATCGGCGAACTCCTGATCGGAGCGCAGGTCGATCACGGTCCGGATGCCGAGCGCGTCGAGCACGCCGATGTCGTCGTCGGTGACGAACACGAGCAGGTCGGAGCGGAAGAGCCGACCCCAGGCGATCTCGGAGCCGTCCGCGACGACGTAGCCACCGAGATCGCGCACGTTGTGCGCGGAATCGAGCGGGACCAACCGGTCGCGATGGCCGACGAGAGCGTCGGCGGCGGGCGGCGGTGCGACGGACTCGGACGTCGTGGGGGTCGTGACGCTCACCCCGCAAACCGTACGGACCCGAGGCGACGTGTCGGTGAACGAACGGCCAACCGAAGGCCGGTCATCGGTCACCCGTCAGGTGTCCGATGCGGATTCGGACCGTCGGCTCGCCGCGCGCAGCTCGTCGAGCTGAGGATCGTGTTCGGGGCGCGCCACGTGCACGGCTCGGAAGAGCAGATGCACACCGATCGGGAGTGTGATCACCAACGCGACGCACGCGAGCACCATCTCGGCGCCTCCTCGCCACCCGACCTCGGGGATCACGCCGATGGCGATCACGAGGAACGCCACGGGACTGGCCTTGCCGGCGGCGTGGATCCTGGCGTACGGGGTCTTCAGCTTCATGAGGCCGATCGCGGCCAGCAGGATGATGCCGACACCGATCACCACGATGACCTGCGAGACCGGGTTCACGACGATCCTCCCGGCGCAGCGGTCGGGGGGTCCTGGTGGGCGTGGTGCTGCCGTTCGCGGCCCTCGACCTCCATGAATCTCGAGGCCGCCACCGTCGCGGTGAACCCGATGATGGCGATGACGACGATCAGGATCATGTAGCGGGCGGTCCCACGGTTCGCCGCATCGATGGCGATCCCGCCCATCAGCGAGATCAGGGCGAGGTCGAGCGCGATGATGCGGTCGGCGAGCGTGGGTCCGGCCGCGATCCGGTACAGCGAGCCGAGCGCCGCGACCACGAGCATGATGAAGGCGAGTTGGATCACGAGGTGACCTCCGACTCGGACGCCGCCACGGCGGGGGCACTGGGGCCGTGCGGGAACGCCTCGCACGCCAACTGTGCGATCCGAACGACGTGCTCCACGGTGGCGTCGCGCCGGTCGGCGTGCAGCACGTGGAGGTACACGACGACGTGTTGTTCGGACACGTCGGCGGCCACGACGGCGGTGCCGGGCGTGAGCGTGATCGAGCCGAACAGCAGGAGCAGGTGGTGGCGAGCGTCGTCGGGGAGGTGGACGGCGACGATGGCCTCGTCGGTGTAGTCGGTGGGGGTCAGCACCTCGCGGACCACCGCTGCGGTCGACACGACGAGATCGATCCCGACCAGCCACGCGAACGTCGCGAGCGGACGGAACCGGACGGACCCGGCAGACACCGAACCGGCCATCGCGGTGACCACGGCGACCACGGCGCCCGACAGGATGTTGGCGACGGTCACCTCGCCCCACAGACCGCACCACAGCGCGATCAGGAGGACGTAGAGGACGCCGCGACGGACGTTCTTCACGGCTGTCCGGCCTCCTCGTCGCCGGCGCAACACAGCTCGTACCGGCCGAGGACCGCGTCGACGTACGGGTCACCCTCGAGCAGGTCGTCGGCCGCACGGGTCGAGTCGTCGAACAGCGGTCCGGCGAACACGGCGATGGCGATCGTGAGCGCCACCATCGCCCCGGTCGACGCGGTCATGGTCGTCCGCCCGACCCGTTCGCGCCGCGTGGCCGGTCGCAGGGCCGGTTCGCCTGCGTCGGGATCGGCGGGCTCGGGATCGGTGCCCCAGAACGCTCCCGCCCAGATCTTCACCATCGAGAGCAGCGTGAGTGCGCTACCGACCAGGGCGACCACCACGATGACGGTCGACGACACGTCGATCCCCGCGTCGACGAGCGCGAGTTTGGCGACGAACCCGGAGAACGGCGGGAGGCCGGCGAGCGAGAGGGCGGCGAGGCCGAACATCGCGGCGATGAACGGTCGCTTCGACACGAGGCCGCCGAGACGGCCCAGCGCAGCTGTGCCGCGCTCGTGCTCGACGAGGCCGGCGGTGAGGAAGAGCACGGTCTTGACCGGGATCTGGTGCACCAGGAAGAGGACGGCGCCCGCCACACCGGCCACGGTGAACAGTCCGAGGCCCATCATCATGTAGCCGATCTGGCTCACGATGTGGAACGACAGGATGCGCTTCATGTCGTCCTGCGCCAGCGCCCCGGCGACGCCGACGATCATGGTGAGCCCGGCGATGATGAGGATCAGGCCACCGAGGTCGTCCATGCCCGTGAGGACGTGGAAGCGGATCATCACGTAGACGCCGATCTTCGTGAGAAGCCCGGCGAACACGGCCGTGATGGTGGTGGGCGCCGTGGGGTAGCTGTCGGGCAACCACGAGAACAGCGGGAACATCGCGGCCTTCGTGCCGAACACCACGAGGAACCAGACGCCGATGCCGAGCCGCACCGAGTCGTCGAGTTCGGCGATGCGATCGACGAGGAGCGCCATGTTGACCGTGCCGGTGGCCGCGTAGACGAAGGCGATCCCGAAGAGGAACAGCGTCGACGCGAAGAGGTTGATGACCACGTAGGTCATTCCCGACCGGACCTGATCATGACGTCCCTGGTGCGTGAGCAGGACGTAGCTGGCGACGAGCATCAACTCGAAGGCGACGAACAGCGTGAAGAGGTCGCCGGTGAGGACCGACAGCGCAACGCCCGACGTGAGCACGAGGAGCGTCGGATCGGCGACCGTGGGGTCGGCGCCCGTCGAACTGGCACGCTGGCCGATCGCGAAGATCTCGACCAGCGCGATCGTGGCGAGGGCCACCGGCAGCACCAACACGGCGAACAGATCGGCCACGAGAGCGATGCCGAGTTCGGGGGTCCAGTCGCCGACGAGCAGCACGATCGTGCCGCCGCTCTCGACCTCGATGGCCAGCCAGACCGACGCGGCGGTGACGACGACGAGGGTCGAGAGCGTGATGAGGTCGCGCCAGACGCGGTGACGACGCAGCACGAGAGCGAGCGCCGACGAGACGAGGGGCAGCGCCACGATGAGCGAGATGAGCGTGCCGCCGAGTTCGAAGTCGTTCACGACGCCCCCGATCCCGGGCTGGCGTCGGCGGAGTCCTCCGCGTCGGACCCGCTGATGCCCTCGTCGAACGTGGCCGCGTCGAACGGTGCGTCGTGCTCGGCGGCCGCAGCGGCGATCCGCGTGTCCTCGAGGTCGTCCTCGACGAGGTCGTCGTCGGTGAGCTGACGGCTCCGCCGCGCGAGGGCGAGGAGGAAGAGGCTCAGGCCGAACGCGATGACGATGGCGGTGAGCGAGAGCGCCTGTGGGAGCGGATTCGACAGCTCCTCGGGCTCAGCGTCTCCGACGACGGGAGCTTCGCCCGCTCGCCCGCCGGCGACGAGCAACGCGATCACCGCGGCGTGTCCGAGCAGTGAGAAGCCGAGCACGATGCGCGTCAGGGCGCGCGAGGTCGCGAGGTACACGCCGATCGCGGTCAGCGCACCGACGAGCAGGGCGAGCGTGACGTTCACCGCACACCCTCCTCGGACGCCTCGGCGCCGACGGCTTCGGACGCGTCGGCACCGCCGAGTGCGCCGACGCCGAGCCCGTCGAGGACCGCGATCGCGAGTCCGACCACGACCGCGACGACTCCGGCGTCGAAGATGAGCGCGGAGCCCGACTTGACCTTCCCGAGGACCGGAACGTCGACTTCGACCACGATCTGGTCGAGGAGAGGTTCACCGAATGCGAGCGGGAGCACGGCGACCACTCCCGCTGCGACGATGCCCCAGCCGAGGAACAGCTCGGAGCGTCGGGGCCAGCTCAACCCCGTGACGGCGCGCAGCGCGATGACGGCCGAGGTGACGAGTCCCGCAGCGAAGCCGCCGCCCGGCTGGTTGTGACCCGCGAAGAACAACCAGACCGCGACGACCAGCGCCAGCGGACTGACGAGTTGAACCCCCGCGTGGACGACGACGGAGCGTTCGCCGATCACGCGTCGACCTCCTCACGCTGTGGGGACTCCTCCGGAGCCGGGTCGTCTTCGTCGTGTCGCCCCGCCCGGGCGAGCGAGGCCACGCCGATGGCGACGACCACGAGCACCACGATCTCGCCGAGCGTGTCGAGTGCCCGCATGTCGGTCAGGATGACGTTGACGATGTTGTCGCCGCCCCCGTCGAGGACCGACTCGCGAGCGAAGTCCGACAGCGGTGGTTGACCCTCGGGGTCGCTGCCTGCGACGAGGAGACCGACCGTGACGGCGGCGCCGATCGCCAACGAGACCACGATGCGGGTCGAGCGCCACACGAGTCCGACCGCCGGGAAGTCTCGGTCGAGGTGCTTCAGACCGACGACGAATCCGACGACGATGACCGTCTCGACGAGGAGCTGCGTCAGGGCGAGGTCGGGCGCTCCCTGCAACACGAACAGTCCGGCGATACCGAAGCCGACGGCGCCCAGGGCGAGCGCAGCGCCGATCCGGCGGGACACGAACACCGTTCCGGCGGCGCCGACCACGGTGAGCAGGGCGAGGATCGGCTGGGCCCCGTGGTCCCACCATTCGACGTCGTCGATCTGTCCGGTGAAGAAGGGGATGGCGGCCAGCGCGGCGACGAACGCGGCCGTGGCGAGGTAGAGCGGCAGCGAGCCGTGCTGGACTCGTGCAGCGACCAGCTTGGCGACGCGGAGCACTCCGGCGATCCCCTCGTCGGCGAAGCCCGCACCGAGCGGACGCGGTTCACGTCCGAGTGGCCACCGCAGCACCGCGAGACCGACGACGACCCCGCCGGCCACGATGCCGATCGAGATCTGGAACGCGGTGTTCGAGAAGCCAGGCCACTGCTTGAGCGTCGACGACGCCGCCGATGCATCGAGCACGACCGCGGCATCGCGCGTCACGGTGACGAAGGTGCTCAGAGCGATGAACGCCACGATGCTCAGCACGCCGAGGACGGCGGAGATCTGGATCGCCGGACGAGCGGGGTCGGGGGTCGGCTCGGGGACCGCCTCGATCGATCCGTCGCCGGACTCGGAGCGGCGAGCCGGTCCGAACACACCGATGACGAACCGGGTGGTGTACGCAACGGTCAGCACCGAGCCGCCGATCACGCCGGCCAGCATCACGCCGTACTCCCAGCCGTCGAGACCGAGGGCCGCCTCGACCGCACCCTCCTTGGCGGCGAACCCGACGACGGGACCGGCCCCGGCCATCGACAGGCCGGACACCAGCGCGACCGCGGTCGCCGTGGGCATCGTGCGCCACAGGCCACCGAGCTGGTCGATCCGGCGGGTCCCGCAACGGACGTCGACCTCGCCGATCACCATGAACAGGGCGGCCTTGAAGATGGCGTGAGCGCCGACGATCGCGATGGCGGCGAAGGTGGCCTTGCCGTCACCCAGCGAGAGCAACGCGATCATCAGCCCGAGCTGCGAGACGGTGCCCCAGGCGAGGATGAGCTTCCCGTCGACCTGACGGAGCGCTCCGACCGCACCCCACACCATCGACAACAGGCCGAACGAGACGCCGACCGGTGTCCACGCCGCCGTCTCGGAGAAGGCGGGTGCGAGCACGGCGACGACCACGACGCCGGCCTTCACCATGGTGGCCGAGTGGAGGTAGGCGCTGACCGGGGTGGGAGCCGCCATGGCTCCCGGCAACCACACGTGAAAGGGGACCTGCGCCGACTTCGTGGCGGCGGCGACCAGCACCAGCACCGCGGCGAGCTCGGCCGAGGCACCATCGAGCATCGGTAGGTCGCGCAGCGCGGCGGAGCCGGCACCGTCGACGAACAGCACGACCCCGGCGAGCAGCGCGAGGCCGCCGGCCCCGGTGATCATGAGGGCACGTCGAGCCGCATCGCGGACCGGGCCCTTCTCGTTCTTGGTCCCGACGAGGAGGTAGCTCGTGATCGACGTGAGCTCCCAGAAGACGAACAGCGTCCAGATCGAGTCGGCGAGGACGAGTCCGAGCATCGAGCCTGAGAAGGCGAGCATCGTGGCCGCGAAGCGGTCGAGACCGGCCGCGTTCGGACCGAAGTAGCCGGCGGCGTAGATGCCGACCATCACCCCGATCCCGGAGACGATCGTGGCGAGCAACAGCGAGAGCGGATCGACGACCACGGCGATCTCGAGATCGAGGCCGGACACCCAGTCGAACGACATCCGGTCGACGTCGCCGTCGCCGGCCAGCCGGGAGACCGCCCAGATCGTGGTGGCGGCCGGCGGGGTGATGGCGAGGATCAGCGAGGACCAGCCCGCACGAGATGCGGAGCCGGATCGTGCGATGAGGCCCAGGACTCCACCAACATGGAGGAGCAGGAGGATCCAGACCATCGATGGGCGAGCCTACGGCGGCCGCCGAGGCTTCTGTGCCATCCAGTAGCTACATCGAATCGGCTACATCTCGCAGGCGACGATTGCATGCCGAGGTCGGAACATGCATCATCGATCGTGTGTGATATGCAGGTGCCATGTCCGATGACGGCCACGATCCGTCCCGCGACGATTCGGGCCCGTTGGCACGTCGCCTCGTCGACCCGGAGGTCCCTCTTCCGTCCTGGACCTTCCTCTCCAACCACGCCCACGTCCTGATCGCACTCGATCACGACCCCGAGCTCCGTCAGCGCGACATCGCCCACGTGGTCGGGATCACACCGGGCGCCGTCGTCCGGATCCTCCAGGAACTCGAAGAGGCCGGCTACGTCGAGGTCGAACGCGTCGGGCGCCGCAACCGGTACTCGATCCGACGCGACCAGGCGCTCCGGCATCCACTCGAGGCCCACCACGAGGTGGGCGACCTCCTCCAGTCGCTCCACTGAGCGCCACGAGCGCCGGCGCGCGAGCCGGCCGGCTCACAGGTCGTCGAAGCCCCGTCAGGAGTCGTGGACGTGCCCCGCTCGACCCGTGCGGAGGATCTGTCGGGCGGTGTCAGCGGTCGCACGACTCCAGTCGACCGCAAAACCGAGTCGTTGCATGTCGACGTTGAACTCGCCGAGACACAGCACCTGATAGCCGAGGGCACGTGCCTCGGCCGGCGCGAGTCGGGGGCGTTCGCGGCGGACGGCGTCGGCGATCGTGTCGATGGTGGCGGCGTAGGTCGTTCGAATCCCCGTGGCGAGATCGTCGTTGCGTCGCGCCTCGCCGAGGAGGGCGTTGAACGCCTGGTCGTCGACGTCGCTCCCGGACGTGTACGCCAGCCCGAAGAGATAGCCGACGACGTCATCGATCGACGGTGAGCTACCGAGCTCGCGTTCCGCACGCTCGTCATACCGTCGGGCGAGGGTCTGGAACGACGCGGTGACGAGGTCGTCTCGGTTGCCGACGTGGTGGCGGATCGCGGGTCGCAGCACGCCGGCGCGCTCGGCCACGTCGTTCAGCGTGACCGCATGCAGACCCCGTTCGGCGACCAGCGCGATGAACGAGTCGATGATCTGTTCGCTGCGTTGCGCCTGGACCGAGGGACGCCCGGGACCCCGCGTCCCGCGGGTCATCGCACTCCCCGATCGCCGGTCACCTCGACGAACAGTAGGCCGGGTCGTCGAGTGTCTTGCCGGTGGGCCGCGCGGCGCCCGCCAACCGAGCGATGTGACGGCGTTCGCACTCGCCCGGCGGTCGATCGCCTCGGCCGCTCGATACATTGTTTTTCACTATGATCATCAATCAGCTCCTCGGCACCGCCGATCCTCATCGGACCCGTTCGCGGCGGTGGTTCCTCGGCCTCGCCGGCGGATCCGCGATCGCGGCGGCGTGCAGCGGCCGCAATGGGTCGGAGTCGGAGTCGACACCGGTTTCGATGTCGGGCTCCGCACCCGAGACGCCTCCTCCCTCCACCTCCACGCAGGCCGAGCGCGACGGATCGGCCGGCTCGGAGACCGATGCGCCGGACGTCGACGACGTGATCGTCGTCGGCGCCGGTGCCGCCGGGATGACCGCCGCCCACCTCCTCGTCCGACACGGACGCCGCGTGCGGATCCTCGAAGCGTCCTCGACACACGGTGGTCGCATCAGGACCGCATCCGACTTCGCCGACTTCCCCGTCTCGCTGGGCGGCGAGTGGCTGATCGCGCCCGAGAGCGAGCTGGCCGACATCGTCGGCGACCCGGCGGCGCCGATCACCGCGCGCGTCGAGCGGTACGACCCGACCGCGTCCAGCGGGTACCACGACGACGACGTCGGACTCGTCATCGAACCGTTGGGCGAGTTCGACTACCTGAACTTCGTCGACGGTTCGTGGCTCGACTTCTTCGACGACCACATCGTCGAGGGGATCGCGGACCGGATGACCTTCGACACCGAGATCGTCGAGATCGACTGGACCGATCCGGTGGTCCACCTGACCGACGCGAACGGCCACGTCCATCGGGCCCGGCACACGATCGTCACGGCGCCCCTCGCGGTCCTCCAGCGGGGGGACATCCGATTCACTCCACCACTCCCGGACGACACACAGAGTGCGATCGACCGCGCCGTCGTCTGGGGCGGCATCAAGATGTTCGTCGAGTTCACCGAGCGCTTCTACCCCACGTTCCTCGGGTTCGCGGACAGCGACACTCGCACAGGCCAGCGGACGTACTACGACGCCGCAGCGCACCACGACACCGACACCCACGTCCTGGGCTTGTTCGCCGTGGGCACCGCGGCCGAGCCGTACCAAGCGCTGTCGGGGGATGCGCTCCGCGACCACGTCCTCGCCGAACTCGACGAGGTGTTCGACGGCGCGGCGTCGCGCACCTACGTCCGCCACGTCGCACAAGACTGGTCGGCGGAGCCGTTCATCGGTCAGGCCTATCTGAACGACTACGAGGACTCGGCGATCCCACGAGCGCTCGCGACGTCGCTCGGCGATCGAGTGTTCTTCGCCGGTGACGCGTACACGAGCCATGACGACTGGGGTGGCGTCGACGATGCCGCCCAGTCGGCCCGCGACGCCGTCACACGGATCGTCGGCTGAGACGTGGCCGTGGACAGCGCATCCGAGCGGTCGGCGTGGTGGATCGTCATCGGCGTGATCACGGGCGTCGTGATCGGCTCGGCGGTCGGCGCGTCGACCGACTCGACGCCGAGTGGAGCCGCGATCGGCGTGGCGATCGGTGCCGCGATCGGAACGGCGATCTCCGCCCGCCGACGAGATGCCGGCTGACCCGAGATCTCCCCACCGGTGATGGACCGGCAGCGGGTTGCTGTCTGCGTGTCGAGCGCTCGACCGAGTTCACCCTTGCGGAAGTTACCGGTGGGTAACTACGGTTCGGGTATGCGAGAGAGCATCGACACGGTGGGGGTCCTCGGATCGGGGATCATGGGAGCAGGTCTCGTCGAGGTGGCGGCGCGTTCAGGGCGGCAGGCGGTCCTGCGGTCACGCACGGCCGAGAGCGCCGAACGGGCCCTCGCGCAGGTGGCGAAGGGCCTCGACAAGCAGGTCGCGAAGGAGCGCCTCGACGCCGACGAGCGGGACGCAATCCTCGGTCGCATCACGGCCACCGACGACATCGACGCCCTCGCAGGATGCGACCTCGTCATCGAGTCGGTGGTCGAGGATCTCGACGTCAAGAAGGACCTGTTCCGGCGCATCGACGCCGTCGTCGGTGACGGGGCGGTCCTCGCCACCAACACCTCGACCCTCCCCATCGTCGAGATCGCCATGGTCACGCAGCGCCCCGAAGCCGTGTGCGGCATCCACTTCTTCAACCCGGCCCCGATGATGAAGCTGGTCGAGGTCATCCGCCCGATCACCGCGGCTGACGAGACCATCAAGACCGCCATGATCTTCGCCGAGTCGTGCGGGAAGGACGCGGTCGAGGTGGTCGACCGGGCGGGTTTCATCGTCAACGCCCTGCTCTTCCCGTACCTCAACAACGCCGTCAAGATGTGGGAGCACGGCACCGCCTCGATCGAGGCCATCGACACCGCCATGAAGGGCGGATGCAACTTCCCGATGGGGCCGTTCGCACTGCTCGACCTCGTCGGCCTCGACACCACGGTGTCGATCCTCGAAGCCCTCTACGACGAGTTCCGCGACCCAAACTACGCGCCGGCCACCACGCTCAAGCGCATGGTCGTCGCCGGCCACCTGGGACGCAAGACCGGCCGGGGCTTTCTCACGTACTGATTCCCGAACGGCTTTTCACCACAAGTTCGGGGCCGGAGTTGACACTGAAGTCCACGATCGGGTTCCGTGGCCGACGTGGAGCTCGCCCGACTCCAGGTCGAGCCGCGACCGAGCCGGTTCGTGATGCCCGACCCCACCGACGCGCCCGTCGGGCACGACGTGATCGCCGTCGGCGCGGACCTCGAGCCGGGCACCCTCGTGCAGGCGTACCGCAGCGGTCTGTTCCCGATGCCCGACGATCCCGACCGTCGGAGCGGCGGTCGGATCGGCTGGTACTCGCCCGACCCGCGCGGCGTCATCCCGCTCGACGGTCTCCACGTCAGCCGCTCTCTCCGACGCAGCATGCGCGAGGTCGACGTGACGTTCGACGAGGACTTCGAGGGGGTCGTCCGCGCGTGCGCCGATCCCTCCCGACCGGGCCGCTGGATCACCGAGCGGTTCGTCGAGGCGTACACCGAACTCCACCGACTCGGATGGGCGCACTCGGTCGAGATCCGTCACGACGGCGAACTGGTCGGTGGTCTGTACGGAGTACGGATCGAGCGATTCTTCGCCGGCGAGTCGATGTTCCATCATCGGACCGACGCCTCCAAGGTGGCGCTCGTCGCCACGGTCGAAGCGTTGCGAGCGGAGGGGGCCGTGCTGTTCGACGTGCAGTGGACCACGCCGCATCTGCGATCCATGGGAGCGGTCGACATCGGGCGACGCGAGTACCTCGACATCTTGGCGACGGCGATCGAGCCGTCCTGACCGTCACGCCCGTCACCGACACCATGAGGCCGGACGCGTCGAGGGCGGTGGACGTCGTTGTCCACCGCCCACGGCGACCCGCGCCGGCCGGATACGCCATCCGGCCGGCGTGGTTCCCACCACGGGGAAACCGTTTACGAGGAGGCCGGCCAGGGGGAGGGATC
>JBCDAK010000041.1:0-29629 GCA_039185545.1 Actinomycetota bacterium
GTGCTAATAAAGTCACCCAAGGCAACACCAACGCCGGTATCGACATTTATTTCAACGCCGCCATCGGGAATGGTGCCCTCTGCAGTACAGGTGAGGGTGAGGGGCGCTGACGTGAGCGCCAGGGGGCGTGGGTTCGTGTCAGCGCATCGTGCGGTTTGGTGGACATGCGCTGACGTGAGCCGCGGGGGCGTGGGTCAGTCGTCGTCGCGGTAGGCGAACACGTCGTCGAGGCCGACGTCGAAGAAATGGGCGATACGGAACGCGACCTCGAGCGACGGGGAGTACTTGCCCCGCTCGATGGCGTTGAGCGTCTGGCGGGTCACGCCGATCGCGGTCGCGAGGTCGCCCTGCGAGACGTCGCCGGCCTCACGTCGGAGGTCTCCGATCCGATTCGTGACCCTCGTGGGCTTCGCCATCAGCTCGATCGGCGATACAGCACGAGCTTCGTGGAGTCACCGGCGATCTGCGCGGTGACCAGACCGAGCAGCAGCGCATTGGCGATGTAGACGTGGGCCGCCTCGTCGGCCGGTCAGAGTTCGGCGGCGAACTCGGCGAGCTTCTGCGCCGCCGGGAACACGTTGGTGCGCAACCGGGCCAGGATCTCCTGCTTCGCCTCGTCGTCCCTCGGGGCGTCGCGCATCGTGGCGCTGAAACCGTCGAGACGGTTCGACGCGATCCAGTCCGACAGGTCGGGTTCGAGGCCCCAGTGGTACTGGTTGGTCATCGCGGCCAACGTCAGTCGGATGTAGTCGACGTCGTGGTTGGGGAGTGGGACCACCTGGCACAGCCGGTTCTTCTCGTCGAGCGAGTCGCGGGTGACCTCGATGTGCGCCACGAACGACGCCGAGAACGCCGGCTGATAGCCGCGCACCGTCTGGGGACGGATCACATCGGGTTCGAAGATCGTCCGTGGCTCGAGCGCCGGGATCGCTCGCGCCGAACAGTCGACGAAGAGATGGTCGGAGGTCGTGGCGACGATGCCGTCGTCCATGACGATCTGATCGAGCTCGATGCGCTGCACGCGACCGAGTCGGACCACGTGGTCGATGCGCCGCAGCTGCTCGAGTTCGAGCTCGCTCACCGTGGCCGCGTGGAACATCGACGGCCGGACGTCGGGATCGAGACGGAGGAAGTATCCGCACGCCTCGAGCCGGTCGAACATGTCGGCGATCGACGTCGCCTCGGCGATCGACTGGTACTGATCGGCCTGCGTGCCGATGGTCGTCTCGAAGAATTCCATGCCCGGCTGGATGTTCCCGCGGTTGAGCATCCACGCGTCGCGGGGAACGATCCAGGTGATCGCCGCTGGATCGACTCGATGCTCGAGGAGCCACAGCACAGCGTCGATGCCGGTCTTGCCGCCACCGACGACCACGTACCCGGCCGGCGCCTCGCGCAGCCGGGGCAGTTCGTTGAGTGGGAGGAAACGAACACCGTCGGCGATCTCGAAGTTCGGGGTGTGGGTCGCCGGCACCTCGGTGTTGAGGAGCGTGCAGTCGACCACGGTGGTCGCCTCGACGTGGAACCGTTCGCCCGAGAGCGTGTGCTGGAAGTCGCCGTCGCCCGTGTACGAGCAGAGCGGGAAGTACCGGACGCGACCGGTCGGCAGGAGGGTGTGCCGCATGATGTCGTCGAAGTACGCACTGACCTCGGCGCCGCTGGCGAGGTCGTGCAGGCCGCGATTGAGGCCCACCTGGTCGACGTGGCCGTTGCTCAGCTCCCGCGATGCGACGCCGTAGAACTGCGACGGCTGGTGCAGCGTCACGAACGGGTAGGCGAAGTTCCAGTGACCGCCGGGCTTGGCGTAGCGATCGACGACCACCACGTCGGCGTCGCTCTCGGCCACGAGGGTGTCGGCGAACGCCATGCCGACGGCGCCACTTCCCACGATGAGGTAGTCGGTCGAGAGCGCTGTCGTCGTCATCGCCGCCGTTGGTAGTGGATGGGTCCACGTGCTGTCCAACGAGGCGACGAACGGGTCGAGGCCGTCGGCACCGACGGTGGGTCACGGCACTGCGAGGTCGGTGCGTTCCCCCGTCAGCAGCGGTCGGAGGTTGTCGTCGAGCCGTGCCAGAGCGGTGCCCAGCGCGTCGAGTTCGGAGGCGGCGAATCCGGCGAACACGCGCCGGCGCTCGCCGATGACGCGTGTTCGGATCTCGTCGGCGAGGTGCGCGCCGTCACTCGTGGTGCTCAGGAGGTGGCTGCGCCGATCGACCGGATCGGGGGACCGCTCGACGAGCCGAGCCCGCACGAGTCGTTCGACGAGCCGGCTCACGTTCGGAGCGTCGACGAGCGCCGGCTCGGTGAGGTCGACCGGCCGGAGCGGCCCGTCGACGTCGATGCGAGCGAGCACGAACCACAACTCCGGGGTCAGTGCGTCGTGGTGATCGGACAGCATGCGCCCGAGGTGCGTGAGGAGCAGCCGGTTCGTGCGATGGAGCCGATACGCGATCGCGTCGTCGAGCCGAGCGGCGACGTGGATCCGATCGAGATCGTCGTTCCGATGATCGGAGGCCTGGTCGTCGTCCGGGTCGGAGTCCCGACCGGTCTCGTGGCCGCCGTCGGGTCCGGTCTCCGGGCCGGTCACGGGCCGACGCGTTCACCCTCGTAGTACGCGGAGTCGGGCGGCCCGGCGAGGCACGGCGCGACCTTCGACATGACGGACGCGAAGTGGGTCGATCCGACGTACGCGTCGAAGTGATCCTTCGTCGACCATTCCTCGGCGATGAGCACGGTGTTCGGGTCGTCGGCGGCGACGGACACGACGAACAGCTCGCAGCCGTCGAACGCGTCGGGCATCTTCTCCGCCTCGGCGGCGAGCGCGCCGACGAGTTCGTCACGGCGCTCCGCGTCAGCGGTCACCTTCACTCGGGCGATCAGCATGTCGGATCCTCTCGTCGTGGTGTACTTGCGAACGCCAGTATGGCGGACGCAAGCTCTCATGGCAACCGGATCGACCTGCCGACCTGGAATGGTTCGATCGAGGCGGCCCGCGCCGACGAGGCCGGTTGCGGCTCACCGTGGTCGCGACTCGGCTGCCCGAACCCTGCTGGATCTGTCTCCCGACGGCTCGCGGGCCCCGACGTCACGCTCGACGTCGCACCCTCGATCACGGGGACGGTCGGTCGTCGACGTCGGGGGACTCGGCGGCGATCCGCATCGCTTCGACGACGCGTCGCATGTTGGCCCGGTGCTCCTCGATCCGTCGCTCGAGAATCCGCGCCTCACGATCGGGCATCGCGTCGATCGCCGGCGTGAGGCCGGACGGACCGGGGCCGATCACGACCGATTGACGCAGCCTGGTGCCGCCAGCGATCGGCTCGAGGTCGAATCGCCAGCGGGCGCCAGGATTCTCCGGGTCGCCGGCGCGCCATCCGAAGGCGCGCTCGGGCTCGAACGTGTCGACCATGCACGGTGCCTGCCACTCGCCGACGGCGTCGTGTCGATTGCGGCCGACGAACTTGGCTCCCAGGCCGAGCTCGGCGTCGTCGACCCAGTCGGCGCCCTGGAACTCGTCGGAATGGTCGGCGCCGAAGGAGATGTCGGTCACGAGCGGCCACAGCCGTGACGGTGGGGCCTTCACGTCGACCTCGACGATCCCGCCGACCCCGTCGGCGAACCCGACGGGGTGATGGGGGCCGCTCTCGAACGTGTGGCCGAAACGGTTGAACGACGTGATCTCGCGTGCCGGTCGTCGCGGCGCCCGGCGGAAGTCGGTGCCGATCGTGTGGGCGACGGGCAGCATGACGATCTCGGTCAGATGATCGGGGATCCCGAGGGTCTGCTTCACGGCGCTCTCGTCGGCGAACAGCGCCGTGACCCAAGCGGTTCCGAGACCGCGGGCACGCGCGGCCAGGCAGAAGCTCCACGCCGACTGGATCACCGAGTCGAACAGACCGGGTCGACCGCTCCCGTCGTGGCGCCCGATGATCGTCGGGATCACGATCGCGGGGACCTCGTGGAGGTGTTCCACGAGATGCGCGGCCGAATCCATCGTTCGCGCCTGGGGATGGTCGGTGCCCGCGGTCCGATCCCGCGCCCCGAGGATGAAGTCGCCGGCGGCGGCCCGGTACAGATCCGCGAGTTCCTGCTTGCGCACCGGATCGTCGACGACGATCCAGCGGCGGCTCGACTGATTGCCGCCGGTCGGTGCCTGTTCGGCGATGTCGATGCAGTCGAGGATCGTCTCGGGGTCGACCGGCCGCGTGAGGTCGAGCCGTTTGCGCACGGATCGGGTCGTCGTGAGGACGTGGTCGACCGCGACCGGGTCGAGCGACGAATCGACGGACGAGGTGTCGTGGGACATGCGCGAACCGTAGGTGCGTCGGCCCGCCGGGGCGACAGTGTGGGTCAGGCACACAGTGTCGCTCGCGACCGGGTCGCGGTCAGGCGAGGTCGAAGACCCGTCGGGCGGTCCCGCGGAGGAACAGGTCGGTCGCCTCGTCGTCGAGGTCGAGTTCGCCCAACCGCGCGAGGGCTCGTTCCGGGGTCATCATCGGGTAGTTCGTGCCGAACATGACCTTCCGCCGACCCCGGCCGCGGAGGTACTCGACGAGTTCGGCCGGGTACCGGTTGGCCGAGTACGCAGACGTGTCGATGTAGACGTTCTCGTGCTTGTCGGCGACGGCGACCATCTCGGCGGTCCACGGATAGCCGATGTGTCCGCACACGATGACCAGTTCGGGGAAGTCGATGGCCACCTGGTCGACGTAGGGGATCGGTCGCCCGGTCTCGGACGGCCGCAGCGGACCGGTGTGGCCGACCTGCGTGCAGAACGGGATCCCGAGGTCGATGCATGCCGCGTAGAGCGGGTAGTAGCGGCGGTCGGTCGGCGGCGCCTCCCACAACCACGGAACGAGGCGGAGCGCGACGAACCCTTCGTCGACGCGATCGCGGAGTTCGCGGACCGCCTCCATCGGCCGGCGGATGTCGGCACCGGCGACACCGCGCAGGCGGTCGGGATGTTCGGCGACGAAGCGGGCGACGTCGTCGTTGCTGATCAGGTCGCCGGTGGGTCCGTACCAGGCGGCCGTCAGACCGACGGAGACCCCGCCCTGGTCCATCGCTCCGATCGTGAGCTCGAGGGGCAGCTCCTCGGTGGGTGTGTCCATCCCCATCCAGCGGCGCAGTGAGTCGAACATCTCGTGCTGGAAGTGGCGCAGCGTCGGGTGTTGCATCCAGACGTCGATCACGTCGTCCATCGGCGCAGTCTCGGCGACGGTCTGGGTCGGGCACAAGGTGTCGCCGACACGCGACATCACGCCTGGGGTCAGACCCCAGGCGTGATGTGGTGGAGAGGTGGTCGAGGGAAGCGGAGACGGCGGTTCAGCCGACGTCGGCGGTGTCGTCGGTGAGTCCGGCGGGTGAGTCGGGGATCACGACGTCGAGGTCGTCGGCGGTACCGGTCGAGCGGCCACGGGCCATCCAGACCCCGGCGACCCCGGCGACGACGGCGAGGGCGGTGGCGACCCACATCGTTGAGCCCCAGCCGTCGAGGAAGGCCGAGCGGGCGGCTTCGGCGATCGGCACACCCTCGTCGCCCATCTGGCCGGCGACGGCGAGCGCCTGACCGATGCCCTCCTCGACCGGGTGGGCGAGTTCGTCGGGCAGCTGCTCCGCGGTGGCCTCGATGCTCGAGCCGTACCCGCTGGCGAGCAGCGAGCCGATCAGGGCGATGCCGATGGACGAACCGAACTCACGGACCGTGTCGTTGAGCGCCGAGGCGACGCCCTGCTTCTCGGCGGGCAACGACTCGGTGATCGCCGTGGTGGACGGCGACATGGCGAGACCCATGCCGAGCCCGACGACGATGAGGCCGGGGAGGATCGCCAGGTAGCTCGGATCGGAGTCGGCCATCGCCATGACGGCGAACCCGACGGCGAACAGCGCCGAGCCGGCGCCCAGCACGGTGCCGAGTCCGAAGCGGTCGGAGATCTGCGGCGCGATCGGCGAGACCGACATCATCACGGCGGCCATCGGGAGGAGTCCGGCGGCGGCGGTGAGGGCGGAGTACCCGAGGACCGCCTGCAGGTACTGGAGCACGACGAGGAACACGCCGAACATGAGCGCGAAGACCAGGGTGAGCGAGGTCGAGGCGGCCGCGAGCCGGCGGTTGGAGAAGATCCGCACGTCGAGCACGGGTGCCACATGGCCACCCGACTCATGGGCGATGGCGGTGCGGCGTTCCCACACGATGAAGCCGACGGTCGCAAGTGCGCCGACGATCAGACCGACGAGCGTGAGCGGAGCGGTCCAGCCGATCTCGGGACCCTCATGGATGCCGAGGACCAGTCCGCCGACCGCGAGGATCGAGAGGATCGTGCCGAGGTAGTCGTATCCGTGGACCTCGGGGTTCTTGCTGTCGGGCACCGCCACGATCGTGGCGATGAGCGACGCGACGGCCATGGCCACCGGGAAGGCGAACAGCCACGGCCACGAGGCGTTGTCGATGATGGCGGCCGACACGAACAGGCCGAGGATGCCGCCGGCGCCGGCGAAGCCCGCCCACGTTCCGACGGCTCGACCGCGCTCGCTCTCGGGGAACACGGCGGTGATGATCGACAGGGTCGCCGGCATGATCATGGCGGCGCCGACGCCGGCGAGGGCTCGCAGGGCGATCATCTGCTCGGAGGTCTCGACGAAGGAGGCGAGGCCGCTGGCCACGGCGAACACCGTGAGGCCGATCATGAGGATGCGCTTGCGACCGAAGCGATCGCCCAGTTCGCCGATGCCGAGCAGCAGAGCGGCCAGGGTCAGCGTGTAGGCGTTGACGATCCAGAGCACCTGTGCAGTGCTCGCCTCGAGCTCGACCGAGAGTTCGGTCAGGGCCACGTTGAGACCGGAGACGGAGGCGACCACGGCGATGAGCGCGAGGCACATCGTGGCGAGGACGCCGTTGCGTTGGCGGGGTGTGAGGTCGGTGGGCACGGGAGCTCCTCAGGCGGGTGGTCGTGGTGTGTCGTGAAGTGCCGGAAGTGACGGCTACCGGAAATCTGTCTTTCCGGTAATGTGGACTTCAGTATGAAACGACCATTTCCGGAAGTCAACACTTCCGTTAGGATGTGACCCATGTCGCTGACCGATGCCGAGACCTCCCGGGCCGACGGGACCGCCGACCCCGCAGAGCCGGCCACCCGCGGTCGGCCGCGGTCGGACGACCGCACGACGGCGATCCTCGACGCCGCCGTCGACGTGATGCACGACGTCGGCTGGGACGGGTTCACGATGCAGGAGGTCGCCAACCGGGCCGGCGCCGGCCTGGCCACCATCTACCGGCGGTGGGAGACCAAGGAGGACCTCGTCGCCGCGGCGATGCGCCACGACATCGACTACGCCGATCCCCGCCACCGCGACGGTCCGCCCCGAGACGTGCTGGCGCAGGTGCTGACCGAGCTCGGCGACAAGATGTGCGGCAAGGGTGGTTCGGTCATCAGTGTCCTCGCCGCCGCCCGCGATCACGAGGCGATGCGGTGTGCGCTCGACGAGCAGATGCACGACGGCGTCCGAGCGGGAATTCGCGACCTCATCGGTGCGATGATCGGTCCCGATCACCCGTGTGCACCGACGCTGACCGACTCGATCCTCGGAGCGCTGATCTTCCGAGCCGGCATGCTCGAAATCGACACGCCCGGCGACGAGTTCTCCGCCGAGATGCTCGCGCTGATCGACGCCGTCGCCAGCTGATCGTTCCGTCGACCCCCGGGCTCGACGGAACACTCGGAGTTCCCTGCCCTCACCCGAACCTCTCGAGAGGAACGACATGACGCGCCTCACCGGCATCCACCATCTCGCCATCCAGACCGCCGACATGAAGGGCCAACTCGAGTTCTTCTGCGACGTCCTCGGCGCCCGCCTCGTCGGACTCTTCTGGATGCACGGCGTCGAGGGCGCATGGCACGCGTTCTGCCACCTCGACGACCACTGTTCGTTCTCGCTCGTCGAGCTCCCGGCCAACCGCGAGATCGAGCCGATTCCCGGTGTCACGCACTCGGGCACCGGCGACGCGCCGTCGGCACCCGGCACGATGCAGCACCTGGCCTTCCAGGTCGAGAGCCTCGACGACCTGCTCGCCATGCGCGACCGCATCCGGTCGCGGGGTGTCAACGTGATGGGTCCCCTCGACCACGGGATGTGCCACTCGATGTACTTCGCCGGCCCCGAGGGACTCACGCTCGAGATCGCCACCTCCGACACGGCGATCGACCCCGACGTGTGGGTCGACCTCGAAGTCGCCGAGCTCGCCGGACTGACCTCCGACGACCTGGCCCGATTCCGCGATCCCGACGACTTCCTGCCCGGCGACCAGCCGATCGCTCAGCCCCCGATCGATCCGGCCAAGCCGCACATGGCGTACCCGCCCGAGCAGTACGAACGGATGATCATGGCCCCCGACCATCTCGTGACCGAGCACGGCAGCCACCCCGACCCGCCGTCCGAGTCGGTCGCCGCCCGCGCCGCGCGCGCGGCGGACACGCCGGCTGCGTCCTGACGGCGCGACCGCCATGACCGACACCCGGATCCCGGGGACGCCGCCCGGATGCGAACGAGTTGCGTACGTCGTCGTGCACGCCGAGGACGCCGCGTTCAGCGACGTCTACGGCGGCGGCGGCAACATCATCGGCCTCGACTGCCACCTCGTCCGGCCCGTCGACGCACCGTCCGACACCGTGATCGTGATGATGCATCCGATCGGCGGCGGCATGTACCTGCCGTTCGTCGGAGGCCTCGCCCGAGCCGGCCACCATGTCATCTTCGCCAACTCCCGGTATCGGGGGATCGACTCGGCGCTCATCATGGAGAAGGTCGTCGCCGATCTCGGTGCGGTCATTCGTGACGCTCGGGAGCGGCTGGGCTACGAGAAGGTCGTCCTCGGCGGATGGTCGGGGGGCGTCTCGCTGTCGGCCTATTACCAGTCGGTCGCGACCGCAGGCGACGGGATCGCCGACACACCTGCCGGCGACCCGTACGTCGTGCCGGCCGAGAACCTGCCGAGAGCCGATGCACTCCTCATGGTCGCCGCCCACATCAGTCGTCACGGCACCCTGACCGAGTGGATCGACCCGTCGATCCGCGACGAGGACGCACCGTTCGATCGCGACCCCGCCCTCGATCTGTACGCCGCTGACGCGGCGCATCGACCGCCGTACTCCGACGACTTCCTCGCCGAGTATCGATCCGCGCAGGTCCAACGGAACCGACGCATCACGGCGAGCGTCCAGGCGCAACTCGACGAGGTCCGAGCCTCCGAGCAGCCCCACGCGGAGCGCGCGTTCGTGGTGTACGGCACGATGGCCGATCCCCGCTGGCTCGATCCGGCCGTCGACCCCAGCGACCGCCGTCCCGGGTGGTGCTACCTCGGCGACCCGAAACTCGTGAACGACGGTCCGGTCGGCCTCGCGCGGTTCTGCACCCTGCGCAGTTGGCTGAGCCAGTGGAGCTACGACCACGCCCGAGGTGACGCGTTGACCGCCTCGCAGAACCTCGACATCCCCACCCTGGTGGTCGGGAACACCGCCGACGACGCGTGCACACCGAGCCACACGCACCGGCTCTTCGACGCGATTCCCCACGACCGCAAACACCTGCACGAGGTCGTCGGCGCGAGCCACTACTACATGGGTCCCGAGGGCCGGGACCACCTCGCCGAGGCCGTCGGCGTCGTTACCGACTTCCTCGCCGACCACCTCTGAGTCGCGCGCCGAGGTCGGCGCGCATCGCTCACGGTCGGATCGACTCGTCGCGCAGGTGACCGACGAAGTCGCGGACGAGGTCGGACACCTCGACGGCGTGGCTGTCCTCGTGCATCGAGTGTCCGCCACCGCCGATGAGCACGAACCGAGCGTGCGGCATCTTACGCTCGAGGTACTGCCCGGCACCGGTGTAGTCGGGTCGGTCGGCCGAGCCCGCCAGGACCAGCGTGGGAGTCGCGATCTCGGCGAGACGATCCATGACCACCGAGTCCTCCTGCAGGTTCAGGTCGGTCACCTGTACCGGCACGCCGAACCGGTGGGCGTTGCGGCGCGACCGCTCGTTCCACGCCTCGCGCTTCTCCGCATCGCGGTACCCCGGTCCGGTATTGAGCACCACGACACCCCGGGCGACGCCGGGCCTCGTCGCCGCGTGAGCGAGCGCGAGATATCCGCCGAGCGAGTGTCCGACCAGCACCGCCGGACCGTCGAGCGAATCGAGCACGTCGTCGAGGTCGGACAGGGCGGCGTCCCGCGTGTACTCGGCCGGATCCTCGGGTACGGGCGAGTCGCCGTGCCCCAGCAGGTCGACCGCGACGACCGCGAAGTCGTCGGCGAGCAGTTCGCCGCACCGATCCCACGTGGCGGCCGAGGTCCCCATCCCGTGGATCATGACGATGGGAGGGCCGTCACCTCGTCGAATCGTGTTCAGTCGCACGGGCCGGAACCGTACCGATCGTTTCGACTGGGTTCTCCACTCGACGGCGCTCCCGATCGCGAACTCGGGGACCCACACCGAACGTGAGCGTCGATCACGGGTGGTGAAGAATCGCGGGGTCGGCACCGGCCGACGTGTCGGTGCCGTGCAGAGGCGATCAGTCTTCGATCAAGTGCCGAGATCCGGCGGAACCCGACCGTACGGTCCCGACCCGACCGAACCGCAGCCGGCGGCACGGTCGCCGGACGGATGGTCTCGGACTGCAGTTCGGTGGACGGACGTCCGATGGACAGAGGAGACCTGGACGGGCAGAGACGGGCAGTGACCTGAGATGACAGCGGATCGAGACACGGAGACGCAGGCGCGCTCGGAGGAGCGCGCCGTCACGCGTGTCTGGATCCTCACGCTCGTGATCGCCGTCGGGAGTGCGGTCCTGATCGCCGGATCGCCGCTGCTGGGCACGTCGCTGCGCGCTGCGCCCTGGTGGACGGTCGTCCTCGTGGCGCTCGGCTACTCACTCTCCGAGCGGCTGGTCTTCCACGTCGAGTACCGCAACGACGCACTCACCTTCTCGATCTCCGAGGTGCCGACCGCGTTCGCGCTCATCTTCCTCGGCCCCCTGCCGGCGTTGGCCGCCCGCCTGGTCGGGAGCCTCGCCGTCATCGTTCCACGCAATCGCCCGGCTCCGCACAAGCTGTGTTTCAACTCGGGCCTCTTCGCCGTCGAGCTCGCCCTGGCGTACTTCGTGGTCGGAGCGATGGTCGGAGCGAATCCCGGATCCGACATCGCGGTCGTCGTCGCGGTCGCGCTGGCCACGGGCCTCACGACGCTCGTGAGCCTGGTCGGCGTGTCAGCGGCGATCACCTGCTTCCGCGGGCGTTTCTTCCCGACGCTGTTCGAGGAGCTCCGGACGGCGTCGACGACCGCGCCGATCGCCACGCTCGCTGCGGCGATGGCGGTGATCCCGGTCCTCCTCGATCCTCGCCTCGCCCCGCTCGGGCTCGCTCCGATCTGGTTGATGTGGCTCGTCACGATGCAGCACGGACGGCTGACCCAACGGCACCGCGACCTCGAGAGCGTCCACGACCTGTCCCGGACGGTGAACCGGTCGCTCCACCTCGACGAGATCCTCGCCGATGCGCTGCCGAGCATCACCGACGCGCTGCGCGCCGATCGGGCCTCGGTCGTTCTGATCGATCCCGAGGGCAACGTCGCCGCCCAACACCATGTCGGCGGTGGGGTCGACGCTGACGGTTCACCGAGCGATCCGATCCGGATCGAGGTGGCGATCGCCGACGCGGGTGGGCAGCTCGGCACTCTGGCCGTCGAGGGGCGGAGCGTCGCCGCGACCGTGTTCGACGAGGCCGATCGGAAGCGGGCGGAGCGCTATGCCGACCAGCTCGCACCGACCATCCGGAACGCGTGGCTCTACGAGGCGATCGAGCACTCGGCGTTGCACGACGGTCTGACCGGTGCGCTCAACCGGCGTGGCTTCGACGCAGCCGTCGAGTTCCGACTCCATTCGGTCGTCGACCAACCGGGTGAGTACGCCGCGCTGATCCTCGATCTCGATCGATTCAAGGAGATCAACGACACCTTCGGCCACCACATCGGCGACCGAGTCCTCATCGAGTTCGCCGAACGGGTCCGGTCCGTCATCGAACCCGACGATCTCTTCGGCCGGTTCGGCGGCGACGAGTTCGCACTCTTCGTCCACCGATCCGATCCGGACGCGGTCCGACGATTGGCCGATCGGATCATCTCCGACTCACACGACGCTCTGACGATCGACGAGTACCAGGTGGTCGTCGCCGCGAGCGTGGGGATCGCGTTCGCGCGGCCGGGCGGCGAAGACGCAGCACAGCTGATCCGTCGGTCCGACATCGCGATGTACGCAGCGAAGCGGACACACGTCGGATTCGAGACGTACCGGGCCGACATGGATCGGCGGACGCCCGAGCGTCTGGCCCTGCTCGCCGATCTCCGGCGGGCGCTCGACGGCGAGGCGATCACGGTCCACTACCAACCGAAGATCGACATCGCGTCGGAAACCGTCGTCGGAGCCGAGGCGCTCGTCCGATGGGAACATCCGACGGCCGGCAACATCAGCCCGGCCGACTTCGTGCGTGTCGCCGAGGAGAGCGGCCTCATCCGCCAGCTCACCGATCAGGTGCTGTGCCACGCCGTCCGGTCGGTGTCCGAGTGGGTGGCCCAGGGCTTCGAACTCGACGTGTCGATCAACCTGTCGGCGCTCGACCTCGTCGACGAGGAGCTCGTCGAACGCATCGAGTCGCGACTCGACGAGTTCGACATCAGCAACGAGTACCTGACCCTCGAGATCACCGAGTCGTCGCTGCTGGTCGACACACCGCGGACCCTCGCGACGGTCGAACGACTCGTCGAGAGCGGCGTCCGTCTGTCGCTCGACGACTTCGGAACCGGCTACTCGTCGCTCAGCTATCTGCGTCGGCTCCCGGCACAGGAACTCAAGGTCGATCGCAGCTTCGTCAGCAGCTTGATGCTCGATCAGCAGGACGAGGTGATCGTCCGCTCCACGATCGATCTCGGCCACCACCTCGGAATGGCGGTCGTCGCCGAGGGGGTGGAGAACGAACCGACGCTGGCGCGCCTCGCCGAACTCGGTTGCGATCTCGGCCAGGGCTACGGCATCTCCCGGCCGCTACCGAACACACGCTTCGAGCGCTGGCTCCGGACGACGCCCTACGCGGTTCGGCGGTCGGACAGCCACCGCGATCGCATCGTCGCTCTGCGATGATCGACGGGTGCGTGACGCGACCAGCGACATCCGCCAGCTCGATCTGAGGCCCGACGACGAGCCGGTCGCGTCGTGGGAGGTCGGCGACGTCCGGGTCACCCGCGTGGTCGAGGGAATCTCCGAGTTCCCGCGCGGATTCCTCCCCGACCTGACCGACGAGCGGATCGCGGCGTGCGGCGAGTGGGTCGGGCCCTACGTCCGAGACGACCTCCGCCGCCTCCTGCTGTCGACGCACAGCTTCGTGCTCGAGACCCCGGAGTCGATCGTCGTCGTCGACACGTGCGTGGGCGCACACATCGTCCGCCCGATGCGCAGCGACCCGACCTTCGGCGACCGGCTGGCCGACGCGATCCCGGGTGGTCCCGAGGCGGTCGACGTGGTGATCTGCACCCATCTCCACTTCGATCACGTGGGCTGGAACACCTGGTGGAACGGCGACCGCTGGGTGCCGACCTTCCCCCTCGCGCGACATCTCGTCAGCGTCGAGGAGTACGAGGCCACGGTCGCGGACGACCACATGGAGGTGGTGGAGCCGAGCGTCGCACCGCTGCGTGAAGCAGGGTTGCTCGACGTCGTGCCGTCCGACCACCGGGTCGACGGGTGCCTGCGACTCCAGCCGTCCCCGGGGCACAGCCCCGGTCACGTGTGCGTCGAGATCGAGTCCGACGGCCGACGTGCGCTGATCACCGGCGACGCCACCCACTCGCCACTCCAGTTCGTCTACCCCGACGTGTCGGCGGTGCACGCCGACGACGATTCGACCCTCGCCACGCTCACCCGGGAACGCCTGGTCGCCGACCTCGCCGACACCGAGATCGTCGTGCTCGGCACCCACTTCCCGACGCCGACCGCCGGTCTGGTCCGCCGATCGACGAACGGTCTCGTCCGCTTCGACGCCGTCTGAGCGCACGGGCGCGCCGCTCGTCGCTCTCCCCCGCAGCGCGTCGTCCAGCACTCACCCGTCCGTCGCCCGTCGCTCGCCCATCCGTCGCCCGACTGCGTCCGCCTCTCGTGGCGGAGACCTCGATTCGTAGGGTCCGTCCATGACCGCCGCCGACCACGATTCGTACGAGGACCTCACCGAGTGCGGGTTGTCGCCGGAGTTGGAGCAGCAGCTCGTGTCGACGCACAAAGAGTGCGTCTTCATGTGGACCAACCGGGCCGGCGAGGCGTTCGGTGTCGTCATGTCGTACCTGCCGAAGGACGGCAAGCTCTGGCTCACCGCGGCGGAGCGGCGAGCGCGCGTCTCCGCGGTCCGGCGGTTCCCTCGTGCGTCGGTGTGCATCAACAGCACGGGCACGCCCATGGGCGGCGGGAAGACGGTGACGTACAAGGGCGAGTGCGTCGTCCACGACTCTCGTGAGGTGAAGGACTGGTTCTACCCCGAGTTCTGCGCGCACCTCCGACCCGACGACCCGGTGGCGGCGGCTGCGTTCCAGGAGTTCCTCGACAGTCCCGGCCGCATCGTCATGGAGTTCACGCCCGACTACACGCTGAGTTTCGACTCGGCGCTCATGTGGACCCGGTCGCCCGAGGCGTCCGGGAAGCGCTGACGACGAGGTCGAGCCAGACATCGAGCAGACGCACCGAGCAACACGAGACATCGATCGGAGACCACGACATGCCCGACATCAAGATCGGACTGGCGTTCGCCAGCAGCATCGCCATCGACCAGGACGCGGCGTTCGAGGTGTGTCGTCGTGCCGACGCAGCGGGTTTCGAGTCGCTGTGGGGCGGCGAACACGTGATCCTGCCGGCCACGATCGAGTCGAAGTACCCGTACACCGCCGACGGCAAGATCCCGGCCGAGGACGACACACCCATCCCCGACCCGCTGATCTGGCTCGCGTTCGCCGCAGCGGCCGCGCCGGGACTCCGGATCGGCACGTGCATCCTCATCGTTCCCCAGCGCAATCCGCTGGTCCTCGCGAAGGAGCTGGCCACGCTCGACCAGCTGTCGGGCGGACGCGTCGAGCTCGGCCTCGGCGTCGGCTGGTTGAAGGAGGAGTTCGACGCGCTCGGCGTGCCGTGGGAGCGGCGCGGCACGCGCAACGACGAGTACATCGAGGCGATGCGGGTCCTGTGGACCGAACCGAAGGTCGAGTTCCACGGTGAGTTCGTCGACTTCCCCCCGGTCACCTGCAGCCCACGACCGGTGCAGGGGACCATCCCGATCATCACGGGCGGCGACAGCGAAGCCGCGATCCGGCGGGCCGCTCGTCTCTCCGACGGATACTTCCCCGGTGAGGGTGATCCCGAACGGCTGCGCGATCTCATCGCCCGCGTCCGTCAGGCCGCCGAGGACGCCGGCCGAGATCCCGAGTCGATCGAGATCAACGCGATGTTCGGCGCCCAGATGGCCGATCCCGCCGCCGGCGTGGAGCAGATGATCGAGGCCGGCGTCGGTCGGATCATGGTGCCCGCCTTCTTCTTCGCCGGCCCGGGTGGGCTCGATCGCATGGATCAGTTCGCCGAGACCGCAGGGATGGCGCGGAGAGCGGTTCCCGCCTGACCGCCCCGGCGGGCGACGGTGTGGGTCAGGCACACAGTCGCTCCTCCGACACACCACCAGCGACACAGGGAGACAGACAGATGCAGAGCTTCGATCTCACGGGGAAGGTCGCCGTCGTCACCGGCGGGGGACAGGGAATCGGCGAGGGGATCGCCCGCGCGTACGCCGAGTCGGGTGCCGCCGTCGTGGTGGCGAATCGTCGCGCCGAGACGATCACCGGTGTGGTCGCCGACATCGAGGCGGCCGGCGGTCGTGCGCTCGCCGTGCCGACCGACGTGACCGATCGGACCGCCGTCGACGCGCTGGCCGACACCGCCGTCGACACGTTCGGCGGGCTCGACGTCTGGGTCAACAACGCCGGCGGCTCGTCGGTGCAGGCGCCGCTGGTCGATCTCGACGAGGCCGACTGGGACACGTGCTACGAGGTGAACCTCAAGGCGGTGTGGATCTCGTCGGTCGTCGCCGCTGATCGGATGGGCGAGTCGGGCGGCAGTATCATCAACGTCACCTCGCCCGCCGCCGATCGGGTCGTGCTCGGCAGTGGGCACTACTCGGCGGCCAAGGCCGGCGTCAACGCCCTGACCCGCACGATGTCGGCCGAGCTGGCTCCACGGGTGCGGGTCAACGGCATCGCTCCCGGATTCGTGCCGACCGAGGTGGTGAAGAACGCACTGAACATCGACGACGCAGGCCTCGAGAAGATCGCCCAGACCCGGATCCCGATGCGCCGGCTGGGCACCCCCGACGACATGGCATCTGCGGCGATCTACCTCGCGAGTGAGGCGGGCAGCTGGGTCACCGGTCAGACGATCACCGTGTCGGGCGGTGCCTGACCGCCGAGTGTCCCCGCGGCCGCCGATCGACGACGTCAGATGACCGACGACGAGCTCCAGGCGTTGCTCGACGTCCGCTTCGGCGGACCCGGGCGGGCGGTCGACCACTGGGAGAACTGGCTGCTGACCGACTGCACCCGTCGCGCTCCGATGCCCGACGATCTCGTGCATCCGGTGATCCTGTTCCACCTCCCGATCCAGGCCGCGTCCACCTCGATCGGCGAGCTGTTCGCACACGGTGGCGTCGACGGGAGTGCCGGCACCGTTGGTCTCCTCGGCTACGACTGGGAGTACCTCCAGCCGCTGCATGAGGGTGTCGTGTACCGAGGCGATGGTGGGTTCGTCTCGGTCGACCGCGTCCGCGGTGGCTCGGGGGACGTGCTCCACGACGACGTCTCGTACTCGATCGAGCTGATCGCCCCCGACGGCGTTGCGGTCGCACGGATCACGAACCACTGGCGGTTCCGGCGCGACCTCTCGGCCCGATCCGGCGAACGGCGGGAGCTGCCTGAGCAGCGTTCGGCGGGTGCGACGATCCCTCCGCTCGTCGTGTCCGACGTCGGCGTCGACCGGATGAAGACGATGGCGGCACTCCTGCGTGATCCGTACCCCGTGCACTGGGATCCCGATGCGTTGCGGGCGGCCGGGCTCGGCGACCGACCGATCAACCAGGGCCCGCTCAACGTCTCCTACGTGATGAACATGCTGATGGCGTTCGCCGGCGAGACCGCGCTGCGACGACTCGACGTCTCGTTCCACGGCATCGTGCGCGATGGCGACACGGTCGAGGCGGGTGGCACCGTCGACGAGACCATCGAGGTCGACGGCGAGACCCGACGTCGCTGCTCGGTCTGGCTCGACCGCGACGACACGCGCCTCCTCTCCGGCACCGCGGAGATTCTCTAGCACTGTCCGCTTCTGCCCGTGCCAGATCCGGACACTGTCCGCTTCTGGCACGGGCGCAGGCGGACAGTGTCCGGTTTCGCCCAGGTCGTCCGGTCGGAGGTCGGGGACGGGCGATTCGTACGGTGGTGGTCGTGGCCATCCGGGTCGTGCAGTGGGGCAGCGGCAACGTCGGGACGATGTCGATGCGCGCCGTCCTCGACCGGCCCGACATGGACCTCGTCGGGCTCATGGTCACCAACCCCGAGAAGGTCGGCCGCGACATCGGCGACATCATCGGCGTCGACCCGATCGGTGTCGCGGCGACCGACGACCTCGACGAACTGCTCGCCATCGAGGCCGACGTCGTGCTCCACATGCCGCTCCCGTCGATGATCTACGGCGACGATCCCGGTGCCGACGTCGACCACTTCGTCCGGCTGCTCGAAGCGGGACGCCACGTCGTCACCACGGTCGGCTACATGTACCCCGCGGTCTACGGACCGGACGTCGCGGATCGCCTCGCCTCCGCGTGCGAGACGGGAGGTGTCACGTTCCACGGCACGGGCGCCAATCCCGGCTGGTTCGGCGATCTCCTCCCGCTGCTGCTGTCGGGTCTGTCGCTCAGCATCGATCGCGTCGAGGTCACCGAGATCAGCTGCTTCGTCCGCTACCCGTCGCCCGAGATCATGTTCGACATGATGAACTTCGGCAAGACACCCGACGAGTTCGAGGCCGACGGCGAACGCCATCGCACCTGGCTCGACGGCTTGTTCACCGAGGCGGTCCAGATGGTCGCCGACGGGCTGGGAGTCGCGACGTCCGGCGTGTCGTCGTCACTCGAGACGTGGATCGCCACCGACGACCTCTCCACCGCCGCTGGGAAGGTGGCCGCCGGCACGGTCGCCGGCCAGCGATGGAAATGGGAGGCGACGGTCGACGATGAACCGTTCGTCACCCAGGAGACGGTGTGGCGGATGCACGACGACGCGGCGCCCGACTGGCCGTACGGTGACTGGTCGATCCAGATCCACGGCGACCCGCCCATGCGCGTCGACCTCCCGCACGCGTGGAACCGCAACGTGCTCGGCTCCACCGGAGCCCACGCGATCAACGCCGTGCCGTACCTGCTCGACGCCGAGCCGGGGATCCGCACGTTCCTCGACCTCCCGATCGTGGCGGGACGCGGAGCCCGAACCGCAGGAGCGCGAGCATGACCTCGACCACCGACAGGTCGAACTCGACCGATGACGACCGTCCGGCGCTCGACGAGCCCATGCCCCTCGACGACGTCGACTTCTTCGACCCCTCGATCAACGACTGCCCGTACCACGCCCACCGCACGCTGCGCGACGACGCCCCGGTCTGGTACGACGAGCGGCTTCGGGGATACGTCGTCACACGCCACGACGACGTCCGGCTCGTACTTCGCGACACCGAGCGCTTCCTGTCGGGTCCTCCGCAGCGCCAGCGTCCGCTCCAACACCTGTACGAAGAGAAGGGCTGGGTGCCCGCACCCACGCTCGCCGGTCGCGACGATCCCAATCACCGCGAGATGCGGGCGCTGTTCGACCACGCCTTCCGCCCCAAGAAGCTGCGCGCCATCGAGCCGCGCATCGAGTCGCTCGCTCACGATCTCATCGACGAGTTCGCCGATGCCGGCGAGTGCGAGTTCGTCTCGCAGTTCGCCGTGCCCCTCCCGCTCATCGTCATCGGCGAACAGATGGGCGCGCCATCGGAGGACATGTGGCAGATCAAGGCGTGGACCGACGCCTGGGTGCAGCGGCTCGGCCTGATGCAGTCGGCCGAGGAACTGCGGTGGTCGGTCGAGATGGAGATCGAGGCCCAGCACTACTTCCAGCCGATCTTCGAGCGGCTCCGCCAGGAACCCGACGACACCCTGCTCTCCGACCTCGTCAACACCGAGATCCCCGAGTGGGGCCGGTGCCTCACGGACGAGGAGCTGCACGCCGAGATGATGGCCGACACGTTCGTCGGCGGGTCCGAGACCACGACCAACGCACTCTCGGGCGGCGTGCGTCTCCTCATCGAGAACCCCGATCAGTGGGAGCTGCTGAGGTCCGACCCCGACCGCTTCATCCCCGTACTCGTCGAGGAGGTGCTCCGGCTCGAATCGCCGGTCCAGCGACTGATGCGCCACACGGCGGTCGACGTCGAGCTGCACGGCGTCACGATCCCGGCCAACTCGATGGTGCTCGTCGGCTACTCAGCGGCCAATCGCGACGATCGGGTCTTCGACGCGCCGGCTCGGTTCCAGCTCGATCGCGACGACGCGAAGAAGCACCTGTCGTTCGGGTTCGGCACCCACTTCTGCCTCGGCGCGCCGCTCGCTCGGCGCGAGCTCACGTTCGGTTTCCAGGCGATCGTCGATCGGATCGACGAGATGTGGTTCCTCGACGACACCGACCTCACCATCGCGCCCAACTACTTCCTTCGCGCCCTCAAGGAGCTCAAGATCGGATTTCGCGCCGCCGACCGTCGAGACCGAGGCGTGATGTCGTCGTGATCGGTCGGCCGGCTCTGCCGTGGCTCGACGGTGCCGATGCTCTCGTCGAACTCGACGCCGCGTGGGACGCCGCCGTCGACGCCATGACCTCAGCCGGATGTCTCGACGTGTTCGACCTCTGCGTGCGGCGGACCGCCATGCTGCTCGATCACCGCCCCACCCTCGACGCCGTGACCGACGACGACCGCCGGGTGCTCTCTGCGTGGCCGACCCACGGGTCGTTCGGGGCGCGCGAGCGTGCGGCGCTCGCGTTCACCGAGCAGTACCTGCTCGACGTCGCGTCGATCTCCGACGAGCAGGTGGTCGAGCTCGGCGATGGGATCGGGAGCGAGTTCGTCGTCGATTTCGTCAACGCGTTGCTGGTCGTCGAGCAGCGTCTGCGACTCGACCTCGGGCTCGGGCGTGTCCTCGCCGGTTCCATCGCCGGGGGTCAGTCGTGACGCCTCGGAACTCTCGGATGCCCGCCGAGGTGACGAGGCACGACCCGCTGCATCGTGCGCTGCATCGCTATGCAGCGGCCGCCGTCCGCAACGACGGCATCGACCCGGTCACCACCGAGCTCGTCCGCCTGCGGTGTGCGACCTACCACGACTGTCACACTTGACTGTCTCTCCGCCTGGCAGTTGCCACGGCCGACGGACTCGACGAGGACCGGATCGACGCGGGACTCCGCTCCGGCGAGGGTCTGAGTGACGAGCAGCGAGCGGCGCTCGACCTCACCGACGCGCTCGTCGGACTTCCGGCCCAGATCGACGACGAGCTGATCGACCGACTGCACGAACACTTCACCCCGGAGCAGATCGTCGAACTCGCCCTCGACGTCATGAAGTGGAGCTACCAGAAGATCCCGGTGGCGCTGGGGGTCGATCGCGAGGTCCGCCCCGGCGCGCTCACCGAGTTGCACTTCGACGGCAACGGCGACTGGATCCGCCCCACCTCCTGACCCGCCGCTCGCTCATGTGATCTCCGCGATCGCCCGTCGCATCGGTGCTGCTCCGATGCGCGTGAGCGCACCCCGTTGCTCGAGGAGACGGGTGACGGGAATCGCCGCGATCCGATCCACGGCGAGGACGCCCTCGTCGGAGTCGATCGCCGCGTCCCCGTCGGCGGCCGCTGCGTCCAGTTCGGCCCGGACGTCGGGCCGCCGGTCGAGCCAGGCCCTCGCTCGGTCGGCCTGGACCCGGAACTCGTCGGCGTCCAACGCGTCGAGCGCCGCGATGATCGTCTCCTCGTGGGTCGAACCTCCGAAGGGGCGGATTCGATCTCGGGTCTCTTCGGAGACGTTGATCGTCGTCGCCCTACCTCCAGTGAACCGGCCGATCGATCGGCCAGCCGTCGCCCCGTCGTCGCAGTGACGGCGGCCGACGACTGCGCTGGCGGTGCTTGGCACGTCCGTTCGGCTTGGCGAATACTGGCCGTCATGCAGCATGAACCTGTCCGCCAGACCCCGTGGGCATCCGATGGGATCCGGATCGCCTCGCTCCAGGGGCCGGTGCTCGCAGGCGTCGGGCCGACGCGCGGTCGGTCCCGTGCCGTCGTGTCGGACTCTGCGACGGGCGATCACCATCTGGTCTGGGTGCCGGCCGGTCAGGTCGACGTCGCCACCGGCGGTGAATTGCTGGTCGCTCGACCGCCGCTCACGCTCTGGATCCCGTCGGGAACCGAGTACGCGGTCGTCTCCGATGGCTCGGCCTGGTGCGCCGCGTTCGAGGCAGAGTCGTGTCCCGAGGCGTGGCGCCGGCGGACCGCCATGCAGATCGACGGGGTGGTGCCGGCGCTGCTCGGTCACGTCGCGCGCGACCCGTCCGGTCCCTGGGTCCGCGAACAGGTGTCCATCGTCGTGCGTCACCTGCAGGAGGCGCTCATCAGCGGACTCGCGATCCTCCCCCTGCCGCTCGACGATCGGGCCCGGCGTGTGGCCGACCTCATCATGCGTGACCCGGCCGACGATCGAGGTGTCCGTGCACTCGGAGCAACGGTCGGAGCGAGCGAGCGGACGCTGCAGGACACGTTCCGAACCGAGACCGGGCTCAGCGTGGGGAAGTGGCGGGCTCGCGTCCGGATGCACCATGCGGCGCGGCTCCTCGCCAGCGGCGGGCTGACGGTCGGCGCGGTCGCTTCCCGCTGCGGCTACCGATCGGGAGAGGCGCTGACGAAGGCCTTTCGGGCCCACTTCGGCGTCGCTCCGAGCGAGTTCGGAGGCCGTGCGTCGGCGGCGACGAGCCCGACGGGCGTGGACTCGCCCGAATGGACAGGCATCTCGCTGGTTTCGACAGATGCGGGCCGTGGCGCATCCCTACCGTCACAACGAGCCCAGAGGTATCAACCGATCACGAAGGAATCGACCATGGCCACGAAACCCGTCCGGTCCGCAGCGATCGCCGTGACCGCCGGTCTGATCGCCGTCTCCTGCGGTGACGACAACGACGAGACGATCACTGACGAGACGACCAGTGAGGAAGTCCCCGAGACCGCTGGGGTCGACGTCGACGACGGTTCGGCCAGCGCGTCCGCGTCGGAACCGGCCGAGGACGGTTCGGCGAGCTCGGCGAGTGCGTCTGCGTCGGAACCGGCCGACGAGGATGTCGATGGGTCGAACCTCGCCGGATTCGCGCCCTTCGCCGACCCGATTCCGGTCTGGGAGGTGATCGAGGAGCGCGAGGACACGTTGCTGATCCGCCATCAGGGAGGCGAGACCGAGATCCCGCGGAACCCGCAGCGCGTGGTGACCGACGACACTCTGCTCGAGACGTTCCTGTCGCTCGGCATCACCCCCATCGCGTCGCAGTCGCGGTTCTCCGACGGCGTGACACCGGCTCCCGCGGTCGAGCCGCTCCTCGAGGGGATCACGCTCTTCGGTCGAGGGGAGACCAACTTCGAGGCCATCGCTGCGCTCGAGCCCGACCTGATCATCGGGGCGGAGTGGGCGGCGTTCGCCGACGATCCGGACGCGACCTACGAACTTCTCAGCGAGATCGCCCCGACGATCATCCCGCTGGACGATCCCGCGGTCTACTGGGAGGAGGCCGCGGACGTCGTCGCCGAGACCTTCGGCCGCGCCGACGAGCTCGAGGAACTCAAGGCGGCGTACGCGACCGACGTCGAGGCGCAGTGCGACCGGATCCGATCGGTGATCGGACCCGATGACACGGTCAGCCACGTCGAGATGTACGGCGGAGGGTTCACGTTCCTGGTCGCCCCGGGCTTCACCCTCGACGATCGCTACCTCCCGATCACGTCGACCTCGTTCGCGTTCGTCACCTGCGGACTGAACCCCGGGCCGGAGAACCTCGACCTCGCTCCGACGGACAACGTCGAGATCTCGCTCGAGCGGCTCGGTGACATCCAGGCCGATCACATGTTCCTGACCGTCTACCCCGGCGCCGAGGAGACGTTCGAGGACTTCGGTTCCAACCCGCTGTGGGATCAGATCCCGTCCGTGGCGAACGACAGCGTGTACGAGGCCCCGGCGCTCGTCTGGTGGAGCTACCTGTCGTTCCCGTGGGCCCTCGAACTGCGGGCCGACGCGGTCGTCGGCGCCTGATCGGGTTCCGTCCGGTTCGCCTGCGTCACCACCGGACGTGGTCGGCCCGGATCGCATAGAAGAGGCAGTCGTCGCGGGCCGCTTGGGGCCTCGTCGTGACCATGAACAACTTCAGGTCGCGCACCGGCCTCATCGAGCCGGTCTGATCGCGGGTCAACACGTCGGAGATCACGTCGCGCCCGTCGACGGTGAACGCCGTCAACGCGTGGAGCCCGTGTTCGCCGAGCCATCCCAGTTGATGGTCTGGCGTGACGATGCCGAAGTTGAACCGTTCGACCTCGGGAAGCAGGACGACGTCGGCACCGCCGGGTCGATCTCCGTACCCGATCGATCGCTCGGGCGTCAGCTCGATCCGGACGGGATGATGCAGGACCTCCATCGGTGTGTCGCGCCCCTCCGTTCGCAGCGGATCCTCCGCGTTGAGGAAGACGTCGAACCCCTGCGCGGCGACGTTGTCGGCATACGTGTCGATCGCGCCGCCGCATTCGACCGTGATGGACGGGCAGATCTCGTTGGCCGCCTCCATCAGCGCACCCAGCCGGATGCCGCTGACGATGAGCTTCTCGCTGAAGCCCGTCATCAGTGATTCGTGGACGACCGAGTGCTCGGGGGTCACGCCGAACGCCGGGCCGACGCCGCTGGTGTTGTGGACGTCGATCAGGCAGGCGGGCTCGAAGTCACGGATGACGTCGAGGATCGAACGGCACAGCGCTCCCTGCCGGCCCGTGAACGGCTCGGCGAAGCACCGGTTGAGGTCGCGTTCCGTGTCGAGATGCCGCCATGCGAAACCCGGTGGGGCGGTGGCCGCATCGACGTTGCCCACGATGAACAGGGTGTCGGCGAACGGGGTGGCGCCCGACTGGAGCCACGTCCAGAGCGCGACGATCCCGGACGGTTCGTCACCGTGCAGCAGGGTCACGAGGACGCGCCGCGGGGCGCGATGGCGACCGCGCTGCACGAAGGCGGTGGGTGCGCCGAGCGCCCGGAGGAACTCGAGGACCGATCCGCCGAGCAACTCCGTCGGCGGGCCGTCGAGGATGCGGAGTGGCCCGTCGGCGTCGAACGTGGCCGCACCTGCGGGCCCTCGTTCGGAGCCATCACCCGGGGCGACCTGGTGTGGGCCGCCGTCGCCGAGTGTCACCGTGGTCAACGTAGCGGGGTGGGAGTGGATCTCGCGGGCGCCGGCCGGGCGCTCGCCCCGTCACCGAGAGCGGAGTCGTGCCCGCACGTACTTGCTCGCCGACCGGTAGTGGCTCGGGCCGGCCGCCTCGGCCCAACGGCCGGGCGTCCAGTCGTTCTTGGCGCCCGCCATCGGCCCGCCGTAGAGGTCGTCGTCGTCGTGGGCGTCGACGAATCGGATCAAGTCGGCGTGGGCGTCCCGGAGCTGAGCGCAGGCCTCGGCCCACCCGAGCTCGGCCTGCCGGCGGCGGAGGTCGGCGTTGTAGCGCTTGAGGTCGTTCCACCGGTACCCCTCCGCCGGGAAGTGCACCTCCTCACCGGCGAGGCCGTCGTGGTACCAGCCCAGGAACAGCCCGATCCAGTGCGCTCGGTGCGCGACGAGGTCCTTGACGGAGGTGTCCTCGTCGTCCTTGGCCAGCGCGAGTTCGTCGTCGACATCGTCCAGGAGTCGAGTCAGCCTGTCGAACTCCTTCGTCGCGACGTCGCGCAGCTCCTCTCTGTTCACCGCTGCGGGCATGCGGACCTCCCCCCGATCATCTCGTCCTGACAGCGTCTCGCGATCGGTCCGTGCCGCACAGGGGCCGAGGTCCCCATCTCCGACGCGGTGCGCCGACGGGGCGGCGCCGTCTGCGTCAGGTCACCGACCCGTGCGCCACTCGTCTCGCAGTTCGCGCATGCCGATCGGTTCGAAGGACTGGTCGGTGAGCCAGTCGGTCCACGCGTCGGTTCGGAACAGGTCGTATTCGTCGGTCCGCACGTGGTGCGCGTCGGGCTCGATGACCTCGACCTCGCCCGGACCCGGCCGGCACGGATGGAACGCGCAGAACACGAGCTCGGAGTGGGTGCTGCCGAGCAGCGTCGGGTAGTCGACCGGCTCGTCGCGGGCGCGACCGAAGTCGGTCTCGAGGACCGTCCCGAACAGCGGCATGCCGGCCGTACGAGCCGCCTCGGCGCCTCGGCTCCATTCCTCGGCCGTGGTGCCGCGGAGATGGTTGTTGGGCCCGTAGTCGTCGACCGTCGGGGTCATGAGGACCGGCACGTCGTACTCGACGCCCAGCGCGACGTATCGCTCGGCGAACTCCGGTGCGGTCGCCGCCCCCATGTGTGCGTCGAGGTGGGTCATGTCGATCCCGGCCGACAGCGCCCGATCGATCTGCGCACGCCACTCGATCTCGACCGCGTCGGGTTCGGCCTGCTCGCGCACTGCGGCCACGGACGCGTGCAGGAACCCGTCGTCGCCGACGAGGCCCGCCGAGACCGGCGGATCGGAGACCGGACCCCATCGGTAGTGGGTGTGTTCCGAGGTCAGCGTGAGGTGCACGCCGACGTCGAGCCGGTCGTCGTCGCGCGCCATCGCAGCGATCTCGGAGAACCACGGGCACGGCACCATCACGGAGCCGGCGGTGATCGTGCCCCGGTGGGACAGCTCGACGAACGCGGTGTTGGCGCCGTGGCACATCCCGACGTCGTCGGCGTGGATGACGATCCGCTGGACCATGCCGCGACGGTAGGGCACTCCCGGGTCGCCCGACGCGGCAGCGCAACTACGGTCGCGACGTGGCTTTGGCACACCTTCCTCACGACACCGACCCGACCGCGATCGCCGACCACCTGCGCCGACACGGGTATGCGATCGTCGACGATGTCGTCGACGACGAGGTGATGGACCGGCTCGACGCCGAGTCACGTCCGTTCATCCAGGCCTCCGACGTCGGTCGTGACGAGTACGACGGTCGTTTCACGCGTCGAACGGGTTCGCTGATCGCCCGCTGTCCGACATCTCGGGAACTCGTGATGCATCCCACGGTGGTCGGAACCGTCGAATCGTTCCTCGACCACGTCACCTCGGTTCAGCTCCACCTCACGCAGATCATCTCGATCGAGCCCGGCGAGTCGGCGCAGAAGCCGCATCGAGACCAGATGGCGTTCGACTTCTTCCCGTTTCCCGACGACTACCACGCGCAGTGCAACACGATGTGGGCGCTCAGCGACTTCACCGCAGAGAACGGCGGGACCCAGGTGGTGCCCGGTTCGTCCGCGGTACCCGACGCGGTCGCCGCGTCGTTGCCGAGCGCCCAGGTCGAGATGCGGCGGGGCAGCATCCTCTTCTACGACGGCAAGGTGTTGCACGGCGGTGGTGCCAATCGGTCGAACGGCGTTCGGCGTGGCGTCAACATCACGTACGCCGTCGGGTGGGTCCGCCAGGAGGAGAACCAGTTCCTCGCGTGCCCTCCCGAGCTCGCCCGCACGCTCGACGACGACCTGCTGCGGATGATGGGGTACCAGGAGGGCGCCTTCGCGCTCGGATACGTCGGCGACCAGGAGGACCCGCTCGCGGTGCTCCGCGGCGAGTCACGCAAGAAGCAGACGATCGGCGAACACGACCAGAGCGCCGACGACGCCCAGCGCTTCGTCGCCGAGCTCGGCGACGCCGCCCGAGTCGACTGATCGGTCGTCGACCCGGCGAGTGTGACGTCGGTTGCGGAGGCCGCGCCCCCTCGGCCGACCGGCATACGGTCGCCCCCTTGTCGTCGCCCCGCCTCTTCACACCGGAGTTCGCGATCCTCTCGCTGGCGACGGCGCTCTACAACGGAGGATTCGGAGCGCTCAACGTCCTCCTCCCGCAGTACGTCGTCGACGTGCTCGGTGGCACGGAGACCACCGCAGGCATCGTCATGGGGTCGATGGCGATCACCGCGCTCGTGAGTCGACCGTTCCTCGGCCGGATGGCCGACCGCAGCGGTGCACGTCGGATCATCGTCGCGGGCGCGCTGACGTCGACCGTGGGCCTGTCGCTGATGCTGCTCGGTGACTCGCTCGCGATCACGATCATCGCCCGGCTCGTGATGGGGATCGGCAACGCCGGTGTGTTCACGGGCTCGACGCTGCTGGCCGTGACGCTGGCGCCGGCGACGCGGCGCGCCGAGGCGGCGGCGTACATCCTGGTGTCGGTCCACCTCGGGATCGGTCTCGGACCGATCGCCGGCGAGTTGATGCGCAACTCCTTCTCGTACACGTGGGCCTGGGCGCTCGTCGTGGCGATGATGGGGTCGGCGGCCGCCTGCGCCTGTCTGCTCACCCACCGGCCGGGTGACCCGAGTGCTGCGCCGGCGCCGCTCGTGAACCGAGCGGCGATCGGTCCGGGGATGGTGACGCTGTTCGGCGTCTTCGCGTTCAACGGTCTGCTCACGTTCGCGCCGCTCTACGCGCGCGAGATCGGTCTGGAGGACACCGCTCTCGTCTTCACGGTCGCGTCGATGACGATCATCGTGATGCGTGTGGCCTTCGGCCGGGTCCCCGACACGTTCGGACCGATCCGCTCGGGCGCCGGGGCGCTCGCCATCAGTGCGGCGGCCACCGTCGTCGTGGCGTTCTGGGATCAGCCCGCCGGGCTCTACGTCGGCGCGTCGCTCACGGCGATCGGCCTGTCGCTGCAGTCGCCGTCGTTCATGTCGATCGCGGTCCGTCGCGTTCCCGAGAGCGAGAGGGGATCCGCGATGGCCACGTACACGGGGTTCTTCGACGTCGCGAACGCACTCGTGGGCCCGACCGTGGGGATCATCGTGAGCGGCGTCGGGTACCAGACCGCCTTCCTCTTCACCGGCGCGATGTCGCTGGTCGCGCTCGCGATCCTGCTGCTCAACGTCGGCCCGCAGGAGCGCGGCCAGACGCAGATGGTCAGCGTCGAACTCTTCCGCGTCCGCTGACGCCCGGTCGCGCCACGGTGGACCGATCGGCGCACGAACGCGATCTCCAGACGATCTCCGCGTGACCTTCAAGACCGGGGCGTGTCGGATCTCGAAGATGACGTCATGACCTCCTCACCCGCCACCACACCTGCCCACCCACCACCGCCCGAGGCGGCTCCCGCGCTGAGTGTGATCGCCGCCCGCCGCCAGGCCCGCCGAGACGTCGTGCCACTGCTCGCTGCGTTCGCGCCGGTCGGCCTCGTCGCCGCCGCCACGGGAGCCGCAGCACAGGGTGCTCTGGCGGGGGCCCTCGCAGCGCCGCTCCTGATGTCGGGGTCCGCCCACTTCGCACTCCTGTCCATGCACGGCGCTGCCGCGCTCACCACGGTCGTCGTCGTGGCGGTTGTGCTGAGCCGGTGCGTCGTCTATTCGGCCGCGCTGGCCGACGGGATGCGCGGCCAACCGGCCTGGTTCCGGTGGATCGCCGCCTGGACGCTCATCGACCAGATCTACGCGCTGGTCGACCAGCGTCGAGCGGAACTTCGCGATCCGGATGCCCGGCGCGCGTACCACCTCGGTCTGGCCGGCCCGGTCGCGATCGTCTGGATCGTCGCCGGCACGGTCGGCGCCACCGTGGGATCGGTGCTCCCGACAGAGTTGCGGACCGACCTCGTGATCGTCGCCCTGGTCGTGTCGATGCTGCGCCCGGCAGTCACGACGTCGGCCAACCGTCGGATCGCCGTCGTGGCGGGTGGCGTGACCCTCGTGGCGTCCGTCCTCCCGCTCGGCACCGGGATGCTCGTCGGGACGTTCGCCGGTCTCGTTGCGGCGAGCCGGATCGCAGGAGGGGAGCGGTCGTGAGCGCACCGATGCTCCTCCTCGTCTCGGGACTCGTCGTCCTGGGCCTCCGCGCATCGTTCCTCGTCCCGGCCGGCCGGATCACGCTCCCGCTCTCGTGGCGGACGACGCTCGAGCGTGCCCGTCCCGCTGTGCTGGGCGCACTGACGGCCTCGGTCGTCGTGGGATCGAGCGGCGCTCTCTCGGTCGACCCGATCGCCGTCGCCGTGGCCGCCGTCGCCTACGTCGTCGCGGGACGTGCCGGCATGCTCACGACCGTCGGCGTCGGTTTCGCCGCCGCCGCCCTTCTCCTCCCGCTCTGAGCGACCGTGCACTGTTCCGTCGAGCCCGGGACTCGACGGAACACTGACTCCACGGATCAATGCGTGACGGCTCGGGAGGAGTGCTGCCGAGTGTTCCGTCGAGCCCCGGGGTCGACGGAACAC
>JBCDAK010000042.1:0-29407 GCA_039185545.1 Actinomycetota bacterium
CTGCTGGCACGTAGTTGGCCGCACCTTCTTCTGGAGGTACCGTCATTTTCTTCCCTCCTGAAAGCGGTTTACAACCCTAGGGCCGTCTTCCCGCACGCGGCGTTGCTGCATCAGGCTTGCGCCCATTGTGCAAGATTCCCCACTGCTGCCTCCCGTAGGAGTCTGGACCGTGTCTCAGTTCCAGTGTGGCTGATCATCCTCTCAGACCAGCTACCCGTCGATGCCTTGGTGAGCCGTTACCTCTCCAACAAGCTGATAGGCCGCGAGACCCTCCCGGACCGGCGGACCTTTCTTCGCTCAGCCATGCGACTGAGCGGAGGTATCCGGTATTAGCAGTCGTTTCCAACTGTTATCCCAGAGTCCGGGGCAGGTTTCTCACGTGTTACGCACCCGTTCGCCACTAAGTCGTCCGGAGCAAGCTCCATGGACTTCGTTCGACTTGCATGTGTTAAGCACGCCGCCAGCGTTCATCCTGAGCCAGGATCAAACTCTCCAACAAAAGTGTGTCCGGTTCTCGTGACCCGCCGAAGCGAGCGCTCGAACCAGAACGATTGTCAGACAGTGCCGCACACTCGGTGGAATGCCGGGTGGACGACTCTGGCTGGATGATCGATCAAAGTGAGACGCCGGAGCGCCTCGTGTCGACCGACCAGTATTCGTGTTGCCGTCGGCTGGGTCGCCGACAGCAGAATTGACAGACCGTTCGACCCAGCCGCCCCACCCGGAGGTGATGCGACCTCGAACGGCCCGCACTGGCGTTCTGTCTTCTCTTCCGTTTTCAAGGAGCCGAAGCTCTGCGGGCAAGCGCCCCGGGTGGGCCGGAGGCCGTGGACCGGGCGGTCTTGCCATGCTGGCCGAGGTCTCGATCGAGCCGCTCGGCGGTGCCTTTCCGGAGGAGATCCCTCCGTGAGGCGGAGAACAAACCTAACGCTGCGGGTGGGGCCGCACAACCCGCCGTCAGGAAAAAAGTTCGACGAGGTGGTGCGACTTCTTCCCCTTGCGCAGCAAGAGGTAGCGGCCGTGCAGCGGCTCGACGACGGCGAGGTCGGTGCCCTCGTCCATCTTGGCTCCGTTCACCGAGAACGCCCGCTGATCGAGACCCCGTCGGGCGTCGCCGTTCGACGACGCGAGTCCGGTGGCCACGAGTGTCGCCACGGGATCACCGACATCGCCGGCGGCGATCCGGCTGGAGGGGATCTCGCCGGCGAGCACGTCGAACGCCTCCTCCGATGCACCGGTGGGATCGGAGGTGAAGAGCAGGTCAGCGGCGTCGGCGGCCGCCACCGCTGCGCCCTCGCCGTGGACCAGCGACACGACGTCGTGAGCCAGCGTGCGCTGGGCCTCGCGCCGCTGTGGGGCCTCGAGGTGGGCCGCCGCGATCTCCTCGATCTCGGCGATCGGACGCAGCGAGAACGTGAGCAACTGCTGGCGCACGTCGTCGTCAGCGGTCTGGACGAAGTGCTGTCGCAGCGCATACGGGCTCGTCTTCTCGGGATCGAGCCAGGTCCGGGCACCCGTGGTCTTGCCGAGTTTCGATCCGTCGGAGGCGGTGAGCAGCGGCCAGGAGAAGGCGTGTACCGCCACCTGGCGCTTCCGCCGGATGAGGTCGACACCCGAGATGATGTTGCCCCACTGATCGGACCCACCGATCTGGATCGAGCAGCCGTGTGCGTCGTGCAGGTGGAGGTAGTCGTTGGCCTGCAGGAGCATGTAGGAGAACTCGGTGAACGAGATCCCGTGCTCGGATTCGATCCTCACCTTGATGCTCTCGCGAGCGAGCATCTGGTTGACGGTGACGTGCTTGCCGACGTCGCGGAGGAACTCGAGCACCGTGATCGTTTCGGTCCAGTCGCGGTTGTCGACGAGGATGCCACGCTCCGGATCGCTGAGATCGACGATCCGCCCGAGTTGCTCCTTGATCCGCGCCACGTTGTGGTCGAGTGTCTCCGGGTCGAGGAGGTTCCGTTCCTCCGAGCGACCGCCGGGATCGCCGACCATCCCTGTGGCACCGCCGGCGAGGGCGATCGCCTGGTGCCCGGCATCCTGGAACCGTCGCAGGACGACCAGCCCGATGAGATTGCCGACATGGAGGCTGTCCGCTGTGGGGTCGCAGCCGTAGTAGATGCCGACCGGTCCGGCGGCGACGCTCTGGCGCAGCGCCTCGCGATCGGTGGAGTCGTGGATCAGGTTCCGCGCCTCGAGGTCGGCGATCAGGTCGGTCACGTGAGCCGAGAGTACCGGCGCTCGACGCCGCAGCTCCCGACGATTCGTCGACCCGCCCCGCCCGGCGACGTACCCTCCCACCGTGCGCGACCCCTGGGAGCAGGCCGAGCTGGCACAGCGCTTCCGCGAGAGCGCCGAGGCGTCGAGGTCACGGGCGCCGTTGAACGCCGCACTCGCCGAGGTCGTGGCGGCCGACGCGTCTCTCACCGGCCTCCTCCACCACGCCCCGCCCGACCAGCGCCTCCCTGTCCTGTTGTTCGCCGCGTTGCACGACCTCGTGCTCGACGGTCTCGCCGCCGAACTCCGCCCCTGGTACCGCACGGTCACCCCCGATCACCGGTCGCCCGACGACCGAGACGCTCTCCGCGCTGCGCTCCGGACGACGGTCCACGAGTACGGCCCACGGATCGCCGAGGCGGTCGCCACTCGCCAGACGCAGACCAACGAGATCGGCCGATGTGCGCTGTTCCTCGCGGGCCTCGGTGTCATCGACGCGGGTGGATCCGACCGGCGACCCATCGCTCACGTCGACGTCGGAGCGAGCGCGGGTCTCAATCTCTCGCTGCCCCGTCTCCGGTACCGCTACGACGACGACGCCGTCGTGGAGGACACGTCGCGCCGGCCCTCCACGGCGTCACCGCTCGTCGAGTGCTCCACCCGCGGCGACGGTCCGGTTCCGCGGTCGATCCCCGACGTGGTGACCTCCGTGGGGATCGACCGGAGCCCGCTCGACGTGCGCGATGCCGACGACGCCCGATGGCTCCGCGCGTGCTGCTGGCCCGATCAGGTCGATCGATTCGAGCGCCTCGACGCAGCGCTCGCCATGGCCGTCGACGACCCACCCACGATCGTCGAAGGCGACGCCGTGGACACCGTCGAGTCGGTCGTCGAGTCGGTCGGGACGGTCGGGTCGGTCGTCACCGACGTCGTCCCGGTCGTCACCACCAGCTGGGTCCTCAACTACCTGCCCGGCGAGCGGCGAGCTGCGTTCGTCGAGACGCTCGACCGCATCGGTCGGTCGCGCGACCTCGCCTGGGTGTTCGCGGAAGCGCCCACGATGACGCGGGAGTTGCCGCACGCTCCGGATCAGCTCGCCGACTTCACCACGGCGCTCACGACGGTGACGTGGAACGACGGGGAGCGGGCCGTGCGACACCTCGGCCTGTGCCACCCGCACGGGTACTGGATCCACTGGCGCTGACGCCGTCGGACCGCCTCGGTCAGTTGAGTTCCTCGAAGAGTTCCTCGGTGGCCGCCCGCAGATCGCGGAAGAGCATCGACCCGAATCCCGGCTCGTAGGCGCCCTCAGGGTTCGCCCGGACCGCCTCGTCGAGAGCGACGGCATCGTCGCCGACGAGGATCCTCCACGTCCCGGAGCGAACGCCCTCGAGAATCACGGTCGCTGCGTCGGCTGCGGTCATCGGCGCCATGTCGTGGAACATCTGGTCGGCGATCTTCGAGAGCTCGCGCTCCTCGTCGGTCATCGTGCGCGACCCGAACTTCACCGAGTTCTGCACGATGGACGTGCCGATGTGACCGGGCATGACCACCGACGCCCCGACGTGCGGTGCGTTGACCTTGAGGTCCTCCATGAGCGCCTCGGTGAAGCCCTTCACCGCGAACTTCGCCGCCGAGTAGGCGGTGTGCGGTCGGTCCTCGCCGATCGACGCCCAGAAGCCGTTGACCGACGAGGTGTTGACGATGCGGCCCTCCTCGGAGGCGGCGAGGGCCGGAAGGAACGCGAGGACGCCGTACCGGACGCCGTGGAAGCAGACGTCGAAGCAGCGATCCCACGACTCTCGCGTGTCGGTGAAGAGCGATCCGCCGCCGCTCAGGCCGGCGTTGTTGAACAGCAAGTTGACGTGGTCGGAGTCGTGCGCCGCCAGGACCTCGTCGCGGAACACGAGCATCGCCGCCTCGTCGCTCACGTCGCAGGTGTGCTCGCTGACTCGCACGTCGGACGCAGGCGCCGCCGCCCGAGCGAGCGCAGCGGTCTCCGCCATGTTCTCCTCGGAGAGATCACACATGGAGACGTGAGCGCCGGCGGCCGCGAGTTGTACGACGAGTTCCCGGCCCATGCCGGTGCCCCCACCGGTGACGACGGCGATCTTTCCGGCGAAGTCCATCACCTCACCGTAGGTCGCAGAAGGCGGAGCGGACGAGGGCGTGAGATGTCGGTCTCCTCGTCACTTCGTGGCGACGAGGAGATCGCGCGTGATCGAGCGGTCGACGACGTGCTCGAAGCTCACCGGATGGTCGACGGTCGACAATCCGGCGCCCTCGACCGCCTCCTCGACGACGGCGCGTGGCATCGTGCGCGTGTTCCACGACAGCGAGACGGCGCCACCGCTCACGAGCAGATCGGCCCAACCGTCGATCGACTCGGCGACGAGGTCCTCGGGTGAGCGCCGGGCGGCCGCGGCACCGGTCGACCGGTGGTGCACCCCGTACGGCAGATCGCCGACCACGAGCTCGAACCGCCGACCTCGGAGGAGATCGCGACTCGAGCGGGTGTCGCCACACACCAGGTGCATCCGCTGCTCGCGGCGGATGGTGAGCGTGACACTCGACGTGCCCGCCAGCGGGCCCTTCCGGATCTTCTCCCGTTCGGTGGTGTGTTTGATCCGGCGATCTCGCAGGTACTGCGCGAGGAATGTCCGGTACTGGTCGGTGTCGGCCTCGACCACCTCGATGCCGGTCGCATCGAAGCCCGCGAGCAACGCCCGATTGAGGGTGCTCCCCCGTCCGGCGACCGGATCGAGCAGGCGGACCCGCTCGCCCGCATCGCGTCGCCGCCGGGCCGCCGGCGCAGCGGCGATCGCGACGTTGACGAGAAGATGAGTGAACTGCTCGTTGGTCTTGCCCGGGTACCGCTGGATCGTGACGAGGTCGTCGTCGAAGTACTCGGTCGGCTCGATCAGGACCGGGTGGAGCACCCGCTGGAGGACCGGCCCGTCGTCGAGCAGGAAGATCGCCCGGACCGTCGACAGGTCGGAGAGGGTCCGACGGTCACGATCGTCGAGTCGCACCGAGGACGTCTCCCCGTCGGACGTCGCGAACACGACGTAGTCGACGCCGCCGATGGTGTCGACGTGCGGGTCGACGACTCCGACGAACATCGTCGAAGCCATCGCCCGGAGTTCGGCGACCAGCAACCGTGCCGATGCATCGGCGTACACCCGGTTGGCCGACTCGCGGACCAGCAGCGCGACGCGCATCGGAGAGTGCTCCGTCAGTCGATCCCGCCGCGATCGGCCAGCGCGGCTCGTGCCAGCTCGAGATCCTCGGGGTTGGTGATGCCGATCCATCGCTCGGGCGATGACACGACCCGGACCGAGAGTCGGCCGGAGTCGATCAGCTCGCCGACGACGGTCGGCAGCTGGAACTCGGCCTTCGGCGCATCGGCGTTCTCCGCGAGGAACGCCGCCCATCGCTCGTCGAAGTCGGGGAGCACATCGTCTCGGAAGCACCACAGGTTCATCGACACCGGCGTGTCCTCGGCGGCCGGTTCGCCGGCCGCCATCAACCGCCCGTCGTCCAGCCGCTCGCACCCGTCGGTCTCGACGATGCCGGTGAGACGGCCGTCGTCCACCGTGGTGAGCGCTCGGGTCACCGAGCCGCGTGGCGGCACGGTCTTGCCCATCTCGAACGCGACGTTGGCGCCCTCGCCGACCTCGAGCAGATCGATCTGCCGCCGGGCCAACACGAACGACTCGGGCCCGTAGTAGTCGTCGGCGTTGATGACGGCGAACGGCCGGTCGAGGAGCGCGGTCGCGCTGAGGACCGCGTGGAGGGTGCCCCACGGTTTGTCGCGCGGTGGCCCCAGCTCGTCCTGACGAGCAACGAGGAAGTCGCGCCCGGGATGCTGTTCGGCCAGGTGGGCGCGGACGTCGTCCTCGATGTCGGTCCGCACGATCAGAGCGACGTCACCGAATCCGGCGGCGAGCGCGTCCTTGATCGAGAAGTCGAGGAAGGCCTCGTCGCTCGGACCCACGCGGGCGAGCTGCTTCACCCCGCCGAATCGGCTGCCGAGGCCTGCCGCCATGATCACGAGAAGTGGTTCCACCACGTCATCGTCGCCGAACCGCGCCGCCCGTCCAAGCCCGGTCGTGTCGACGATCGGCGGGCGGTCAGGTCGGCGATCGCAGTCGCTCGACGACGCCCTCGACGAGATGGATCACCCGCTCGCGGCGCCGGCCCCGGAGACGCAGGCGGGTGACGTCGCGGCCGCCTCCGCTCGATCCGAACGCGGACACGCCGACCAACGGTCGCACACCCGGTTCGTCGGGCCAGGGCCCGCCGATCGAGAGATCGACGGTCGCTGCGTTGACGTCGTCGTCACTCCAGTGCACGACCTGGACCTCGACCACGACGCGCACCCGACGTCCCTCTCCGTCGAACGCCGTGCCCTCGTCGGTCGTCGTGTCGTCGTACGGGCAGTGGGGAGGACCGACCCGGTCCATCGGCGTCCAGTGGCGCGCGGTGCGTCGGTCGAGCTCCGACACCGAGTGCAGCCCGAGCACGGAATGCAGATCGTCGAGCGCGTCGACCAAGCGGTCGGCCACCGCTCGCGCATCGGTCGGAGGGAGATCCCACTCGAACCACGACTGCTCGGACCGTTCCGACCGGACGAACCGTCCGGTGCCCACATCGGGGACCGCCGGGGGATCGGGGGTCCCGCTCGTCGCTCGAAGTGCGTCGAGCGCCTCGGAATAGGTCGAGCTCGCAGCGAGATCACGTGCAGCATCGACGTGATCGGCACAGAACCACCCCGTGTCGGGCGTGTGCCCCACGAGGTGTTCCCGGTCGGCTCGCCGCCGCCGGGCTCGGCTCGCGTCGTCGGCGACGAACGTGATCAACGCTCCCTCGGCCACCGGGTCGACATCGGCGTCGCACACGTCGCAGATCGGCGGACGCACGAATCCCGGGGTCCCCTCGCGTCTCGACCCGGTCGCCGAAGGTCACTCACCCTGGCCGAGCGAGTACGAGCGCTCGCCGCCGAGTGTGTAGAGGTGCTCGGTCTTGATGACGTCGAATCCGGCGGCGTCGACCGCACCGAGGAGTCGGAGGACCTCCGGGTACCGGGTGGAGCCGTCGTCGGAACGGAGGAAGCGGCAGCGCCAGTGATCGGTCCGGAACGTCTCGGGGAGGCCGTCGGGAAACACCTTCACGCCGCGGTTGGTGACGAGAGAGAGTCGCCAACCGTCGGGCGCAGTGTCGATCAACCCGGCGCCCAGCACGTCGGGGTCGCGATCGCTCTCGTTCCAGTCGAGGAACACGTCGACACCGACCAGCTCTTTCGTCCGACGAGCGACCGGGCGCGGCGCCACGCTGATGCCTCCGGCGCGGTAGTGGACGGGCACGAGCTGGCGGGGCGTCTCGCCGAGGCGGGCGATGACGGCGTCGGTGAACCCCTCGGTGCCGACCCGCTCGGCGCTGAGTCCCTCGCGGAACACGTCAGGCGTGTGCAGCCCGCTCTCGAGCGTGCAGAGCCACGCATTCTTGATCGTCTGGGCGACGTCGTCCTGCCCGAGATGGACGAGCATCTGGGAGGCCGCTTGCAGCAGGCCCGACGGATTGGCCATGCCCATCCCCGCGATGTCGGGTGCCGACCCGTGCACCGCCTCGAACATCGAGACGGTCTCGCCGACGTTCGCCGACCCCGCCAGGCCCACCGATCCGGCGATCTGCGACGCGATGTCGGACAGGATGTCGCCGTACAGGTTGAGCGTGACGATCACGTCGAACCGCTCGGGTTGCGCGGCGAGCTGGGCGGCGCCGATGTCGATGATCTGGTGCTCGCTCTCGATGTCGGGGTACTCGTCGGCGACCTCCTCGAAGACCCGATGGAACAGGCCATCGGTGATCTTCATGATGTTGTCCTTGGTCATGCACGTGACCTTGCGCCGCCCGTACGCACGGGCGTACTCGAACGCGTAGCGAACGATCCGCTCCGATCCGGGGCGGGTCACGAGCTTGAGGACCTGGGTGACCTCCTCGGTCTGCTGATGTTCGATCCCTGCGTAGAGATCCTCCTCGTTCTCGCGGATGATGACGAGGTTCATGCCTGGATGGGGTGACGCGACGAAGGGCGCGAACGACTTCGACGGACGGACGTTGGCGAACAGGTTCAGCGTCTTGCGAATCGTGACGTTGAGGCTCTTGTACCCGCCGCCGAGAGGCGTGGTGATCGGCGCCTTGAGGAAGACACCATTGGAGCGGATCGTGTCCCAGGCCTCGGGTGAGATGCCGGACGAGTGGCCCGCGAGGTACTGCTGCTCGCCGATCTCGACGGTGTCGTAGCGGAGCGGGGCTCCCGCAGCATCGAGGATCCGAAGCGCCGCCTGCATGATCTCCGGGCCGATCCCGTCACCGTGGGCCACGGTGACGGGGAGCAGGTCGGTGGTCCGTGGTGTGCTCTCAGACGTCACGGGGCCTCATGGAACCCGGAACCGCCACGGTGTGTCGACACCAGCCGAGATCCCGATCCGGGGGCCGACGAGGGGCGCGCCGGGCGGATCGACGCGGTCGCGCTCGAGGCGGATCGGCGACGCCGGGTCGAGCGCATCGATCGAGTCGTGGGAGAGATCGATCCCCAGCGCCTGGCAGAGCTTGCCGGGCCCGTCGGTCAGCTCCCGATCGGGCCGCCCGCTCCGGCGTCGACGCACCGTGTCGATCCCCTCGATCACCTCGACCGCCCGGAGGAGGACCGCCTCGCCGCGCCGCTCGGGGCCGCAGACGACGTTGGCACAGTGATGGATCCCGTACGACAGGTACACGTACACGTGGCCGGCCGATCCGAACATCGGGGCGTTGCGTGGCGTCGGCCCGCGGAACGTGTGACTGGCCGGATCGTCCTCGTCGTACGCCTCGGTCTCGACGATGCGGCCGACGACGCGCTCTCCGTCCACGTCCGTGACCAGCAGTGTGTTGAGCAGCGCAGGTGCGACGACGGGAGCCGGTCGTGCGAGTTCGGTCCGGTCGACGAGCCGACGGTCGGTGGCGGTCATCCGCGTGGGGCGGGCCGGGCCGTCACTCGCCCAGGGCGGCGCGTTCGTCGGCGAGCATCGCCTCGTAGTGGTCGATCTGAGCGACGAGCGGCTCGGGCCCCGCTCCCCCGGGCGAACGACGCATCCGGACCCCGACGCCGTCGGCGACCAGAGCGGCGGCATCGGGGCCGAGGCGCTCGTCGGCACCGACGAGATCGCGGAGCGATCCCTCGCCACCGAGACAGCGTTGGACGAGATCGCCCACGACGGCGTGGGCCTCGCGGAACGGCATGCCGCCGCGCACGAGGAACTCGGCGAGATCGGTCGCCGCCATGGTCTCCTCGTCGGCTGCGGACTGCATCCGCTCGGGGACGAACCGGGCCGTCGCGATCATGCCGGTGAGCGCGGCGACCGCGAGGGTGATCTGCTCGACGGAGTCGAACAGAGGCTCCTTGTCCTCCTGGAGATCGCGGTTGTACGCGAGCGGCAGACCCTTGAGGGTCGCGAGCAGACCGGTGAGGTTCCCGATGACGCGACCACTCTTGCCTCGGGCGAGTTCGGCGATGTCGGGGTTCTTCTTCTGCGGCAGCATCGACGACCCGGTGGCGAACCCGTCGTCGAGGACGGCGAATCCGTACTCACCCGAGGTCCACAGGATCCACTCCTCGCCGATCCGCGAGAGGTGCACGCCGATCAACGTGAGGGCGAACACCGCCTCGGCGACGAAGTCGCGGTCGCTCACGGCGTCGAGGCTGTTCCGGAAGGCATGGGCGAAACCGAGGTCGGCCGCCGTACCGGTCGGATCGATCGGCAATGACGATCCGGCGAGTGCTCCCGCGCCGAGCGGCGACACGTCGAGGCGGCGGACGGCGTCGAGCAGTCGGTCGACGTCGCGACCCAGCGCCCACCCGTGGGCGAGCAGATGGTGTGCGAGCAGCACCGGCTGCGCCCGCTGCAGGTGTGTGTAGCCGGGCAGGTAGGTCGGCCCGGCGGCGCGCGCCTGGTCGAGCAGGCTCTGCTGCATGTCGACGAGACGGCGGGCGACGTCGGTGAGTTCGCGCTTGCACCAGAGCCGCAGGTCGGTCGCCACCTGGTCGTTGCGGCTGCGCGCGGTGTGCAGCTTGCCTCCTGCTGGCCCTGCGAGTTCGGTGACGCGTCGTTCGACGGCCGTGTGGATGTCCTCGTCGGAGTCGACGAACTCGAACGAACCCGCCTCCATCTCGCCGGCGACGCGGTCGAGCGCGTCGAGCACGGCGTTGCGTTCGTCGACGTCGAGCAGACCCACCCGCTCGAGGCCCCGCACGTGCGCTTTCGACCCGACGATGTCGTCACGCCACAGCCGTTGGTCGAACGGCAGGCTGACCGTGTAGGCGAGGAGCGCCTCGTCGGGACCGCCGGTGAAGCGTCCGTGCCACAGCGTCTTCGCTCCCGCCGGCAGGTCGCCGCTGCGGGCGAATTCGTGGTCGTCGTCGAGGTCCATCGTTCCGTGTCGTTCGTGCTGCTGGCGGTCGGTGCTGGGTTCGTCGCTCGGATGACGTGCTCAGTCGAGGCCGGCGAGATCACTCAGTCGCTGAGCGAGCTCCGAGCCGTCGAGTGCGGCCGCGACGCACATCAGCGTGTCATCCCCGGCGACCGTGCCGAGCATTCCGTCGATCCGGCCCCGGTCGAGCGCCGACGCGACGACGTGAGCGCATCCCGGCGGGGTCCGGAGGACCACGATGTTGCCCGAGCACGACACCTCTCCGACCCACTCGCCCAGCACCCGCCGCAGGTGGTCGGTCGGGGCGAGCCGGTCGGGTGCGAGTTCGGGGATCGCGTAGACGCTCATCCCGTTCGGGACCCGAACCTTGATGGCGCCGATCTCGTCGAGATCGCGCGACACGGTGGCCTGCGTGGCCTCGAACCCTTCGGCCGCGAGGAGCTCGATCAACTCGGGCTGGCTTCCCACCTCGTGCTCGCCGATGAGCCGCTCGATCGCGTGCTGACGCTGCTGCTTGGTCATGGGGGGCCGCCGCTCCCCGAGGTTCCCTCACCGAGGATGAACGCGAGGGCTCCGCGCGCGGCGTGCATCCGGTTGTGGCCCTGCTGGTGGACGACCGATCGCGGACCGTCGATCACCTCGGCCGACACCTCGAGCCCGCGGTAGGCCGGCAGGCAGTGCATGAACACGGCGTCGGTCGCCGCGGCGCTCATCATCGACTCGTCGACGGTGTAGCCCTCGAACGCCCGCACCCGCTCGTCCTTCTCCGCCTCGTCACCCATCGAGACCCAGGTGTCGGTGTGCACTGCGTGAGCGTCGGTGACCGCCTCGGTGGGACGGTCGAACGACTCGACGGCGCCGCCCCCCACGAGGGCGAGCCGGTCGAGTTCGGTGTCGTCGGGCCCGAAGCCGGGCGGACTGGCCGTGCGGAACGTGGCACCGAGGAGGAGGCTGATCTCGGCGAGGGAGCGCGACACGTTGTTCCAGTCGCCGACGTAGGCGACCGTGCGCCCGGTGAGATCGCCGAGGTTCTGGCGCATCGTGAGGGCATCGGCGAAGGCCTGCAGCGGGTGCGAGTGGTCGGAGAGCATGTTGACGACGGTCGCCCGCTCGGCGGCGCCGGCGAGGCGCGTGATCGTGGAGTGGGCGAACACGCGCGCCGCCACGACGGCGTGATACCCGTCCATGATCCGGATGACGTCCTCGACCGGTTCGCGGCTGTCGAACCCGATCTCCTCGCCGCGGGTGTACACGGGGTGCCCACCGAGTTGGACGACGGCCATCTCCATCGAGTGACGCGTCCGGTTCGACGGCTTCTCGAAGATCAGCGCTGCACCGAGTCCGGCGAGCGGTGCGCCCAGCTCGGCGATCGGCTCCTCCGACAGGTCGAGGATCCGGGAGATCTCGTCGACGCCGAAGTCGACCACGTCGACCAGGTGTCGGGTCACGGCCGCCCACCCGAGGCGACAGTGTGTGCCTGACCCACACTGTCGCCGAGGATCGCCATGGCTTCGTCGATCTCGGCATCGGACACGGTGATGGGCGGCAGGAGGCGCAGCGTCGAGGGGTCGACCGCGTTGGTGACGAGCCCGCGCTCGATCAGGTCGGCGTACACGGCCTTGGCGTCGATCCCGTCGGCGAGCTCGACGCCGAGCATCAGGCCCTTGCCCCGCACGCCGGTGACTCCGGGGATCGCCATCGCCGCCTCGGTGATCCGTCGACCCTGACGCTCGGCGGCCGCCGGCGCATCGATGCGCTCCATCTCGTCGAGCGTGGCGTTCACGGCCGAGCACGCCAGGGCCGTGCCCGAATACGTGCTGCCGTGGTCACCCGGCTCGAATGCGGCCGCCACGTCGGTGCGCGCCCAGCACGCCCCGATCGGCATGCCGTTGCCCATCGCCTTCGCCAACGTGACCACGTCGGGCGAGACGCCGGCGTGCTCGAACGCGAACCATCGCCCCGTGCGCCCGAATCCCGCCTGGATCTCGTCGAGGATCAGCAGCGCTCCGACCTCGTCGCAGATCGAGCGGATCGCCCGCAGGTACTCGTCGGACGCCGGATGGACACCACCCTCCCCCTGTACCGCTTCGACGATCACCGCGGCGACGGACCCGTCGACCGCGGTGCGCATCGCCTCGACGTCTCCCCACGCCACGTGGCGGAACCCGTCGGGCATCGGCTGGAAGGGTTCGTGCTTGGTCGGCTGACCGGTCGCAGCCAGGGTGGCGAGGGTGCGGCCGTGGAAGCTGCCCAGCGCACTGACCACCGTGTGCCGCCCGCGCCCGCCGAACTTGCGCGCCAGTTTGAGCGCACACTCGTTGGCCTCGGCGCCCGAGTTGGCGAAGAAGACCTGTCCCGGGTGTCCGGTCGCGTCGTGGAGCATCGCTCCGATCCGGGTGGCCGCCTCGGTCGCGACCGGGTTGGCGAACAGGCTCGACACGTGCGAGAGCGTCGCCGCCTGGTTCGCGACCGCCGACGCCACGTGCGGGTTCGAGTGGCCCACGGCCACGACGGCGAGACCGGTGAGGAAGTCGAGGTACCGCTTGCCGGTCGAGTCCCAGAGCTCGGTTCCGCTGCCTCGTTCGAACATGATCGCCGGCGGCCCGAAGACCGGCATGAACGGACAGTGGTCGAGGCCCTGTCCGGCGGACGTGTCGTGGTCGAAGGCATGGACAGCGGTCGTGTCGACACTCATGTCGGATCTCCCGTCTCGGCGTGGATCATGGTTCCGATCCCTTCGTCGGTGAACAGTTCGAGCAGCAGCACGTGGGCGATGCGGCCGTCGAGCACGTGGGCGCGCCGGACGCCGTTGCGCACCGCCTGGATGCAGCTCGTCACCTTGGGGATCATCCCGCCGGCGACCGTTCGGTCGTCGACGAGGGCCTCGATGTCGTCGGCCGAGATCTGGCGGATCAGCGACGCAGCGTCGGCGACGTCGCGGCGCAATCCCTCGATGTCGGTGAGGTAGACGAGCTTCTCGGCTCCGAGCGCCTCGGCGATCGCCCCGGCGACGGTGTCGGCGTTGATGTTGTACGCCTGACCGGTCTCGTCGCAGCCGATGGTGGCGATCACCGGGATGAACTCGTCGGCGAGCAATCGGTTCACGACGGCGGGCTCGATGGCCGTGACATCGCCGACGAAGCCGAGCTTCGGATCTCGTGCCTCGGCCTGGATCAGCCGGCCGTCGACCCCCGACACTCCCACGGCGTAGTTGCCGTGCACGTTGATGGCGGCCACGAGCTGCGGATTGACCTGACCCTTCAGGACCATCCGCGCGATCTCGACGGTCTCGGCGTCGGTGACGCGCAGTCCGTCGACGAACTCGGCCTCCTTGCCCAAGCGACTCATCAGGGACGAGATCTGGGGACCACCACCGTGCACGACGACCGGCTTCATCCCGACCAACCGCATCATGACGATGTCCTCGGCGAAGACGGCGAGTGCGTCGTGATCGGACGTGCCGGCGAGGGCGTTGCCGCCGTACTTCACCACGACGACTTTCCCGGCGAATCGTCGGATGTACGGCAGCGCCTCGACGAGGGTGCTGGCAGTCCGTGCGGGGTCGACGGTCACGGTGCGACCCCGACCCGCGGCAGGCCGGCGGTCTCGTCGAGACCGAGCGCCACGTTGGCCGCCTGCAGCGCACCGCCGCTGGCGCCCTTGGTCAGGTTGTCGATCGCGCAGAGCGCGATGACGGACCCGGTCCGCTCGTCGAGGTGCGCCGACACCTGGACGGCGTTCGAGCCGAGAACCGCCTTGGTCGAGGGGGAGCCGTCGACGACCGTCACGAACGGCTCGGGGTCGTACGCCTCGGCGAGCGCGGTGGCGATGTCGTCGGCCGTCGTGCCGGCCGCTGGTCGGGCGTGGCACGTGGCGAGGATCCCGCGGCTCATCGGTACGAGGTGCGGCGTGAACAGCAGGGTCGCCCCGATCTCCTGTTCCATCTCGGGCGTGTGACGATGATGGAGCAATCCGTACGCGCTCACGTTCGAGTCGATGTTGGAGAAGACGTTGGTGTCGGTCGGAGTGCGCCCGGCCCCGGTGATCCCGGTCATCGTGTCGACGACGACCCCGGTCGTCTCGAGGAGGCCGGCGGCGACGAGCGGATGCACCGCGAGCGTCGCCGCCGTCACGTGGCATCCCGGTGTGGCGACGAGCCGCGCACCCTTGAGTTCCGACCGATGGAGCTCGGGCAGGCCGAACACCGCTTCGTCGAGGAGGTCGAGCTCGGTGTGCTCGAACCCGTAGTAGGTCGGGTACGCCGACGCATCCTTCAGGCGGAACGCCGCCGACAGGTCGACGACGCATCCGACGCGGCCGACGAGCTGAGGTGCCAGATCCATCGACGCCCGGTGCGGCAGACCGAGGAACACGAGGTCGAGCCCGTCGAGAGCGCCGAGGTCGAGCTGCGCGAATTCGAGGTCGGGGTAGGCGGTGGCCAGCGACGGGTACACGTCGGCCGCTCGTCGGCCGGCCATCGAGTCGCCGGTGGCGACGACCAACTCGGTGTGGGGATGTGCGTCGAGCAGCCGCAGCAACTCGGCCCCGGTGAAGCCGGATGCGCCGACGATGCCGACGCGGACAGGCCGATCAGTCATCGCATGATCATACGTCAAGATGCATGATCATGCAATCCTGGATCGCGAACGACGCCAGAGCTCAGCCGGTCAGCCCCCTCCTCGGGCTGGAACACGATCACCGAGACGGGGACCCGCTCGCGACGACATGACGACCGGACCACGCGGGACGCTCCGACGGGCCACGAAGCCATGCGTCGCACCATCGGTGGGTCATCGGTCACCCGGGCGGGTGAGCCGAATCGCCCTGCGACCGAAGCGATCCGCGATTCCGGCATGATGTATCGGTGATGGCTTCCGTGGGCGCGAAGGGGCGACTCCTCGTCGCCACTCCCCCGCTCGACGACCCGAACTTCGACCGGTCCGTCGTCTACGTGCTCGAGCACCACGACGACGGTGCGATCGGCGTCGTGATCAACCGACCCACCGATGAGGCGCTCGACGAACCGCTCGATCGGTGGAGCGACCTCCAAGTGGTTCCGTCGTCGGTCTTCATCGGTGGACCGGTCGAGACGTCGGCCCTCATCGCGCTCGGTCGAGCGTCGGCCCAGGTGGGCGACGACCACGACACTCTCACCACCATCGCGGGTCCGATCGTGTCGGTCGACCTCACCGCCGACCCGGCGATCGTGGCGGCCGATCTGGCCGCGCTCCGGGTGTTCCGCGGGTACGCGGGATGGGGCGCCGGCCAACTCGACGCCGAGATCGAGTCGGGTGCCTGGCTCGTGCTCGACGGCGACGCCGACGACGTCTTCGCCGACGATCCCGACGAACTCTGGCGCGACGTGCTCCGCCGCCAGCCCGGACGCCTCGCCTGGCTCGCCGAGGCCCCCGACGACCTCAGCCTCAACTGACCGCTCTTCCCACCCGGAAACAGCACATCCGGTGCCGGGTCCGAAACGTGCTGTTTGCAGCACGTCTGGTGCCGGGTCCGAAACGTGCCGTACTCAGCACATCTGGTGCCGGGTCCGAACCGTGCGGCACTCAGCACGTCTGGTGCCGGGTCCGAACCGTGCGGCACTCAGCACGTCTGGTGCCGGGTCCGAAACGTGCTGTTTTCGACGGTGGATCAGTCAGCGCGAGAGCGTCAGGACGATCGCCTCGTCGGCACGGCGGAATCCCGCTCGGAGCAGGTTGCGCTCCGATGCGCCCTCGGGCTCGGCGGTCGACACCGCGAGCTCGGCACCGAGAGATCGAGCCCGGTCGAGTCGCCGACGGATCATCTCGGTCTGGACCCCCCGACCTCGCTCCCCCGGCACGACCGAGGTGCCACCGAGGACGGCGACGCCGTCGTGAATCGCGAGGGATGTCGCTCCGACCGGACGATCGTCGTGGGGATCGATCGCGAGCATCAGACCAGGCATGTCGACAGCGTGTGCGGCGGCCGCGTAGGCGTCGCTCGCTCGCCGCGCGTCGTCCCCATCGTGCTCCCACCCCTCGGCGCTGATCCTCTGCCAGGCAGGGAACGACGCGTCGTCGACGAGCAGCACGTCGAAAGCACGCGACTCTCCGTCCGGCTCCACACCGTCGAGTCGCCGCGCGAGCAGCGAGATCCGATCGTCCTCGTCGTACCCGCGCGATCTCAGCTGGCGAACGAACGACGGCCGAGTGGCCGAGACACACTGCACCGACGCCTCGACACCGACTTCCGCGCAGCGCCGTTCGAATCGGGCGAGCTCGTCATTCGACACCTCGGCGTCCAGTCCAGCGGCGAACAGACGATTGACGTACAGACCCGACCCGCACAGCACCGCCGTCCCGTCCCCGACGGCGAAGACCGTCGACCGCCACCCCGGATCGTTCGCAGCGAGCCACTCCGCGAACTCCGACTCACGGTCCGTGAGGAGCCGCTCGAGCGCCGACGACCACGTGGGCTCGTCAGCCATCGGGCGAGCTGCGGTCGCGCAGCGAGCGCAACACCTCGATCGCCGAGTCGGCCCGATCGGCCGGGACGAGCAGGTGGTCGTGTCGGTACCCGGCGAGTACGTTGCACGGAACACCCGCGTCGCCGAGGGCGCGACTGAACGCCGCGGTGAGCCCAACCGCTTCGAGACTCGATTCGGCGGTGAGCGTGAGCCAGGCCATCTCGACGTCGATCGACAGACTCGCCGCATCGGCGTCCTCGACGGAGAGCACCAGTGTGGTCGTGGTGCCGCGAGCTCCCTCCTCGATGACGACAGCGTGCGAACGGTCGACCAACTCCGTCGTCGCTCTGCCCGGGATCTCGACGAACGCGAACGTTCCGGGTCGACGGGCGACGTCGAGGCTCGCCAGCATCGCCACCAGATCGGTCTCCCCGGGCGCCGTCACCAGCGTCAGCCCCGGAGCTCGGCGCCGAGCTTCGTCGCCGCGGCCTCGACACCGCGGCGGGCGTCGGCGACGTCGGCATCGGTGAGCGACCGGTCGGCGGCCTGCAACCGAAGCCGATAGGCCAGCGAACGCGAGCCCTCGGACAGCCCCTGGCCGCGGTAGACGTCGAACAGATCGAGGCCCACGAGCAGGTTGCCGGCTCCCTGCCGGATCGCCTTGTCGAGCTTCTCGGCGGGCACCCCGTCGGCGAGCACGAACGCCATGTCGAGATCGCTCGACGGCTGCCGACTGACCGGCTTCCACTGCGCCGGTTTCGGCTCGCGGGCGAGGAACTGGTCGAGGTCGACCTCGAGGATGGCGACGCGTTCCGACACGTCGAATGCCTGCAGCACCTCGGGTGCGACCTCACCCACCGCTCCCAGCGGCTCCTTGCCGGTCTGGAGCGTGGCGGAGCGCGTGGCATGGAGGCCGTCGGGCACCCGGCCCTGGTCGATCCTGGCTCCGCCGCCGAGCGCACCGGTGAGTTCACGCCACACCGCGAGCGCCGCCGGTGCTTCCTCACCCGCGAGGACCACGGTGAGCTGCTCGAACTCGCCGGGCAGTTCGGCAGCGGCGGGCGGATACACGTGACCGACCTCGAACAGGTGGACGCCAGGTCGACGGTGCGACTCGTTGAACGCGATCGCCCGGAGAAGTCCGGGTCGCAACGACGTGCGCAGCACACTCTCCTCGCTGACGAGCGGATTGGTGATCCGGACCGCGTCGGCCGGCAGACCGGCTCGTTCGAGGGTGTCGGGCGCCAGGAACGGGTTCGGCATCGCCTCGGAGATCCCGAGGCCCAGCATCACGTCGCGCACGAGGCGTCGACGTTGCTGGCGTACGGACAGCCCTCCCGAGTCGCTCGGCTTCGGCACGGTCGCGCCCAGGCGGTCGTAGCCGTAGTGGCGGCCGACCTCCTCGACGACGTCGATCTCGCTCGTCGAGTCGAGGCGCCACGGCGGCAGCACCACCGTACGCGTGTCGCCGTCGCCCGAGACGGTGAAGCCGATCGGGTCGAGCAGATGCGGGAGATCCTCGGCCGTGAGCTGAGTGCCGAGGATCCGGTTGACCTGGGCGATCCGAACCTCGGTCTCGCGGTGCGCCGGCGGATGGTGTGCGTCGTCTCGGGCGTCGACCCACCCTCGGTGCACGGTCAGGTCGGGACACGTCTCGCGGAGGAGTTCCGCGAAGCGGGCGATCGCCGTTGGCATGCCGGACGGATCGACGCCGCGTTCGAACCGCTGCGACGCCTCGGACCTCAATCCCGTACGGGTCACCGTGAGGCCGATCTGGACCGGCTCGAACCACGCCATCTCGAGCGCGACCGTGGTGGTGTCGTCGGAGATCTCGGAGTCGAGACCGCCCATCACGCCGCCGAGTCCGATCGGTGTGTCGTCGGCATCGCAGATCAGCAGATCGGCGCTCGTGAAGGTGCGCTCCTCGCCGTCGAGGGTGGTCAGCGTCTCGCCGTCTCGGGCGAGGCGCACACGGAATCCGCCTCCGCCGAGTGTGTCGAGGTCGTAGGCGTGGTTCGGCTGATTCAGCTCGAGCATCACGTAGTTGCTGACGTCGACGACGTTGCTGATCGGACGCATGCCCGCTGCGGTGAGCCGCTGCTGCATCCACTCGGCGCCGGGACCGACCCGGACACCCGAGATGACGGTGGAGGTGAAGCGGCTGCATCGCTCGGGATCGAGCAGCTCGACCGGTGCCGAACGCGCGTCGCCACTGGCGAGCTGGTCCATCGACGGGACCTGGGGCGGCCGGAACTCGACGCCCATCTTCGCAGCGAGGTCGCGGGCGATGCCCACGTAGCCCCAGCAGTCGGGACGGTTGCGCGTGACGTCGGCATCGATGAGCACGTCGGGACGGAGGCCGAGCGCGTCGCCGTACGGGATCCCGAGCTCGACGCCGTCGGGCAGGATGCGGATGCCCGAGTGGTCGTCACCGAGCCCGAGCTCGGACGCCGAGCACAGCATCCCCTCCGAGTCGATGCCGAGGATGCCTCTGCGCTCGATCTTCATCCCGTTGGGCATCGTCGTGCCCAACGTGGCGAGTGGGACGGTCTGGCCGGCCTCGATGTTGGTCGCGCCGCACCAGACGTGTCGCTCGACTCCGTCGCCGGCATCGACCCAGGCCCGCTGGACCTTGGCGGCGTCCGGGTGCCTCGCGAGGCGGAGGATGCGGGCGGTGACCACACCGTCGACCGTCTCGCCGACGGCGTCGACCGAGTCGACCTCGAGCCCGAGGGTGGTGAGCGCGTCGCAGACGCGCTGGACGGCGTCGGCGTCGTTGGGATCGCCGAAGTCGCCGTAGTCGTTCAGCCAGGAGAGCAGGATCTTCATGTCGTCGCTCCGTTCAGCATGCTTCGATCGTCAGAACTGCTCGATGAAGCGCAGGTCGTCGGCGTACATGTCGCGAAGGTCGTCGACGCCGTGGCGCATCAGCGCCATGCGATCGATCCCGAATCCGAAGGCGAACCCGCTCCATTCCTCGGGGTCGATGCCGCCGGCACGGAGCACGTCGGGGTGGACCATGCCCGATCCACCGAGCTCGATCCACGACCCGTCGGGCCGCTGGATGTCGAACTCGGCCGATGGCTCGGTGAACGGGAAGTAACTCGGGCGCAGGCGCGACGACCAGCCCTTGCCGAAGAACTGCTCGGTGAACGCCTGGATCGTGCCGGCGAGGTCGGCCATGGAGATGTCACGGTCGACCACGAGTCCCTCGATCTGATGGAACACGGGCATGTGGGTGGCGTCGGGTGTGTCGCGCCGGAACACCCGCCCGGGCGCCACGACGTAGATCGGCGGCTCCTGCTCGAGCATGGTGCGGATCTGCACCGGTGAGGTGTGGGTGCGCAGGAGCGTGGATCCCGGCTGGCCGCCGGGCGGAACGTGGTCGACGAACAGGGTGTCGAACTCGCCTCGGGCCGGATGACCCTCGCCCATGTTCAGCGCCTCGAAGTTGTGCCAGTCGGTCTCGACCTCGGGGCCTTCGGCGACGCGGAAGCCCATCCCGACGAACACGTCCTCGAGCCGTTCCCACGCCTGGGTCACCAGGTGCTTGCGACCGCGGGCGGGAGCGCCGAGGTGCTCGGTCAGGTCGAGGCGTTCGGCCTCGACGCGGGCGGCCGTGGCGGCCGCCGACAGCTCGTCGCGTCGGGTGGACAGGGCGGTGTCGACCGCTGCCATCGCCTCGTTGATGGCGGCGCCGGCCGCTTTCTTGGCGTCGATCGAGTCGAGGCCGCCGAGCTGCTTCTTCAGCCCGGAGAGCTCGCCCTTCTTGCCGGCGTAGCGGGTGGTCATGGTGGCCACCGCGTCGACGGAGTCGGCGGTGGCGATGTCGGCGAGTGCGGCGTCGCGTGCCGCGGTGATCTCATCGATCATGGGAGTCCTTTCGGGGAGGGCCGTCGGGTGAGTGGACCCCGGCTGACTCAGGACACGGCGCGGGAGCGTCTCGGTCCCCGGCGGTCAGCCGGGGAACGGAAATCGCTGTGTCGCCTGCGTCACGCCGCCGAGAGTAGCGGCGCGACGCCCTGGCAGCACCGACCGTTCCGGTCGCCAGCAGAAACAGCACGAAACGGACCCGGCACCAGACGTGCTGCGAACAGCACGAAACCGACCCGGCACCAGGCGTGCTGTTTCAGCGGCGTTCGGCGAGGCGGAGGCGGTTGCCGTCGGGGTCGGTCACCTCGATGTCGCGCGCCCAGGGCATCTCGTCGGGTGTCAGACCGAAGTGCTCGGCGAGAGGATCGACCTCGTCGACCCACACGTAGACGAGCGCCGGCCCGGGAGCATCGCCCGTGTGCTCCGACAGGTGGATCTCTGTCCCCTCGCGCTGGATCCCGACATACGCCGGGAAGTGCGGCTCGTAGCGGTGTTCGAACGTCTTCTCGAACCCGATCTCGGCGTACCAGTCGACCGAGACGGACGCGTCGGCGACGCGCAGGACGGGGACGACGGTGGTGGTCATGCGGGCGGAGGCTCCTTCGCGAGGTCGTCGACGACCTCGCCGCCGATCGCGGTCAGGATCGTCGGCGAGGCCAGCACCTTGCGGTCGCGACTGCCACCGCCCAGCACGATTCGCTCGCACTCCATCACACGTGCGTCGATCCACAGCGGCAGTCCGTCGGGCAGACCGAACGGCGTGACGCCACCGATCGTCATCCCGGTCAGTTCCTCGGTCACCTCACCGGGAGCGAACGACGCTTTCTTCACACCCAGTCGCTTGCGCGCCGTCTTGTTCACGTCGAGCCGAGTGGTGGCCAGCACGACGCACGCAGCATGGACGGGCGGATCGCTCTTGCCGATCACGAGGATGGTGTTGGCCGACTGATCCATCCGGAATCCGTACGCCTCGCAGAACTGAGCGGTGTCGGCGAGCTCCGGGTCGCACGGGAAGACCTCGTGGTCGACGCCGGTCGCCGCGACCGCAGCCAGGAGGGAGTCGAGAGGCGGGTCGCTCATCGGCGGGACCGTAGTGCGCTCTCCGGCTCGTCTCACGCTGGTTCGTCACGCAGGTTCGTCCGACGCGACCCGTCCGTCGGCGAGCCGGATCCGCCGAGTGACGCGGAGCGCATCGAGAAACACTCGATCGTGCGTCACGACGATCACGGTGCCACCGAAGGTGTCGAGCGCCTGTTCGAGTTGTTCGATGGCGGGGAGATCGAGGTGGTTCGTCGGCTCGTCGAGGACGAGGAGATTGGCGCCCCGCGCCATCAGCAACGCCAGGACCGCACGGGTGCGCTCGCCGGGCGACAGCGACGACGTCGGGCGCGTCACGTGGTCGGCGACGAGTCCGAACTTGGCGAGCAGCGTCCGGACCTCGACGTCCTGCCACCCGGTCTCGTCGGCGAGCACACGCAGCAGCGGTCGATCGGCATCGAGTTGCTGGCGCGCCTGCTCGATCTCGCCGACCACGACACCCGTTCCCAGGACGGACGAGCCGTCATCGGGCCGCGTCCGGCCGAGGACGACCTCGATCAGCGTCGACTTGCCGGTCCCGTTGTCCCCGAGCAGTGCGATCCGTTCTCCCCAGCCGATCAGCAGATCGATGGGTCCCAGACGGAACCGTCCCCGGTCGACGACGGCACCCGACACTCGGGCGACGACGTCGCCACTTCGACCGGCCGTCGGGATGTCGAGCCGCAGTTCCCACCCTTCGCGTGGCTCGTCGACCTCCTCCAGTCGCTCCATCGCCCGCTTCGTCTGGGCGGACTTGGCGGCCAACTGCTCGGTCTGTGCGAGACGGAACGCCTTGATGTTCTTGTCGGGTTCGTCGTTCGACGTGGCTCGCCGAACGCGTGCCTGTCCCTGCTGAGCCCACTCCCGCTGTCGCTGCGCTCTGGCGGCCAACGCACGCCGCTCGGTGTCGTATCGCTCGTAGCGCTCGCGGGCATGGCGACGAGAGGTCTCGCGCTCCTCGACGTACGCCGACCAGCCGCCGCCGTAGATCGCGATCTCATGGGAGAACTCGTCGATCTCGATCACGTCGGTCACGACGCGCTCGAGGAACCGGCGATCGTGGCTGACGAGCAGCGTCGGCGCGTCGAGTCCCAGCGCCCACCGTTCGAGCACGTCCAGACCCGGCGCGTCGAGGTCGTTCGTCGGCTCGTCGAGCAGCTGCACGTCGAAGCGCGACAGCAGCAGTGACGCGAGACCGACCCTCGCCGCTTCACCTCCCGAGAGCACGGCCGTCGGCGCCTCGGCGAGCGACGAGCCGAGACCGAGGTCGGCGAACACCGACCCGATCCGCGCATCGAGGTCGGCAGCGCCGAGTGAGAGCCACCGAGTCAGCGCGACGTCGTACCGCTCGGCGGCGTCCCCGGCATCGGCGGCCAGGGCGGTCGTGGCGTTCTCGAGCTCGGTCTGTGCCTCCGTGACGCCGGTCCGCCGAGCGATCGCGTCGCGGACGGACTCGTCCGCACGCTCCGGCTCCTGGCGGAGCCAGCCGATCGTGGCGCTCGGCGGCGTCGTGCGGACCACGCCGTCGTCGGGGCGGATCGCACCCGCCGCCGTCGCGAGCAGCGTGGACTTCCCGACTCCGTTCGGACCGACGATCCCGATGCGCTGGCCGGGCGCGATGACGAGATCGACGTTCGAGAGGATGATCGACGCTCCACGAGCGACGGTGACGTCGTGGAACGAGAGCGACACGGACACGGGAACCTCCTGGGTCAGGCGGCGGGACGCGGACGATCGCTCAGTCGGTCATCGCGTGAGTCTCGCGCACCGGTCGTCGTGACGGCGACGGCGTTGCGATACCGGCTGGGGTCGGGGTGTGACCGCGCGTCGTCAGCTGGCCGATGCGGCAGCGAACACGAGAAGCGTCGTCGCCATCGCCACGTTGAGCGACTCGGATCGCCCGCGGTGTGGGATCGTCACCCAGTCGGAGATGGGTCCTGCAGCCGGACTCCACTCGTCGGGGAGGCCGGCTGCCTCGTTGCCGACGACGATCGCGACCCGACCCGTCCAGTCGGCCGCCGTGTACCCGGTCGGTCGCCGAACGTGGTCGTCGTGGCTCGTGCTCCCGATGAGCCGCAGGCCCGCGTCGGCCACGTCACCGACGTCGCACTCGATCACGGGGACGTGGAAGAGGGCTCCCGCCGACGCACGCACCACCTTGGGGTTGTACGGGTCGACGCTTCCCGGCGTGAGCACCACGGCGTCGGCGCCGGCCGCCTCGACCGATCGCAGGATCGTGCCGAGGTTGCCCGGATCGGCCAACCGGTCGGCCACGACGACGAGGGACGATGACCGCAGCCGCTCGGCCGGGGCCGCTGCCGGGATCTCGACCACGACGACCGGTGACTGTGGGGTCTCGGTGGACGAGATCTTCTCCATCACGCCGTCACCGACCTCGAGAACCGGTCCCGCGCCGTCGACAGCGAGATGGGTCTCGTCGGCCGGCACGTACTGCTCGACGCAGGTCCACCCCGCGGCGACCGCCTCGGCTGCGAGGGTGGGACCTTCGACGACGAGACGACCCGCCTCCCGACGCGACGAACGGCGCCCCAGGAGGCGCCGCACGTCGTGGATTCGTGGGTTGCGCTGGCCGAGGGGAGTCACGGGTGCGATGTCACGCGTGACGGTCCGGTCGGCCGTGCCGGTCGGGACCGGTCAGGCCGCTGCGAGGGCCGACCGAGCGCTGTCGACCAGCGAGGCGAACGCCTTCGGGTCGGTGACGGCGAGATCGGCGAGGATCTTGCGATCGACGTCGATCCCGGCGGCGTTCAGGCCGGCGATGAACCGGCTGTAGCTCATGTCGTTCTGGCGGCAGGCGGCGTTGATCCGCTGGATCCACAACCGGCGCATCTCACCCTTGCGGGCGCGGCGGTCGCGGAACGCGTACTGCCCCGAGCGCATCACCTGCTCGTTGGCGCCGCGGAACGTGCGGCTCTTGTTGCCGTAGTAGCCCTTGGCCTTCTTGCGGATCTTCTTGTGGCGGTTGGTCTTGGTGACGCCACGCTTCACTCGTGCCATGTCGGCTCAGCTCCCTTCGTGTGATTGACGTTGTCGACTCGGTCGTGCGAGAAGGATCGGATCAGCGCTCGGCGAGGAGCCGGCGGATCTTCTTCTCGTCGCCCGGGTGGACGTCGGCGTCGGCCGCGAGGCGGCGGGTGCGGGTCGACGGCTTCTTCTCGAACAGGTGCTGACGCATCGCCTGCTGGCGACGGAGCTTGCCCGTTCCGGTCTTCTTGAACCGCTTCGCCGCGGTCTTCGACGTCTTCATCTTCGGCATGTCTGTCTCGCTTCCGCTGGGGGTCTCGTCGTGTGGGAATCCGCCGACCCGAGCCGGCGGCCCATCCACTACTGGGACGAGTCGCCGGCGCTCGAGTCGCCAGCCGCAGCAGCGGACTCGGCCTTCTTGGCCTCCTCGGCTGCCGCCTTCTTCATGGCCTCCTGGGCCTTCTTGTCGGGAGAGAGCACCATCGACATGGCCCGACCCTCGACGCCACGAGAGCGGCTGTCGAGCTTGGCGGCGGGACCGACGGCGTCGATGACCTCGTCGAGGATCTTCGCCCCGAGCTCCGGGTGGGCCATTTCGCGGCCGCGGAACTGGAGGGTGACCTTGACCTTGTGGCCTTCGTCGATGAACCGGATGACGTTGCGCGTCTTGGTGTCGAAGTCGGCCTGCCCGATCTTGGGTCGGTACTTGACCTCCTTCACCGAGACGTTGTTCGACTTCTTCCGCGCCTCCTTCGCCTTCTGGTCCTCCTCGTACTTGAACTTCCCGTAGTCCATGATCCGGCAGACGGGTGGGTTCGCGTTGGGAGCGACCTCGACGAGATCGAGGTCGAGGCCCTTCGCCATGCGCAGGGCCTCGGGGACCGGCTTGATGCCGAGCTGATCGCCCGTGGGGCCGATCAGTCGGACCTCGCGGGTCCGGATGCGGTCGTTGATGCGATGCTGATCGCCTCGCGGTTCAGGTCGTCGCGGTGCTATGGCTGCTCACTTCCGTGCAATGGGCCTCCCCATGTGTGGATGTCTGGTGCTCGACGCGAAGTCCGCGGAGCGACCGAACGACATCGGCGGGTGCGAACCCGTCGAGAGGAACAGCCTGATCCTCAGAACCCGGACGCACCGTCGCCGAGCGCTCTCACGCTCGATCGGTCGTGGCCGGGTGGGCGCCGGAGCGCCACTTCGCCTCAATTGTGAACACGAGAGTAGCGGACGGGCCGATCGAAACCTCCGGCGACGATCAGTCCTCGGCGTGATCCTCATCGGCGTCCCGTCGCCCGGACTCGAACCCGGGGAAGGCGATCGAGACGAAGCCCAGCATGAAGATCGCTGCGACGAAGGCAGCTCCCCACTCCTCGACCCAGACGGGTGCGCCGAACGCAGCGATCGCTCGCCGAGCCAGGGCGATCGACACCGCGCCCACGACGACGCAGACGATGAACACGACTACCGCACGCTCGAACGGCAGATCGGCATAGGGCGCGGCATCCATCCGGCGTCGCACCCGCCTGATCACGGTGTCGGTATCGTCGAGCGGCGTGCCCGGCGACTTCGACGACATCACCGAGAACCTGCAGGCGTTCGCATCCGACGAGGGTACCGACGGCGCTCGGTCCGGAGAGCCCGCCGCGGACTCGCCGGACGACGCCGAGCCCGAGTTCGACCTCGACGATCTCGATCCGGAGCAGCGGCGCCAGGTCGAGGAGGCCCAAGCCGCCATGGCCGACGCCCGCGAGCGGCTCATGTCGGTTCCCGCCGAGGTCGTGGTGACCAACCACGTGATGGGTCTCTACGAGCTCGCCGCGATCCACCTCTCGGCCGACGAACCCGATCTCACGCAGGCCGCGCTGGCGATCGACTCGGTCGCCTGCCTCGTCGACGGCCTCGGCGACCGCCTCGGACCCGACGCCGCCACCATGCGCGACGCGCTCAACAACATCCGCCTGGCCTTCGTCCAGATCAAGGGCTGAGGTCAGCTCAGCGAGTCGTCACGGCGGAAGCGTCCGATCGGTGCGTCGCGGACTCGGCCACCGGTGACGAGCACACCTTCCTCCTGGAGCAGGTCGGCCTGACGCGCCGGGTTCTCGGTGCGGATCCGCCCGTCGGCGGCGACGACGCGCCACCAGGGCAGGTCGGCGGTCGTCGTGCCGAGGATCCGCCCGACGAGTCGAGCCTGGCGCGGGTATCCGGCCACCTCGGCGATGTCGCCGTACGTGGTGACCTCACCCTCGTCGAGCGCCATGATCACGTCGACGATGCGGCGTTCACGCTGCACTCGGTCGACGTGGGGGCCGCTCGTCCGATCGGGATCCACGGCTCCGGCTCTCAGGCGGGCCGCAGCGACGCGGCTTCGAGCTTCCCGAACTTGCGCATCGTGGTGAACCGCACCCGAGCACCCACGTCGATGGTCCGTGAACCGTCGGCGATCTCGACGCAGTGGAAGAGGTAGCCGGCGCCGTCGGCGTCGGTGACCTCGCCGAGCCCGACATGCTCGTCGAACGACGTCACGATGCCCGACAGCTCCATGCTCACGGGACGATCTTGGAGATCGGCATCTCGACCAGATCGGTGGCCCCGGCCTCGCGCAGCTCGGGGATGATGAGGTTGATCGATCGCTTCTCGACGACCGACTCGACGGCGAATCCTCCCCCGGCGAGCGGCGACATCGTGGGCGACTTCATCGACGGGAGGACCGCCAGCACAGCATCCTTGGCCGCGTCGGTGACGTTGAGCTTCAGCAGCACGCGACCTCGTGCGTCGAGCACGCCGTTGAGGAGCGTCATGATCTGCGTCATCGCCTTGGCCTTCTCGGGGTCGGCGATGCTGTCGTGGTTGGCGACGACCTCGGTGTAGCTCGTGACGATCGTGTCGATGATCTTGAGACCTGCGGCGCGCAGAGCGCGTCCGGTCTCGGTGATCTCGACCACGACGTCGGCGATGTCGGGGATCTTCGCCTCGGTGGCACCGTACGAGAGCCGGATCTGGGCGTCGACGCCCTTCTCGGCGAAGAACCGCTTCGTCAGCTCGGGGTACTCGGTCTGCACGCGCACGCCGTCGGGCAGGTCGGCCGCCGACCCGGCGGGCGAGTCGCCGGCAACCGCCACCACGAGGCGAATCGGGTTGGTGGTCGCCTTCGAGTACTTGAGCTCGCCCAGGCTGTGGACGTCGCTCGCGGTCTCCTCGACCCAGTCGCGACCCGAGATGCCGAGGTCGAACAGTCCCTCCTCGACGTAGCTCGGGATCTCCTGTGGTCGAAGGATGCGCACGGACTCGATCCGGGGGTCGTCGATCGACGCCTGGTAGTCGACCGACGACGACCGGATGACCGGCAGGTCGGCCGCCTCGAACAGTTCGAGCGTCGCCCGCTCGAGGGATCCCTTGGGAAGCACCAGCTTCAGCACGGCGCGCAGGCTACCGACGCTCGCTCCCCCGCCGGGCCGTACGTTTCGACCGATCACCGGGCCTCGAGTCAGCTCATGCCACGAGATCGCAGCGATGCGCTGACGTGGCGCTCTGCGGCTCGGGCTCGCGCCAGCGCATCCTGGGTGTCCGAGCCGATGCGCTGACGCGAGGCCGTGAGCCGCCGTGGCGGCCTCCGCGTCACTCGGGAGCGGGCGTGTGACCGACGATGACGTCGAGGCGCTTGCGGCGCGAGAGATACCGCACCGAGAGGTTGGCCAGCGTCGACAGGCGGTTGCGGTGACCGACCAGCGTCACGATGTGGAGCGCCACCCACCCGATCCAGGCGACGAAGCCCGTGATCGTCCTGCCGTTCGGGAACTCGATCACGGCGTCGGCGCGACCGATCGTGGCCATCGTCCCCTTGTCGACGTAGTGGAACCCCTCGGTGACGTCGCCGCGCAGCGAACGGAGGATCTCGTCCGCGACGTGGCGCCCGCCTTGGATCGCCGGTTGCGCAAGTTGCGGGAGCGGATCGTCGGGGTTCACCGCCGCGTCGCCAGCGGCGAACACCTCGCCGCGGCCGATGACCCGCAGGTCGGCACCCACCTCGACCCGACCAGCTCGACCGGTCGGCAGTCCCCAGTCGGCCAGCATCTCGTGGCCCTTCACGCCCGACGCCCAGATGGTCGCGACGCTGTCGATCCTCTCGCCCGAGTCGAGCACGACGTGATCGCCCGCCACCGAAGCGACCGCCGAACCGAGCCGGAGCTCGACGCCCCGATCCGTCAGTTCGTGCGCGGTGTAGTCGGACACCTTCGAGGAGAACGCCCCGAGCACCGCCTCGGACATCTCGACGAGGACGACCCGGAGTCGCGCCGGGTCGATCTCGGGATACGCCGAGGGCAGCGCATCGCGCATCTCGGC
>JBCDAK010000043.1:0-28556 GCA_039185545.1 Actinomycetota bacterium
CGGGCCCCCGCCCCCGCGCTGGCCCACGGGGTGGGGGCCCCCCCGGGCGCTCGACGGTGAGCGCAGGTTCTCCGGCTGGTGGACGAACACGAACGGCTCTCGGCCTCCCTCGATCCAGTCGACCACCCGTTCTCGCCACGATCCGAATCCGTCGAGCGTCGAGGCCGGGTCGTCGTTGCCGATGATCCGCACGATCGGCGAGTCGCCCATCACGTCGGTCACGACGGGCAGTGACGGTTTGGTCCGACGCTCGTCGGCGGCCGCCGGCGTCGAGGCCGGTCGGGCGTAGAGCGGTCGGGTGTCGAGCACGACCCGGCCCATGCCGAGCTCGGTGAGGGTCTCGTCGACACGTCGCTGTGCCGGCCCTCCGTCGAAGAACGCCCGGTGGCGGAACTCGACGACCCATCGATGCGAACGAGGGAGCCGGCGGACGAACTCGATCAGGGTCGACGCCGATTCGGCTCCGAAGGTCGGCGGCAGCTGGATCTGCACGGGACCGATCCGTTCGCCCAGCGGCGACACCGCCCGCAGGAGGTCGGCGAGGTCGCGATGTGCCTCGGGCCGCAGCCGTCGATCGTGGGTGACCGTTCGCGGCGCCTTGAACGCGAAGCGGAAGTCGTCGGGGGCCTGGTCGGCCCACCGCTCGACCGTCGTGCCCGGTGGCGTGGCGTAGAACGTCGTGTTGCCCTCGACGGCGTTGCACCACGTCGCGTAGTCGGCGAGTTCGCGGCCCCGTCGGGCGGGGGAGAGGAAGGTCCCGACCCACGGTGGATGGGCCCACATCGGGCATCCGACCCGGAACACGGCGCTCACGTCGCCGGCACCGTACCCGCTCGTGGAGTGGCCTGGCCGGCCGGCCGATCGCGAGTGGTAGCTTCGGAATCACGTCCCTGTAACTCGCCCGTCCTCCGACCGATCCGTCGCCTCGACTCGTCCTGGAACCCCGATGTCCGACTCGTTCAGCCACCTCCACGTCCACACCGAGTTCTCGATGCTCGACGGCGCGTCCCGTCTCGACGAGATGATCGCGAAGGCCGTGCAGGACGGTCAGCCGGCCATCGGCATGACCGACCACGGCAACATGTACGGCACGCTCGACTTCTACCGCGAGTGCCACAAGCAAGGCATCAAGCCGATCATCGGCACCGAGGCGTACATGGCCCACGATCACCGGTCGGAGAGACCCTCCAGGAGGGGCCGGGTCGACGACTCGGGCGGCGAGACCCAGACGGGCAACAAGCTCTACTACCACCTCATCCTGCTCGCCGAGAACAACACGGGGTACAAGAACCTGATCCAGCTCTCGTCGCGCGCGTTCATGGAGGGCTACTACTACAAGCCGCGCCTGGACTGGGAGCTCCTCGACCGCTACTCCGACGGGATCATCGCGACCAGCGGCTGCCTCGGCGGCCACGTGCTCCAGTCGCTGCTCAACGGTGACGAGTCCGGAGCGCTGCAGAAGGCGGCGCGGCTGCAGGACATCTTCGGGCGCGACAACTTCTTCATCGAGATCCAAGACCACGGGATCCCGGCGCAGCACGAGACCAACCCGAAGCTGCTCGAGATCGCCAAGAAGATCCAGGCGCCGGTGGTCGCCACCAACGACAGCCACTACACACGCGAGCGCGACCACGCTGCGCACGACGCGCTGCTGTGCGTGCAGACCGGGTCGCTGATGAGCGACCCCAATCGCTTCAAGTTCCAGGGCAGCGACCACTACCTGAAGACCGCCGCCGAGATGCGGTACCTGTTCCGGGACATCCCCGTCGCCTGCGACAACACGTTGTGGATCGCCGAGCGCGCCGACGTCGAGATCGAGTTCGGCAAGCCGCTCCTTCCCGAGTTCCCACTTCCCGAGGGGTTCGCCGACGACGAGGCGTACCTCCGCCACCTCACCCAGCAGGGAGCCGAGAAGCGCTGGGGCGCCCACGTCCCTCCGGAGGCAGCCGAGCGGCTCGCGTACGAGCTCCAGGTCATCTGCGACATGGGGTTCGCGTCGTACTTCCTCATCACCTGGGATCTCATCAAGCACGCCCGCGACAACAACATCCGCGTCGGGCCCGGTCGTGGTTCGGCGGCGGGCTGCGCCGTCGCCTACTGCCTCTGGATCACCGACCTCGATCCCATCAAGTACGACCTGCTCTTCGAGCGGTTCCTCAACCCCAGTCGCATCTCGATGCCCGACATCGACATGGATTTCGAGACCCGCTACCGCGACGAGATGATCCGCTACGCGGCCGAGCGGTACGGCCGCGAGCACGTGGCGCAGATCATCACCTTCGGCACCATCAAGGCCCGCAACGCGGTGCGCGATGCGGCGCGCGTGCTCGGTTTTCCGTACGGCGTCGGCGACAAGATCGCCAAGGCGATGCCCCCGCTGGTCATGGGCCGCGACACCCCGCTCAAGTACTGCTTCGAACAGAACCCGAAGTACGCCGACGGCTACAAGGCGGCCGCCGACCTGCGGGCGATGTACGAGACCGATGCCGAGGCGAAGCAGGTGATCGACGTCGCCAAGGGTCTCGAAGGGCTGAAGCGATCCGACGGCATCCACGCCGCGGCGGTCGTCATCACCAAGGACCCGGTCACCGAGTACGTGCCGATCCAGCGCAAGCCCGAGTCGGGGGTCGATCCCGAGGACGCCCCGGTCGTCACCCAGTACGAAATGCACGGCGTCGAGGACCTCGGGCTCCTCAAGATGGACTTCCTCGGGCTGCGCAACCTCGACGTCATCTCCGACGCCGAGGCGATGATCCGCGAACGGGGACACCCCGACTTCGACATCGAGCAGGTCAGCCTCGACGATCAGGCCACCTTCGACCTGCTGTCGCGCGGCGACACCATCGGCGTGTTCCAGCTCGAGTCGCCGCCGATGCGCCAGTTGCTCAAGGCGATGGAACCGAGCTCGTTCGAAGACGTCAGCGCTGTGCTCGCCTTGTACCGACCCGGCCCGATGTCGGTGAACATGCACTACGACTTCGCCGACCGAAAGAACGGTCGCCAGGAGGTCACGTACTTCCACCCCGACGCCGAGGAGGTCCTCGACGACACGTTCGGCCTGATGATCTATCAGGAGTCGGTGATGCGCGTGGCGCAGAAGTTCGCCGGCTACTCGCTCGCCGAGGCCGACAACCTCCGGAAGGCCTGCGGGAAGAAGATCCGCGAGATGATGGCGAAGGAACGCGACGCGTTCGAGGACGGTGTCGAGAAGACCGGCTACGGCCGCGACCTGGGCAAGGAGCTCTTCGACATCATCGAGAAGTTCGCCGACTATGCCTTCAACAAGAGCCACACGTTCGGGTACGGCCTCGTCACGTACCAGACCGCGTACCTCAAGGCTCATTACCCGGTCGAGTACCTGGCGTCGCTCCTCACGAGCGTGAAGAGCAACCTCGACAAGGCGGCGGTGTACCTCGCCGACTGTCGCGCCATGGGCATCAAGGTGCTGCCGCCCGACGTCAACCGGTCGCAGCTCAACTTCGCGGCACTGTCACCCGACCAGGTGCCCGCCGGCGTCGCACTCCCGGTCGGGAGTCCGGGTGCGATCACGTTCGGCTTGTCTGCGGTCCGCAACGTGGGCGAGGCGCTGGTCGAGCAGCTCATCGCCGAACGAGCGGACAACGGAACCTTCTCGGGTTTCCACGACTTCGTCGAGCGGGTCCCCGAGTCGGTCCTCAACAAGCGCACGATCGAGTCGCTCATCAAGGGCGGTGGATTCGACTCCCTGGGCCACCAACGCAAGGCACTGCTCCAGGTCTTCGAGCACATCATCGACACGACGGTGAAGCGCCGCCGGGAAGAGGAGAAGGGCGTCATGTCGCTCTTCGGCGACTGGGGTGACGGGGACGGCGGCGACGACGGGGGAGCGGGCGCCGGCTTCGACGAGCGGACACCGATCCCCGCCGACACCGAGTTCGACAAGTCCGAGAAGCTCCGCTTCGAGAAGGAGATGCTCGGCCTCTACGTCTCCGACCACCCGCTCTTCGGGGTCGAGGCGGCGCTCCGGCTCAAGGTCGACCACAGCGTGATCGACCTGCAGACCATGGAGGACGGCGCCCAGGTCGTGGTCGGCGGCGTCATCACCAACCTCGCCCGGAAGTTCACGAAGAAGGGCGATCAGATGGCGGTCTTCGTGCTCGAGGACCTCGACGCGTCGATCGAGGTCACGATCTTCCCTCGCACGCTGGCCGAGCAGGGCCACAAGCTCGACGACGACCTCATCGTGTCGGTCAAGGGACGTCTCGACCGTCGCGACGAGTCACGATTCGGACTCATCGGCCAGAACATCAACGTGCTCCACGGTCTCGACGACGGTCCGGCGGCGCCGCTGCGGCTCCGTCTCCCGGCGACCTCGATGGACGAGCTGAGGATCCGTCGTCTCAAGCGGATCATCAAGGAGCACCCCGGTGACTCGGTCGTGATGATCGACCTCGGGCCCACCGCCGGCGTGGGATCCACGCGCAAGGTGCTGAAGCTCGCCGATGACTACCGGGTCGATCTCGACCGCAGCGTCGGCGAACTCCGCATGGCCTTCGGTCACGACGCCGTCTTGCTGTGAGATCTCGGTTCGACACCTTGCTCCGCGTGGCGGCTCGTGCGCGAAAGGTGAACCCAGGGTGCGCGAATCGTGATCGGCCCGCCGACGGCGCTGCAGAGCCGCCTCGACGAGAGCGTTAGAATGTGCGAGGTATGGCTCTGGAAGTGACGACCAACGATGCGTCCGCGCTGGATGACAGCGACCTCGACGAACTCGCGTCGATGGAAGAGGCGTTCAGCGCCGGTGATCTGTCGAAGGCGAAGGAGGACTGGGTCCTCGTCACGACGGCGCGCCTCGGGAACGTGCTGCACGGCTTCACCTTCTCCACGCTCGAGCGGATCGGAGGCACCCCGTGTGTGCTCCTCGGGTTGATGTCGGTCAAGCGGTCGAGCAAGCGTGACCAGGTCCTGCGCGGACTCATGCACGAGGCGTACCACCGGGCGCTCATGGCATTCCCCGACGAGGACGTCGTCGTCGGTGCCCGCTTCGTCAACGCCGACGCGCGCGATGCCTTCAAGGATCTCGACGACGTCACACCCGTCCCCGACGAGGACGCGGTCGGCGAGGAGCGGGCCTGGGGCCGACGGCTCGCGAAGCGGTTCGGCGTCGACAAGAAATACGAGGCGAAGTCGTTCATCGTCACCGCCAACGGTCAGGACGGCTTCATCGACTTCGAGTCCGCCGACCCCGGCGTGCTCGATGCCGACCTCGTCGAGATGATGAGCGCGATCCCCGTCGACAAGGGCGGGTCGATGATCGTCTACGGCTGGACCATGGCCGAAGACCTCGTCAAGCTCGGCAAGCGCTGATCGTCCAGCCCGACCTCGAGGTCGCGGCATGACCGAGTTCGAGCGCGTCGTCCGCGGGCGTCGCATGACCCGGGCGTTCTCGCCCGAACCGATCGAACCCGACCTCCTCGCCGAACTCGTCGAACTCGCCTCGCGGGCCCCGAGTGCCGGGAAGACGCAGGGATGGCATCTCCTGGTCCTCGAGGGTGTCGATGCCCACCGGTACTGGGACATCACGTTCCCGGCCGAGCGGCGGGGCGGGTTCGCCTTCCCGCACCTGTTCGACGCTCCCGTCATCGCCATCCCACTCGCCGACCCCGACGCCTACGTCGAACGGTATGCCGAACCCGACAAGGCTCGGAGCGGGCTCGGATCGGGCACCGACGCCTGGGCCGCTCCGTATTGGACCATCGACGGGTCGATGGCCGTGATGACGCTGCTCCTCGCCGCCGAGAACGCCGGGCTCGGGGCGCTCTTCTTCGGGGTGTTCGACCACGAACCCGCCGTACGTGCCGGGTTCGGGATCCCCGACCGGTTGCAGGTCCTCGGTGCGCTCGCCCTCGGCTGGCCTCACGAGGGCGTCGAAGAAACCGGCCGAGCGGGCCGCAGCGCAAGTCGAGCGCGGCGCGCCCCTGATCAGATCATCCGGCGGGGTCGGTGGACGGAGGCTGGAGCGTGACCTTGCGACCCACGAGCTGCTCACCGAGCTCGGCGACGGTCGTGACCGGCTTCTCGCACACGTGGTCACGACACACGTAGGCGTGGCCGGGTTCGCGTGACTCCCAGAGCGGCGAGTCGTACCGCTCGCCCCACGCGAGCACCACATCGGGTCGGTGGATCGAGTGAGCGAAGCGCACCATCTTGGCCGCCTCGTCGAGCAGGGCGACCCGTTCGGCACTCGGTGAGGTCGGGTCGCGGTCGGCAGCGCCGTCGGGATCGGGATCGCGCCACGGACCCATCTGTGCGTCGTCGACGTCGTCCGGCGGCACGACCGCGACCTCGGTGATGCCGCGACGCCGCAGGTCCGTGGCCAGGAGTGCGTTCGAGTACGAGCCGACGCCGTCGTCGACCTTGCTCGCGAGGAGCTGGAGGATGCGATCGGCCTGGTTGGTGTACCGCTGCTCACCGGTGAGCGCAGCGAGCCGCTGGAGGGCCATGGCCGCCTGCGAGTTCGCCGACGGGACCGCGTTGTCGATCAGGTCCTTCTGTCGCACGACGAGGTGCTCGGCGTCCTCCGCGCTGGTCCAGAGCCCGCCGTCGACGGGGTCGAAGAACCAGTCGAGCATCGTGTCGGCGACGGCTCGGGCCTCGTCGATCCAGCGCGCCTGGCCGGATGCTTCGGCGAGGCGCGTGAACGCGTCGACGAGCGCGGCATGGTCGGCGGCGAGCGCGGCATGTCGGGCCTTCGGTGCGCCGTCGGCGTGCCACGACCTGAACCACCGCCCGTCGTCGCCGCGCATCTCCCGGAGCAGGAACTCGGCGTTGCGGACAGCAGCATCGAGCCAGGGGCGGTGGCCGAACACCGCGGCGGCCTGGCCGAGCGCCGACAGGAAGAGCGCGTTCCATTCGAGCAGGACCTTGTCGTCGAGCCCCGGCCTCGGGCGTTGCTGCCGAGCGGCGAGGAGCCGTGCGCGGGCGAACTCGATCGCCGGATCACGGGCGAGTTCGCCCCGGTGGTCCGCTCGCTGGAGGATCCAGCGGCCCTCGAAGTTGGGCTCGGCGTCGGGATCGACCCCCCACCAGTCGAGTGTGGCCTCGATCACCTCGGGCTTCACGTTGGCGAGCGCGGAACGGATCTCGTCGGGCGTCCAGGTGTAGAACCATCCCTCGACCGGAGTGCCGTCGGGCCCGAGTGAGTCTGCGTCCTCGGACGAGAAGAACCCGCCGTCGGGGTGCGTCAACGTGCGCAGGACGTACTCGACGGTCTCCTGCACGATCTGGCGCCACTGGGGTTGGCGGAGCACCAGCAGCCCTCGCACGTAGATCTGCACCAGCGATGCCTGGTCGTACAGCATCTTCTCGAAGTGGGGGACGATCCACTCGCGGTCGGTCGAGTACCGGGCGAACCCGCCGCCGAGGTGGTCGTAGATGCCACCCGACGCCATCGCGTCGAGCGTGCGCGTGATGATGTCGCGCGCTGGCTCGGATCCGCTCGACATGTAGGCGCGGAGCATCAACTCGATGTTGAACGTCGACGGGAACTTCGGCGGCTTTCCGAATCCTCCCCACTCGGGATCGTGGGCCCGGCCCAGCGCCTTGACGGTCTCGTTGAGCTGTTCGAGGGTGGGGGCGTCGTCGGCGGGCGTCAGTGACGATGATGCGCTGACGGCCGTGGTGAGCGAGTCGACGTTCTGGCGGACGTCGTCGGGACGGTTGCGCCACACGTCGTCGATCGCATCGAGGAGCTGGAGGAACTGCTCCCGGGGGTAGTACGTGCCGCCGTAGAACGGTTCTCCCTGTGGCGTCAGGAACGCGGTCATGGGCCAACCGCCGCGTCCGGTCATCGCCTGCACGGCGTCCATGTAGAGCTGATCGACGTCGGGACGCTCCTCGCGGTCGACCTTGACGTTGACGTAGAGCTCGTTCATCCGGGCGGCGACGTCGTCGTCCTCGAAGCACTCGTGCGCCATCACGTGGCACCAGTGGCACGCCGAGTATCCGACCGACAGGAGAATCGGGACGTTGCGTTCGCGGGCGGCGGCGAACGCCTCGTCGCCCCACGGGTACCAGTCGACCGGATTCGCCTCGTGCTGGCGAAGGTACGGGGACGTCTCGTCGGCGAGCCGGTTCACCCGATGGAGGGTAGGGCGACGCCGGTCGGGTCGCGATGCGCCCGCCGACGTCCCGCTACGGTCGCGTGCCGATGAGCCTGGTCGGGTGGATCCTCGTCGGCCTGATCGCCGGTGGCATCGCACGGTGGATCGTGAAAGACGATCGAACCGGGTGCGTCTACACGATGGTCATCGGAGTCCTGGGTGCCCTCGTCGGTGGAGCGCTCATGAACGCCGTCGACAGTCGTGGCGTCGACGAGTTCTCCCTCCGATCGATCCTCGTGTCGGCGCTCGGCGCCGTTCTGCTGTTGTTGCTGCTCCAGGCGATCGCCGGCCGCGGCCGGCGGACCTGACGTGCCCGGCGAGCCGCGAGCGGGGTCGTCGGATGCTCCGACGTCGTCGGCTCGATCGTGGCGGGACACGCCCGAGGAGGTCTGGCGAGCGATCGAGCAACGCTGCGCCCGGGTCACGTTCGACGACGGTGACGTCGTGATGCACCACGGCAGTGCGGGACGCAGCTGCTACGCGGTCGTCAGCGGAAGCGTGCTCGTGACCGCCACGTCCACGCAGGGATCCACCCTGGTCATCGGCCGCCGCGGTCCCGGCGACCTCATCGGCGAGTTGGCGGCCCTCGAGGAGGCGCCGCGTACCGCCACGGTGACGGCGCAAGGCGACGTGGTCGCGCACGTCCTGCGTCGCCAGGACCTGCTCGATCTCCTCGACGAGTACCCGGCCTGGGCGATCGCGCTGCTCCAGCAACTCGCTCGCCGGTTGCGGTCGATGACCGAACGATTCGCACTGCGCAGCGAGGACCTCCGACATCGCATCGCCGAGGTGCTCGTGACCAACTACGACGCCACCGGTGACCCGGCGTTCCGCTCCACGCGCGAGGAGCTCGCGAGCTGGGTCGGGGCGACCCGCGAAGCCACGGCGCGCACGCTTCAGCAGATGCAGGCCGACGGTCTCGTCACCCTCGGCCGAGGCGTCGTGTCGGTCGCCGACCGCACCCGCCTCGCACCCTGAGCAGCATCACGTCGTCCGTGATCGAGATCACGGACGGGGTCTCTGCATGTCGTCATCGTGGGGACCATGCACCGATCGGCGGTGTACGAACCCAGGAGGGATGTCATGACCGGAGTGATCGTCGGAGTGGACGACAGCGACACCGCACGGGAGGCGGCACGTCGGGGAGCCGTGCTCGCACGGGCGCTCGGCGAGGAGTTGCACCTGGTGATGGCGCTCGCGCCGGAGCGCAGCATGACCATCGAAGCGGGAGGCGACCGCTTCGTGCACGACCACGTCGCCCACGCAGCGGAACGGCTGCACTGCATCCGCGTCGAGATCGGTGCGCCGAATGCGACGACGTCGATCGGAGGGAAGGACCCGGCCAAGGTCCTCACCAACGAGGCCGAGCGGCTCGACGCGTCGGTGATCGTGGTCGGGAACCGCCGCGTCAACGGCGTGGGTCGGGTGCTCGGCTCGATCGCCACCGAGGTGATCCGGACCGCGCCGTGTGACGTGATGGTCGTCGACACGCAATCGGCGCGCATCGCCGCCGGCGCGCTCGGCGATGCGTCTGCGGAATCGACCGGTGGGATCGGCCTGGCGGCGAGCCCCCTGTTCGCGGGCTGCACGCCACGGGAGCATCGCCGGATCGACGAGCTCACGACGACGGTCCAGGTCGGTGCCGGTCGTCGGCTGACGAGTGAGGGACGTGCGGGGCGCGAGTTCGGCGTGATCGTGTCGGGATCCGCGACGGTCACGATCGACGGCGAGGTGGTGGCGACGCTCGGCCCGGGCGACCACTACGGCGAGATGGCGCTGCTGGCCGCCGTGGGGGCACCGGTGTCACAGTCGGCGACGATCGTGACCGACACCGAGGCGACGGTCGCCGTGATGTCGGTCCAGGAGTTCGAGACGCTGATCGCCGACCAGACGGAGATCGCCGACCGCCTGCGGGAGACCGCTGCTGCTCGGGCCTGACGCGTCAGGCGCCCATGGCGTGGTACCCGCCGTCGACGTGGACGATCTCGCCCGTCGTCGCCGGGAACCAGTCGCTCAACAGTGCGATGCACGCTCGAGCGACCGGCTCGGAGTCGGTGACGTCCCACCCGAGTGGGGCCCGGTCGTCCCACGTGTCCTCGAAGAGCGCGAAGCCAGGGATCGACTTGGCCGCCATGGTCTTGATCGGACCTGCGGCGACGAGGTTGGAGCGGATGCCATGAGGGCCCAGCTCCTTGGCGAGGTAGCGCGACACCGACTGGAGCGCCGACTTGGCGACGCCCATCCAGTTGTACGCCGGCCACGCCTGACGGTTGTCGAAGTCGAGACCGACGAAGGAACCACCGGTCCCGTTCGGCGGGGTCATGAGCGGCACGAACGCGTCGGCGAGACCCTTGAGCGAGTACGCCGAGATCTGCATCGCCACCGCCACGTCGTCCCATTGGGCCGCCATGAAGTCGTCGCCGAGGCACACCTCGGGGGCGAAGCCGATCGCATGGAGGACGCCGTCGACCCGTCCCCACTTCTCGGCGAGCGCGTCGCGCACGGCGGGCCCGTGTTCGGGAACGGTGACGTCGAGTTCGAACACGTCGATCGCACGGTCGTCGGGAGTCGTCAGTTTGCGTGCGGTCCGCTCGGTGAGCTTGAGTGCCCGTCCCGCTCCCGTCAGCACGATGTCGGCGCCCTCGTCGAGTGCGATCTGCGCCACGCCGTAGGCGAGCGATGCGTCGGTGAGGACGCCCGTGATCACGAGGTTCTTGCCGTCGAGGAGGCCCATGGCGCGCCACGGTAGCCACCTGTGTCCGACGGAATCGGATGTGCCACGCTGTCTCGGTGAGCGACGACGAGGCCGGGACCGAGAGCGGGGACGAGCCGTCGGGGGGCGCCGGCGCCGGCACCGAGGCCGTCCACGTCGACCCATCGCGACCCACCATCGGCATCCTGGGTGGCACCGGGCCCGCTGGCCGAGGCCTGGCGGCACGCCTGGCCAGCATCGGCTATCGGTCGGTCATCGGGTCGCGCTCGAAGTACCGGGCGATGGAGATCCGCGACGGTCTGCTGGCGAAGTGGCCGTACCTCGAGCCGTTGCTCGGCTACGGCGACAACGCCGGAGCGGCCGCGTGCGACATCGTCGTGATCGCCACACCGTGGGATGGCGCCGCGTCGACGGCCCAGGAGAACCTCGACCTCATCCGCGGCAAGATCGTGGTGTCGATGGCCAACGCACTCGTGCGGGTCAACAAGGAGTTCCAGCCGCTCGTCCCGCCACGCGGCAGCGTCGCCGCGCACGTCCAAGCGGCGGTCCCCGAGTGCAAGGTCGTCGCGGCGTTCCACCACCTCCCGGCGACCGAGCTCGGCCACATCGACGAACCGATCGACTCCGACGTTCTCATCTGCGGTGACGACGCCGAGGCCGTCGACGCCATCAAGACCATCGTCGACGAGATCCCTGGATGTCGGCCGCTCGACGCCGGTGAGCTGTCCAACGCCACCGCGATCGAGGCGTTCACGGCAGTGCTCCTGCAGCTCAATGTGCGCTACAAGACCCGTGTGGCACCGAAGCTGACCGGAATCAAGTCGCTCGACTGAGCGTTCTCGTCGTCGATGAACCCCTCGTACCTCGATCGCCCGCGGCTGCGCCTGTTCGACACGGCACGCGGCGAGGTGGTCCCGTTCGAACCCGACGAAACCGTCCTGATGTACGTCTGCGGCATCACGCCGTACGACTCGACCCACCTCGGTCACGCGTCGACCTTCCTCGCCTACGACGTTCTGCAGCGGCATCTCATCGACAAGGGCCACACGGTCCGCTGCGTGCGCAACGTGACCGACATCGACGATCCGCTCTTCGCGAAGGCCCGCGAACTCGGTGTGCACTACCTCGACCTCGCGGCGGGGGAGGAGGCGCGGTTCGAGCGTGACATGGAAGCGCTCAACGCGCTGCCGATGGCCTCGACCCCTCGTGCCAGCTCGGCCATTCCCGACATCCGCGGATTCATCGGCATGGTCATCGACCGCGGGTACGCCTACGAGGCCGGCGGTTCGGTGTATTTCGACGTGTCGAAGTTCGACTCGTTCGGCTCGATGAGCAACTACTCCGAGGACCAGATGCTCGCCTTCGCCGCCCAGCGCGGTGGTGACAACGAGGACCCGTACAAGCGCAACCCGCTCGACTTCGTCCTCTGGCAGCCGTCGGCGGTCGACGAGCCCTCATGGGACACACTGTGGGGCCCGGGTCGGCCCGGCTGGCACATCGAGTGCTCGGCGATGGCGCTGCGCGAGCTCGGGACCACCATCGACCTGCACGGCGGGGGTGCCGACCTGATCTTCCCGCACCACGAGTCGGAGCGGGCGCAATCGATGGCTGCCACCGGGGAGCCGTTCGTCCGGCACTGGATGCACGCCGCTCTGATCTCGATGGACGGCGAGAAGATGTCGAAGAGCCTCGGGAACCTCGTCTTCATCTCCGATCTCCGCGAGGTCTGGGATCCCCGCGTGATCCGCATGGGGATCATCGAGCACCACTACCGCACCGAGTGGGAATGGGACGACGGTCTGATGCAGCGGAGTCAGGATCGGTTCGATCGGTGGGCCGTCGCGGCCGCATCCGATCGCACCGACGGCGCAGAGCTGCTCGACGACGTGCGCGCACGACTCGACGACGACCTCGACACCCCCGGCGCGTTCGCGGCGATCGATGCCGGTGCGGCCGCCGGCGTCGACGTCGGTCCGTCGACGTCGCTCCTCGGCGTCGAGTTGTGACGGTCGGCTCACGGAGAGCGGTTCATTCACACGCCGTTCACGCTGCTGCTGTGAATTCGTGATCTGAATCACATATTGTGTGGGTGTGGCATTCACGAACGGCGTTGCATTCGATGCGGAGTTGATGTTCGGTCGCGTCGAACGATCGCAGCGCCGCCTCCAGAAGCTGACCCAACCGGTGGCGACCCGCCTGTGGGACATCGAGACCGTCGGCTTCGATCGGATCCCCGCCGACGGACCCGCGATCCTCTGCCCGAACCACATCAGTTTCCTGGACTCGGCCTTTCTCATGCTCACCACCGAGCGGACGATCGGCTTCCTCGGCAAGGCCGAGTACATGGATTCGTGGAAGACCAAGCACCTGTTCCCGGCGATGGGGATGATCCCCGTCGACCGTTCGGGTGGCAAGAACAGCATGGATGCCCTGCGCGCGGCACTCGACGTGCTCGAGTCCGGTGGGCTGATGGGGATCTTCCCCGAGGGAACGCGGAGCCGGACCGGGGACCTGCACAAGGGCCGCACCGGCGCCGCCCGACTGGCGCTCAGCGTCGGATGTCCCGTGGTGCCCGTCGGGATCACCGGAACCGATCGGATCCAACCTCCGGATGCCCCGATGCCGGCGTTGCGCGGATCCGCACGCATCGAGATCGGCGAGCCGGTCGACCCGGCGAGGTTCGTCGACCTCCCCGGTCCGAAGGCGGCGCGGGCCCTCACCGACGAGGTGATGTACGAGATCCGTGAGTTGACGGGCCAGGAGTACCGCAACCACTACGCGGGCGAGCGGCCGGTCGAACAGCGCCCCGAGCGGGTGACGGTGCCGCCGCTCCGGCGGACCTCGCCCCTCGTCGGCGACGCCGTCGATCGTCGTCAGCTCGTCGGCGTCGGCTGACCGGCGCGGTCGCCCGGCCAGAAACGGGTCCGGCCTGCGCACGTCCTGCGCTCGTATCCTGACGGGATGGCGAACATCACGGTCACTCTTCCCGACGGATCGGAGCGCGAGCTCCCCGCCGGGTCGACGACGTTGGATCTCGCCGCATCGATCGGATCGGGGCTCAAGAAGGCGGCGGTCGCTGCCACCGTCAACGGCACCGACGTCGACCTCACCCGCGAGCTCGCCGACGGCGACGAGGTGGCCGTCATCACCTCGAACACCGACGAGGGACGCCACGTGCTCCGTCACTCGGCCGCGCACGTGCTCGCCCAAGCGGTGACCCGCCTGTACCCGGGCGCCAAGTTCTCCATCGGCCCGGCGATCGAGAACGGCTTCTACTACGACTTCGACCTGCCCGACGGCCAGACGTTCTCCGATGACGATCTCGCGCGGATCGAGGCCGAGATGAAGCAGATCGTGAAGGAGAACCAACCGTTCGTGCGCTCGGAACACTCGATGTTCGAGGCGAAGGCGATCTTCGCCGACCAGCCGTACAAGATCGAGATCATCCAGCGGGTCGAATCGGCTGCGGGTGACGATCTCGACGCCGGTGAGGTGTCGAGCGACGGAACCATCTCGGCGTATCGCAACACCGATGAGTTCATCGACATGTGCGTCGGGCCGCACGTTCCGTCGACCGGACGACTTCAGCACTTCAAGCTGCAGAAGGTGGCCGGTGCCCACTGGCGGGGCAACGAAGACGGGATCATGCTCCAGCGCCTGTACGGCACCGCGTGGGAGTCGAAGCAGGCGCTCGCCGCGCACCTCCACCAGCTCGAGGAGGCTGCCAAGCGCGACCACCGCAAGCTGGCGACCGAACTCGACCTGCTGTCGTTTCCGTCGGAGTTGGGTGGCGGTCTCGCCGTGTGGCACCCGAAGGGCTCCATCATCCGCAAGCTCATGGAGGACTACTCGCGGCTCCGTCACGAGCAGGGCGGGTACGAGTTCGTGTACACGCCACACCTGGCGAAGTCGAACGTGTTCGAGACCTCGGGCCATCTCGGTTGGTACGAGGACGGCATGTACCCGCCGATGGAGATGGACAACGGCACGTACTACATGAAGCCGATGAACTGCCCGATCCACTGCCTGATCTTCAAGAGTCGGCAGCGGTCGTACCGGGAGCTCCCACTCCGGCTGTTCGAGCTCGGCAATGTGTACCGGTACGAGCGGGCGGGCACGCTGCACGGGCTGCTGCGGATCCGTGGGTTCACCCAGGATGACAGCCACATCTTCGTCACCAAGGACCAACTCGCCGACGAGATCGCGGGGCTCCTCGACTTCGTGCTGTCGGTGCTGCGGGCGTTCGGGTTCGACGAGTTCACCTTCAACCTGTCGACCAAGGATCCCGACAAGTACGTCGGGTCCGACGAGATCTGGGACGAGGCCACCGAGGCGCTGCGCGAAGCGCTCGACCGACACGGGCTCGAGTACTCGGTCAAGGACGGCGACGCCGCGTTCTACGGGCCGAAGATCGACATCGACGTCCGCGATGCCATCGGCCGGTCGTGGCAGCTGTCGACCATCCAGGCCGACTTCAACCTGCCGGAGCGATTCGAGCTCGAGTACGTCGGCGCCGACAACGAGCGGCACCGGCCGATCATGTTGCACCGGGCGCTGTTCGGGTCGATCGAACGTTTCTTCGGCGTGCTCGTCGAGCACTATGCCGGAGCGTTCCCGACCTGGTTGGCGCCGACGCAGGTGCGCGTGCTCCCCGTCGCCGAGGCGCACGAGGAGCATGCCGCCAAGGTCGCAGCGAGGATCGGGGACGCCGGCGCGCGAGTCGACGTGGTCAATGCCGATGTGGGACTCGGCAAGCGGATCCGAACTGGTAAGACCGAGAAGATCCCGTATCTCCTCGTCGTCGGTGACGACGACGTCGCCGCCGACACGGTGGGCGTCAATCCCCGGACCGATCTCGTGCCCGACGAGGGTCCCGAGGTCGAACGCGATGTTCCATTGGCCACGTTCATCGAGCGGTTCCGCGGCGAGGTCGAACAGGCCGAGGCCGCTGCGCTCACGGCCTGAGTCGGAGCGAACCCGTGCTCGAACGCCTCTGGTCGGGGTGGCGCGCCTCGTACGTGACGTCGGCGTTGCCGGCGGCCGACGATGCCATCGGCGAGGACGGCAGCGTCTTCACGCAGATCCTGCGGTCCGGGCTGTCCGACGAGGACATGCTGATCGTGCACCGTGGCGAGTTGGTGTTCGCGATCCTCAACCGGTTCCCGTACACGACCGGTCATCTGATGGTGATCCCGTACCGGGAGGTCGCTGATCTGGCCGATCTCACCGCCGACGAGACCAACGCTCTGTGGTCGACCGTGACCACCGCGGTCGAGACGGTCCGAACCGCGTACTCGCCCGACGGGCTCAACGTGGGCCTCAACCTGGGGCGACCCGCCGGGGGGTCGGTGCCGACACACCTGCACGTCCACGTGGTGCCCCGGTGGACGGGCGACAGCAACTTCATGTCGTCGATCGCCAACACGCAGACGATCCCGGAAGCACTCCCCGCCAGCGCCGAGCGCCTCCGCGCCGCCTGGCCCGCATGACGACACCGTGTGCCTCACCCAGAGTGTCGCTCGTAGGCTGGACTCGCCATGAGTGAGGTCGACGAGATCCGCGACGAGCTGCCCGACGACCTCGATCCGTCCGGGTTCGTCGGGGCGTACATGTTCCCCGACAACAGCCGGCGGCGCTGGCCCGGCACGATCTACCTCGTCCTCGCCCTCGTGTGCGTCGTGGTGTACGCCGCGGTCGACGAACCGTGGGTCAACGCCGGATGGTTGGTCGGCGCCGGCATCCTCTCCGTCGCCGCACTGATGTCCATCACGTCGGGATGGCGGATGAACGTGGACGAGAAGGACGCCCTCGTCGCCGCGCAGCAGGCGGTCGGCTTCCCGGTCGGGCATGCATCCGCCCAGCAGGTGTGGCGCGGGCTCCGGTCCCGTCCGACGTGGCGCGTCCTCTGCTACTCGATCGAAGAGCCGCCGGAACAGCGTGGGCTGGTGCTGGTCGATGCCGTCGACGGACGAGTGGTCGAGCACTTGGTCGAAGACAACCCCGAGTCCTTCTCGGACCCCGACTCGGGCCCGAGATAGGGTCGCCCTCATGTTCGACGGCAAGTTCCGCAAGCCGGTCGACGCTGCGGTCAAGCCGGTCGGTCGTGCCCTCGAGAGGAACCGCTGGCTCACCCCCGATCACCTCACGGTGGTCGGACTGCTCGTCGGCGTCGGTGCGGCGGTGGCCATCGGGGCCGGCAATCTGCGTCTCGGACTCGTCCTCGTCATCCTCGCTGCGCTGCCCGATCTGCTCGACGGTGCACTCGCCAAGGCCTCCGGTGCGGCGAGCCAGCGCGGCGCCTTCTTCGACTCCACCGTCGACCGCGTCACCGACTCGTTCCTGCTCGGCGGCATCGCCTGGTACTTCGCGACCGACGACGAGTTCTCCGGCCAGCTCGCGATGCTGCCGTTCGCCATCGCCGCCGTGTCGTCGCTCATCAGCTACCAGAGGGCGAAGGCCGAGTCGCTCGGCCTCGACGCCAAGGGCGGGATCATGGAGCGAGCCGAGCGGATCATCGCGATCTGCATCGGCCTGCTGTTCGAGGTGCTCCTCATCCCGATCCTGTGGATCATGTTGGCGCTCACCATCGTCACGGCCGTGCAGCGGTTCGTGAAGATCTGGCGCCAGGCGGCCGTCGCACCGGTGACCCAGGAGCGGATCGAGATGCGGCGGTCCCGTCGGCAGAGTCGGCGCGTGGCACGGATCGAACGTCGCCGCACCCGGATTCCGCGCCGGAACGGCTGATCGACGACGTCCGCCATGGCCGACCGGTCCGACGCGTCCGACGATCGGGCCGAACCGCGGCGGACGGGACGCCTCGGGATTCCCGGATTCCCGGGGTTCGGACCCGGACTCGGACGCCTGCCCGCCGACGCGCAGGAGCTGACCGACGCGCTCACGGTCGGCACGTATCGCCTCGGTGCGCTGGCCGCTCGACTCACCCCGACGGCGCTCGCGGCCGGTCTCGCGACCCCGCTCGGGGCGGGGGCGAGTTTCGCCAGCCCCGAACGTCGACAGATGATCGAGCGTCAGCTCCGGCGCGTCGACCCGACGCTCGGCGGCCTGCGCCTCCGTCGCGCCGGGCAGCAGGCGTTCGACTTCTACGCCCGCTACTGGATCGAGAGCTTCCAGCTTCCCCACCTGTCGCGACGCGCCGTCGAGCGTGGCTGGCGCACCGAGGGATACGAACAGATCGTCGCCGCGCTCGACGAGGGGACCGGCTGCATCCTGGCGCTGCCGCACCTCGGCGGCTGGGAGTGGGCCGGACGGTGGATCGCCGACCGAGGTCACCCGATCACCGTGGTCGTCGAGAAGATCGATCCCCCCGAACTGTTCGACTGGTTCGTCGACCTGCGGTCCGATCTCGGCATGAACGTCGTGTCGCTGGGACCCGACGCCGGATCGCAGGTGCTGCAGGCGATCAAGCGCAACGAGATCGTCTGCCTCCTGAGCGACCGCGACATCCAGCGCAACGGTCCGACGGTCGAGTTCTTCGGAGAGGAGACCACGCTGCCGGCCGGCGTCGCCACCATGGCGTTGCGCCTGGGCGTCCCGGTGTTCCCGACCGCGGTGTACTTCACCGACCGCATCGACGGGCACTTCGGATGGGTGCGCCCGAAGCTGGTCGTCGAGCGGACGGACGCCCGACTCCGTGAGGACATCCGACGCGTCACCCAGGATCTCGCTCGGGAGCTCGAGATCCTGATCCGACGGGCTCCGTCGCAGTGGCACATGTTCCAGCCGAACTGGCCGTCCGATCCGGGCTACGAGACGTGAGCGCAGCACCGCCCGGCGCCGACGGCATGTTGCGGGTCGGGATGATCTGTCCGTACAGCCTCACGATCCCCGGTGGCGTCCAGATGCAGGTGCTCGGGCTCGCTCGTCAGCTGCGCCGCCGAGGTCACGAGGTGCGCGTGCTCGGTCCGTGCGACGGACCGCCGCCCGAGCCGTTCGTGACCCCGCTCGGCAATTCGTTGCCGACCACGGCGAACGGCTCGGTCGCCCCGATCGCGCCGGACCCGCCCGCCACGCTGCGCACCATCCGGGCGATCGATCACGAGGGGTTCGATCTCCTGCACCTCCACGAGCCGCTCGCGCCGGGCCCCACGCTCACGGCGGCGATGCTCCACCGACTGCCCACGGTGGGCACGTTCCACGCCGCGGGGAAGTCGGCGAGCTACGCATCGATGCGATGGGCGCTCGCCCGGCTGATCAATCGGATCGACGTCAAGGTGGTCGTCAGCAAGGACGCCCAGAAGCTCGTCCACGGGTATCTCGGCGGCGAGTTCACCATGCTCTTCAACGGGATCGAGGTCGCGCAGATCCGGGGGACCGAGCCGTACGAGCGACATCCCGATCGTGAGGCCGGCGGCCCGCCCGTCGTGTTCTTCTGTGGTCGTCACGAGGAGCGCAAGGGTTTGCGGGTCCTCATCGAGGCCGTCCGCCGGATGTCCGGCGCCGTCGAGGTCTGGATCGCGTCCGACGGCCCCGACACAGCGGAACTCGAGGCGGCCACCGACGGCGACGATCGCTTCCGATGGCTGGGTCGGATCAGTGATCACGAGAAGTTCTCACGGCTCCGTGCGGCCGACGTGTTCTGCGCGCCCTCGCTGGGAGGCGAGTCGTTCGGCGTGGTCCTCCTCGAGGCCATGGCGGCCGAGACGACGGTGGTCGCCAGCTCGATCGACGGCTACCGCAACGTCGCCACACACGACGTCGATGCCCTCCTGCCCGAACCGGGCGACCCCGATTCGCTCGCCACGGCACTCGAACGTGCCTTCCATGACCCCCACCTCACCGCGAGACTTCGCAGCGCCGGCGGCGACCGGGCGGAGGACTTCGCCATGACCGCGCTCGCCGACCGGTACCTGGAGCTGTACCGCCAGGTCGTGTCGTCGCGCTTCTCGCGCCGGTGAGCGTGCACGTCGACGACCTCGCTCGGGCCGCGGGTCCGGCCCGACGCGGAACGACCACACCTACACTGGTCGGATGGCCGTTCTGATCATCCTGATCGTTCTCGTCGTCGTGCTCGCGCTCGTCGGGATCGTCTTGTACAACGGCTTGGTCCGGTCGAAGAACCAGGTCGAGAACGCCTGGTCGCAGATCGACGTGCAGCTCAAGCGGCGGCTCGACCTCGTCCCCAACCTCGTCGAGACGGTCAAGGGATACGCCGAGCACGAGCGTGCGACGCTCGAGGCGGTCATCGAGGCCCGCAACGCAGCGATCGCGGCTCCCGACACGCCGGCCGATCAGGCGCAGGCCGACAACATGCTCACGGGAGCGCTCCGCCAGATCTTCGCCCTCGGCGAGGCGTATCCCGAGCTGAAGGCCAACCAGAACTTCCTCGCACTGCAGGAGGAGCTGACCGCCACGGAAGGCCGAGTGGCCTACGCGCGGCAGTTCTACAACGACAGCGTTCTCACCTACAACACGAAGATCGAAGCGGTCCCGACCAACGTCGTGGCCAACATGCTCAACTACTCGAAGCGCGAGTACTTCGAAGCCGACGAGGCCGCCCGCGAGGCGCCCGACGTCAGTTTCTGACACGCTCCGACCCCGTCGAGTCCTCACCCCCTCCTCAACTGAATGTTCGAACTCATCCGCGCCAACAAACGCCGCAGCGTCCTCCTCGTCGTCGGCTTCATGCTCGTGGTCGTGCTCGTCGGTGCCGCCATCGGTGCGCTGGTCGGCAACGGCCCGGTGTTCACGCTGGTCGCATTGGTGTTCTCCGCGATCGTCGCCTTCGGGTCGTACTGGAAGGCCGACAAGATCGCTCTGGGCGTCAGTCGAGCCCGTCCGGCCGACCCGCAGCAGTACGCCCGTCTCCACAACCTCGTCGAGGGGCTCTGCATCGCCGGCGGTCTCCCGAAGCCGGGGGTGTACATCATCGACGACCCGGCACCCAACGCGTTCGCCACCGGCCGCAACCCCGACCACGCAGCCATCGCGGTCACCACCGGGTTGCTCGAGAAGATGAACCGGGTCGAGCTCGAAGGTGTCGTGGCCCACGAGCTTTCTCACATCCGCAATTACGACATCCTCGTGATGACACTGGCGGTCACCATGGTCGGCGCGGTGGCACTGATGACCGACCTCGCCATCCGGATGATGTGGTGGAACGGCGGCCGGGTGCCGCGCCAGGGCGACCACGGCAACAGCAACAACCCACTGGCCATCGTGGGCTTCGTCCTGCTGATCCTCGCTCCGGTCGTCGCCAAGGCGATGCAGGCCACGATCTCGCGTCAGCGCGAGACGCTCGCCGACGTCTCGGCGTGCCAGTTGACGCGCTACCCGCCGGGTCTCATCTCGGCGCTCGAGAAGCTGAAGGAAGACACCACCGTGACGCATTCGGCGTCCACGGCCACGGCACACTTGTGGATCGAACAGCCGATGAGCGGCGTGGGCGATCGCGGGAAGCTGGGCGGCGTCCACAAGCTCTTCGAGACCCACCCCCCGCTCGACGAGCGGATCGCACTCCTGAGAGAACTCTGATGACCCTTGCCCCTGCCCGCGCCGCCGGCGCGGCGGCGGCCCTCGCCCTCGTCGTCGCCGCGTGCGGCGGCGGTGGAGACGAGGCCGCCGACACGACCACCACGTCGGAGGAGTCGACGACCACCACGTCGACCACCACCACGTCGACCACCACCACGTCGAGCACCACGACCACGACGACGATCCCCGAACCCGAGGAGCCGGTCGCCCGCCAGCCGCTCACCGGCGAACCGCTCGACAGCGAGGACGACCTCGAGGAGCGTCCGGCGCTGGCGGTGAAGATCGACAACGCTCCACCCGGTCGGCCGAACCAGAGCGGATTCTCCGAGGCCGACCTCGTGTTCGAGGAGATCGTCGAGGGTGATCTCACTCGGTTCGCCGCCGTGTTCCACACCCAGGACGCCGATCCGATCGGCCCGATCCGCTCGGGGCGAACCCAGGACGTCGACCTGCTCGCCTCGCTCAACGAGCCGCTGTTCGGTTGGAGCGGGGGCAACGCCGGGGTCACGCGCATCATCCGCGAGGCCGACACGCTGACCGATCTCAACTGGCAGAACAACGTGGGCAGCTACTCCCGTGGACCGGGCCCCGCGCCCAACAACCTGTACAGCTCGACCGAGCGGCTCTACGAACTCACTCCGGAGGATCATCCGGGTGCACCCGCTCAGCAGTTCGGCTACGTGCTGCCGGGTGACGACTTCGGTGGGCAGTCGGTGGTCGAGGTCGACATCGACATGGCGTCGATCGACGTCCAGTGGACGTGGAACGACGACGACGAGGTGTGGGAGCGCTCGCAGGAGGGCGACCCACACGAGGAGGGCGACGGCGATCGGATCACGTCGGTCAACATCGTCGTGATGGCCGTCGAGTACCGGCCGAGCGCGGTCGACGCAACGTCGCCGGAGGCCCAGACCACGGGTGAGGGCATCGTCTACGTGTTCAGCGACGGCGGGCTCATCGAGGGCAAGTGGTCGCGTGAGGAAGCCACCGAGCCCATCGCACTCGTCGACCTCGAGGGTGAGCCGATCCTGCTCACGCCGGGTCGCACGTGGATCGAGCTCGCCGACGTCGACGACGCTCCCGACGACAGCGAGGCGCCGATCCCCATCGACATCGACTTCGGCGACGAGGCCTGATCGTGCGGTCGACGCGTGCAGCCGTCGGCGCCTGCGGTCTGGTCGTCGCCCTCGTCGCGTCCGCCTGCAGCGGAGGTGATGACTCGTCCGGTGAGCCGACCGCGACCACGGTGTCGCTCGGCGAACCGCCCGACGGATCGGAGGGTGGATCCGACTTCCAGCCGTCCGACGAATCGACCGACGGTGCTCCGACGGGTGACGCGGGCACCGGACCGCCCCCCGGCGCCGGCGCCGGCGCTCCGATCGGTGACGGTTCGCGTGCACCTCTGACCGGTCAGCGGGTCGGAGCTGCCGCCGTCGTCGCCCGCCCGGCCATCGCGGCGGTCGTCGACAACGCCGACCCGGCCCTCCAGGGACAGGCCGGTCTGCCCGCTGCCGACCTGGTCGTCGAGACGGTGGTCGAGGGTGGCGAGACCCGGCTGCTCGCTCTCTTCCAGTCGCAGTCCCCGGGGCGCATCGGTCCGATCCGGTCGGCTCGAACACAGGACGTCGCGGTGTTGTCGGCGTTCGACACGCCCGTCCTGGCCACGTCGGGTGGCAATGAGGGAGTCCAACAGGTGCTCGGCGGCGCTCCGCTGATCGACGCCGGCGCTCCGGGCTCGCCCGACGCGTACCAGCAGGGCAACTTCGCCGATCCGCACAACCTGTTCACCGACTCCGATCGACTCTGGTCCCTCGTCGACGGTCAGGCGACGGCCGCTCCGGCCCAGCACTTCGAGTACGTCGGCCCCAACCAGGAGCCGGCCGGACGGCCCGTGAACGGGCTCTCGCTCACCATGGGCGTCCGGGCGATCGACTGGACCTGGAACGCGGGATCCGGTTGGTTCGAACGCACCCAGGACGGGTCGCCGCATCTCGATCCGGGGTCGAGCGCACCATTGAGCGCCGAGAACGTCGTCGTCCTCGTGGCCCCGACGCAGCCGAGCTTCGTCGATGACCGCTCGCCCGAGGCCCAGACCGTCGGCACGGGGATCGCGTACGTCTTCGCCAACGGTGAGCTCCTCGAGGGTTGGTGGCGCCGCACGGGTGAGACCGCCCCGTTCCGACTCATCGATGGCGTCGGCGACCCTCTTCCGCTGATGCCGGGACGCACGTGGATCGAGATCGCTCCCGTCGATGCGGAGGCGGCGCCGGGTGAGGCACCCACCGACATCTCGGTCTTCTTCGGCGCTCAGCTCTGACGAGTTGGCCACGGTCCAGGGACCGATGACACCTGGAACGGCACTGCATCGCGACACCCGTCGCCCGTAACCTGGTGCCATGAGCACCTTCCGGGTCAAGCGAGGACTGGCCGAGATGATGAAGGGCGGCGTCATCATGGACGTCGTCACCCCCGAGCAGGCGAAGGTCGCCGAGGACGCCGGGGCGGTCGCGGTGATGGCACTCGAGCGTGTGCCGGCCGACATCCGCAAGGACGGCGGTGTCGCCCGCATGAGCGATCCCGAGATGATCGAGGGCATCCAGTCGGTGTGCTCGATCCCGGTCATGGCCAAGGCCCGCATCGGGCACTTCGTCGAGGCGCAGATCCTGCAGTCGCTCAACGTCGACTTCATCGACGAGTCCGAGGTGCTCACCCCGGCCGACGAGGCACACCACATCGACAAGTTCGCATTCGACGTGCCGTTCGTGTGTGGGGCCACCAACCTCGGCGAGGCGCTCCGTCGCATCTCCGAGGGTGCGGCCATGATCCGCTCGAAGGGCGAGGCGGGGACCGGCAACGTCATCGAGGCGGTCCGCCACCTGCGGTCGATCACCGGCGACATCAAGAAGCTCACGCAGGCCGATCAGGCTGAGCTGTTCGACTGGGCCAAGCGGCTGCAGTCGCCGCTCCCGTTGGTCCAGGAGATCGCCGAGACCGGAACGCTCCCCGTGCCGCTGTTCTGCGCTGGTGGCATCGCCACGCCGGCCGACGCCGCGCTCGCCATGCAGCTCGGCGCCGAGGCCGTCTTCGTCGGTTCGGGCATCTTCAAGTCCGACGACCCGTCGCCGCGGGCGAAGGCCATCGTCGAGGCGACCACCCACTTCGAGGATCCGGGCATCCTCGCCAAGGTCAGCCGGGGCCTCGGCGCGCCGATGACGGGCATCGAGATGGACGAGATCAACCAGCGCTACGCCGAGCGCGGGTGGTGACCGAGGCCGACTCGGGCTCGCCCCTCGTCGGCGTCCTCGCTCTCCAGGGCGCGTTCGCCGTCCATCTCACCCGACTCCACGATCTCGGGGTGGCTGCGCGTCTCGTTCGCACGCCCGAGCAGCTCGACGGGCTCGACGCGCTCGTCATGCCCGGCGGCGAGTCGACCACGATGTCGCACCTGCTCCGGACCAGCGAGTTGTTCGACCCTCTCCGCACCGCGCTCGTCGACGACGCCCTGCCGGTCTTCGGCACGTGCGCGGGCATGATCCTCTGCTCGACCGACGTCCTCGACGGTCGACCAGACCAGCGGTCCTTCGGGATCATCGACCTCACGGTCCGGCGGAACGGCTACGGACGTCAACTCGACAGCTTCGAGGCCGACCTCGATGTCGCCGGTCTCGACGATCCGTTCCGGGCGGTGCTCATCCGCGCCCCCAAGGTCGAGGCGGTGGGCGACGGTGTCGAGGTGCTGGCACGCCACGACGGTGTGCCGGTCCTCCTCCGACGGGGAACCTGTACCGTGGCGGCGTTCCATCCGGAGCTGACGGACGACGGGCGCCTCCACGAGATGTTCGTCCGCTCGCTCGTCTGACCGTACGAGTCACGCACACACGAGTCACGCAGAGAGGTCGAGATGTCCGGCCATTCGAAATGGGCGACGATCAAGCACAAGAAGGGTGCGGCCGACAAGGCGCGCGGCAAGCTCTTCGCCAAGCTCGCACGTCAGATCGAGGTGGCCGCCAAAGGTGGCGGTGACATCGACGCCAACCCCACGCTCCGAACCGCCGTGCAGAAGGCCAAGGCGGCGCGGATGACCAACGACGCCATCGACCGGGCGATCAAGCGCGGCACTGGCGAGGGCGGCGACAGCGTCGTCTACGAGACGATCATGTACGAGGGATACGCACCGGGTGGTGTGGCCCTCATGATCGACGTGCTGACCGACAACCGGAACCGAACCGGCGCCGAGATCCGCGGTGTGTTCACCAAGCTGGGCGGGTCGATGGCCGAGCCGGGGGCGGTGAGCTGGCAATTCGCGCGTCGAGGTCAGATCGTGACCGGCGAGGGTGTCGTCGAGGACGACGTGATGATGGCGGCGCTCGACGCAGGGGCCGACGACGTGGTGGCCGAGGGCGACCGATTCCGCGTCGACACCGATCCGTCGGTGGTCTTCGACGTGAAGGAGGCGCTCGACGCCGCCGGGATCGAGGTCATCTCCGCCGACTCGCCGTTCGTGTCCGAGAACCTCGTGCCGGTCACCGAGACCGGCGATGCGAAGGCGGTCGTGCGGATCCTCGAGGCGCTGGAGGACAACGACGACGTGCAGGACGTGTTCGCCAACTTCGACATCAGTGACGAGCTCATGGAGGAGGCGAGCGCATGAGTGTGGGAGTAGGGGACCGGGCTCCCGACTTCACGCTGCCGGGTACGGGCGACCAGGAGTACTCGCTGTCCGACTACGCCGGTTCGCCGGTGGTCCTCGTCTTCTACCCGGGCGACAACACGCCGGTGTGCACGCGACAGCTGAACTCGTACAACGACGAACTCGCCCAGTTCACCGACGTCGAGGCGCAGGTGCTCGGCATCTCGGCGCAAGACGTCGACAGCCACGACACGTTCTCCGACAAGCACGGATTCGCGTTCCCGCTGCTCGCCGACACCGACAAGAAGGTCGCCGGCGACTACGGCACTCTCGGCCCCCTCGGCTTCCCGCGGCGCAGCGTGATCATCGTCGACGGTGAGGGCATCGTGCGCTACGCCCACCGGGCCATCGCCGGTCTCACCTTCCGACCGGTGTCGGAGCTGATCGAGGAGCTCAAGAAGCTCGCCTGAGATAGGACGGCCTCAGGCCGAACCACGGTTCGGCGGCGAGGTCCGACTCGAGCAGTGCGCGGTCGTCGGCGTCGGCGATGTCGACCGCGTCGGCGAGCCGGCGTTCCTCGGCTGCGGCATCGACGTCGCCGAGGCAGGCGAGGACCCGCGCTCGGAGTTCGTGCGTGTACGCCCGGTCGAAGTCGGCGGCCGAGTCGCCCGCCTCGGCGGTGAGCGTGGCGCAGCGATCCGCGTGTCGCCGGGCTGCCTCACCCTCGCCGAGCGCGAGGTGCGCCTTGCCGACCAGGTAGCTGGCTCGGGCGCGCTCGATCGCCCCCGGCTGCGTGGCGAGGCGCCAGTGGTACATCGATGCGGAGGCGGCGGCGAGGAGAGCGTCGGCGCCGTCCGGGTCGGTGTCGAGGTCGTCCCGACCGAGCAGACCCCAGGTGGCGTTGTTCGCATCGATGGCCAGGCGTCGGTGCCACTCGGGCGTGCCCGGTTCGGGGGCTGGCGACTCGGTCACGTGTCCAACGTTGTGCCAGCTGCCGTCGACTGTCAATCGAGTGGCGAGAGATCCGCCGGCGTGATGTCACGATCCGGCGGCACGGAACGTCGAGGGGACATGCAGGAAGATCAGAACGACAGCTCCTTCTCGGATCCTCGGAAGGTCGAGTGTGCGGTCGTCGGTGCCGGACTCGCCGGACTCACGGCGTCGGCGACGCTGCGCCGAGCCGGGGTCTCCACCGTCACGATCGACGGTCACGATCCCGGCGGACGAGCCTCGACGGTCGAGCGCGACGGGTTCCGTCTCAACCAGGGACCACACGCGCTGTACAACGCCGGACTCGCGATGCGGGAGTTGACGGCCCTCGGGCTGCGGCCTCGGGGTGTGACACCACGGGTCGAGCAGACCCAGATCCTGCGGAACGGCTCGCTCCATGCCATGCCGCTCACCGTTCGATCGCTGGCCACGTCGAAGGTGCTCGACCGGCAGGGTCGCACCGCGGCGCTGCGGGTGCTCCCGCGTCTGCAGCGGGGCCGGGACCGCGCGGCCCGCGGGCTGACGGTGAGCGAGTGGCTCGAACGCCGTCGAGTCCCCGGCGACCTGCGCGCCATGATCGAGATGTTGATCCGTCTGACGACCTACTCGAACTCCCCGGACGTGATGTCGGCCGAGGCCGCCCTGGCGCAGTTCGCGCTCGGCGGCAACGGGGTGATCTACCTCGACGACGGGTGGTCGCAGCTGGTCGACGCACTCTCGGTCGACCTGTCGATCGTCCGGCGCGAGGTCACCGAGGTGCGTCGCGACGGGTCGAAGTGGGTCGTTCTCCGCGCCGACGGAGAGGCGATCGCCGTCGCCGACTCGGTGATCGTGGCGAGCGGCGGCCCGGCAACGGCGGCCCGGCTGGTCGGGCGCGATCCGGGATGGACCGAGTCGGCAGGTCCCGAGTGTCGCGCGGCGGTTCTCGATCTCGGGGTCGCTCCTGCGCCACGGTCACCGATCGTGCTGTCGGTGGACGACCCGCTGTACGGATCGACCCACTCGCCGCCCGCCCGACTGGCACCCGAGGGCCACTCGTTGATCTCCGCCATGCGGTACCTGCGGCCGCACGAGGAGCACGACCGCGACATCACGCGATCCGAGCTCGGCGACCATGCTCGGCGGATGGGGGTCGAGCCGGCCACCGCGATCGTCGACCGGTACCTCCACCGGATGGTGACCGCGTCGGGCACGCCGCTCGCCGATCGTCGGCGTCCGCACGGCGCGGAACTCGCCGCAGACGGACTGTGGGCGGCGGGCGACTGGGTCGCGCCCGACGTGCCCGGCGGAGAGCACGCCCTGCTCGCCGACGCGGCGGTCGGCAGCGGCGCGGCGGCAGCCCGGGCGGTCGCTCGACAGCGCGAACGGACGGTGGCTGCATGACCGGCGACGGAGGCGGTACCGATCTGGTCGACGTGTTCCAGGCCGACCGGCGACGGCTGCGTGGGATCGCGTATCGCATGCTCGGCGTCATGGCGGACGCCGACGATGTCGTTCAGGACGTCTGGATGCGGTGGGAAGCGGCCGACCGGTCCGTCATCGAGAATCCCGCAGCCTGGCTCACGACCGTCACGACGCGCGTGGCCGTCGA
>JBCDAK010000044.1:0-28555 GCA_039185545.1 Actinomycetota bacterium
ACGGTGAGCGGTTCGTCACCGAGGTCGGCTCGGCCGACACGCACGACCGGCTCAGGGTGCGCGAGTGCGGCAACGAGGCGGTCGACGTGCGCCTCACCGGTGCGATGGGTGCGGTCTATGCGGCACGCCAGGGTCGGGTCGACATCGATGAACTCGAACGGACCGGACAGCTCGTGCTCGACGGACCGCCCGCGCTGTGCGACGCGGTTCGCCGATCCCTCGAGCCCGCCTGAGTTCGCACCCTGTCGCAGTCGGATCCCGGCGGATCGCCATCGGATCCGCGGTGTGACACCCCCTCGGTAACGTCGCCCCGGTGAGTGCAACCGAACGTGCGGTCATCCGGCCGTCGGCCGAGGTGCGCACGGCCGCCGAGCTCGGCGCCCTGGCGGCCGTCGACGATCGGGCGCGGCCGCCGGGCTGGTCGCTGTCCCCGTGGGCGGTCGTGCAGTACCTCATGGGGGGCACGCTGTCCGACGGCACGGTCGTCCTCCCCAAGTACGTCGGAGCGCAACGGCTCGTCGAGATCGCCGTCGCCACACTGGCCACCGACCGCGCCCTGCTGCTTCTCGGGGTACCCGGCACGGCCAAGACCTGGGTCAGCGAACACCTGGCCGCAGCGATCAGCGGCGACTCGAGCCTGCTCGTGCAGGGGACCGCCGGCACGACCGAGGAGACGCTCAGGTACGGCTGGAACTACGCGCAGCTCCTCGCCGAGGGGCCGAGCGAACGGGCGCTCGTGCCCGGACCCGTGCACCGAGCGATGTCGCGCGGTGCGATCGTGCGCGTCGAGGAGCTCACCCGCATGCCGCCCGAGGTGCAGGATGCGCTCGTCACGGTGCTGTCCGAGAAGGTCCTCCCCATCCCCGAGCTCGACATCGAGTTGTCGGCCGTCGCGGGCTTCAATCTCGTCGCCACGGCCAACGATCGCGATCGCGGTGTCAACGACATCTCCAGTGCACTGCGTCGCCGGTTCAACACCGTGGTCCTCCCGCTGCCGGCCACGGTCGACGACGAGATCGCGATCGTCTCCCAGCGCGTCGGTGAACTCGGACGCGCACTCGACCTGCCCGACGTCCCTGCAGCCGCCGACGAGATCCGTCGGGTCGTCACCATCTTCCGCGAGCTGAGGTCGGGCGTCACCGCCGACGAGCGGACCAGTCTCAAGGTGCCCACCGGCACGCTGTCCACGGCCGAGGCCATCTCGGTGGTCACGAACGGGCTCGCCCTCGCCACCCACTTCGGCGACGGACGGTTGGCGCCGGGCGACGTCGCCGCCGGCATCGTCGGAGCCGTCGTGTCCGATCCGATCCACGACCGGGTCGCGTGGCGCGAGTACCTCGAAGGGGTCGTCGCCGACCGCGCCGACTGGGGCGAGTTCTACGAGGCCTGTCGCGCCCTCGACGTCGATCCCGACGCGGGGTTCGGCTCGGAGGCGTCCTGAGCGATCGGCTCGACGATTCGTGAGCGACCGCGTCCATCTCCTCGGGATCCGACACCACGGTCCCGGTTCGGCTCGATCGGTGCTCACGGCGCTCGATCGTCTCCAGCCGGCGGTGGTGCTGGTCGAGGCCCCGGCCGACACCGAACGCGCCCTCGACTGGATCGGACACGACGGGTTGATCCCTCCGATCGCGCTGCTGGGTTACGTGGTCGCCGAGCCGTCCCAGGTCGCCGTCGCGCCGTTCGCCACGTTCAGCCCCGAGTGGCAGGCCGTCGCGTGGGCGCATCGGCATGGCGTCGCGGTGCGCGCGATCGATCTCCCGCTGGCCGTCACCATGTCGCCGCAGCCGGCAACCGACGTCGCCTCGCAGGTCGGGGTCGACCGACCGGTCGACCCGATCCGTCAGCTGGCCGAGGCCGGCGGCGACTCCGACCCGGAACGGTGGTGGGACGACGTCATCGAGCACCGAGGTGACGGCGAGCCGGCGTTCGACGCCGTGGCCGAGGCGATGGCGGCGGCGCGGTCCGGCACGGTCACGCCCGACGACGAGGAGCGGCGCGAGGCCCACATGCGCCGCTCGATCCGCCGAGCGCTCGGCGAGATCGACGGCCCGATCGCCGTGGTGTGCGGTGCGTGGCACGTGCCGGCCCTCGACGTCGACGCCCACACGGCCACCGCCGACACGCGGACGCTGCGGGGCCTCAAGAAGGTCAAGGTGGCATCCGCCTGGGTGCCGTGGACCCATCGTCGGCTGGCATCGGCGTCGGGGTACCGGGCGGGCGTGTCGAGCCCCGGCTGGTACCGCCACGTGTTCACCCATCCCGGCACCGACGGAGTCGCCCGCTTCTTCGTCGACGCCGCACAGGAGCTGCGCGAGCGTGGCATCGACGCCTCGCCCGATCACCTCATCGCCGGTACCCGACTCGCCGACACACTCGCTGCGCTCCGCGATCGGCCCCGACCCGGGCTGGGGGAGGTCGTCGACGCCGCCGACGCCGTCATGGGCGGTCTCGACGTGATCCGCGACCGCCTCGTCGTGGGCGACGCATTGGGCAGCGTTCCGTCCGAAGCGCCCCAGGTCCCGCTCGCTCGCGATCTCGCCGCGCAGCAGCGGTCCGCTCGGCTGAAGCCGTCGGCCGACATCGCCACGGTGGAGCTCGACCTTCGCACGCCCAATGGTCGTCGGCGATCACATCTCTTCCACCGGATGCTGGCGATCGGTGTGCCGTGGGCCGTTCCCGAAGAGGGTCGCGGCACGTCGGGGACCTTCCGCGAGACGTGGCGCGTCGCCTGGGAGCCCGAGATGTCGGTGCGCCTGGTCGAGCGGGCGGGTCTCGGCACCACGGTCGCGTCCGCGGCCACCGCCGCGTTGATCGAGCGCGCCACGGGAGCGACCTCACTGTCCGAGCTGGTCGGAGTGCTGCAGCGCGGTCTGTTCGCCGAACTCCCCGAGGCCGTCGCCCCGGTGGTCGATTCGCTGAGCCGCCGCGCCGCCGTCGACCCCGACGTCGGCCGGCTGATCGACGTGCTCCATCCGCTCGCCGCCGCGCTCCGATACGGCGACGTCCGCGACACCGACGTCGAATCGCTCGAGCGTGTGTTCGACGGTCTCGTCATCCGTGTGGCGGCGGGTCTGGTGCCGGCGTGTTCGTCGCTCGACGACGACGCCGCCATGGTCATGGTCGAACGCCTGACCGTCCTCCAGGCGGCCTTGGCGACACTCGATCACCCGGCGCGTCGCACCGTCGTCCCACAGGTCCTGGAGGAACTGGCCGCACACCACGCCACGCGCCACGCCGCCATCTCCGGACGGGCCAGCCGGCTGCTGCACGACGCCGACGTCTGGGACGCCGGGGCTGTCGAGCGCCGGCTGTCCCGTGCGCTGTCGCGGGCCATGTCGCCAGCGTCGGGCGCAGCCTTCGTCGAGGGCTTCCTCGCGGGGTCGGGCACGGTCCTGATCCACGACCACGCGCTCCGGGCGGTCGTCGACCGGTGGTTGTCGTCGCTCACCCCCGACTCGTTCGAGGGCGTGCTCCCGCTCCTTCGCCGCACCTTCGGTGACTTCGAGCCGGCCGAACGTCGACGCCTCATGACCCTCGTCGTGCTCGGGCGGGTGCAGGAGCGAGCGGTGTTCGGCGCCGACGTCGATCCGGCGCGCTCGTCCGCCGCCCTCGTCACCGTGCGCCACGCGCTCGGACTCGCGATTCCCGACGCCGACGCCGACTGGGGTGTCGACCGCGTCACCGGGATCGTGCCCCTCGACGAGGTGGGCAACGGTCCGATCGACGCCAGCGCGCACGAACCGTTGGAACGACTCGATCTCCCCCAGGTGTCCGCCGCCGAGCGGCGTCGCCGCTGGCGGCTCGTGCTGGGCTCGGCCGCCGAACCGTCCGCCGATCTCGACGACACGACGAGACCGTCTGCTCCCACCAGCGACGACGAGACGCCCGATCTTCACGACGACCCGGACGACGGTCCGCAGGCTCGCGGGACGGCCGATGGCGACGGCACCGGCGACGGCGGGGCCACCGACGGACCCGCCGCCGACGGACCGCTCGACGACGGGCGCTCGGCTGATCGAGGAGACTCGGCGACCGGAGTGGGACACGCCGGAGCCGGACGCCTCTCGGCCGACGATGCGCGGATCGACGCTGCGCTCGGTGCGTTGTACGACCGAGATGGCGCCGCGTCCGAACGACGGACGTCGGGCACCCGAGCCGGCGGCCTCGGGAGGTCCCGGCCCGGGGTCGTGCGCTGGCTCGGCGACATCCGTCGGTACTTCCCCACGCCGGTGGTCACGATGCTCCAGCGCGACGCCGTCGAGCGGCTCGACCTCCGCCAGCTCCTCCTCGAACCCGAGCTGCTCGAGGCGGTCGAACCCGACCTCGGGCTCGTCACCCTCCTCGTCGAGCTCAATCGGTCGTTGCCCGACGAAACGCGTGCCACGGCGCGTCGGGTCATCGCCAGCGTGCTCGCTCGGATCGAGGATCGGCTCGCCGACCGCACCCGCCGTGCGGTCCGTGGCGCACTGGCCCGTTCTGAGCGCACCAGGCGCCCGCAGCCGGGCGACATCGACTGGCCACACACCATCTCGGCCAACCTGCGTCACTGGATCCCCGAGCACCGCACCGTCGTGCCCGAACGGCTCATCGGGCACGGCCGACATCAGCGAAGCCTGGCGAAAGACGTCGTCATCGCCGTCGATCAGTCGGGCTCGATGGCCGAGTCGGTCGTCTACGCGTCGCTGTTCGCCGGTGTGCTGGCCCAGCTCCCCACGTTGCGGACCCGCTTCGCTGCGTTCGACACCTCGCTCACCGACCTCACGCCCTTCCTCCACGACCCGGTCGAGATCCTCTTCGGGGTCCAGCTCGGCGGCGGCACCGACATCGCCGCGGCGCTGGCGTGGTGCCGCACTCAGATCGATCGACCTCGGCGGTCGGTGCTCGTGTTGATCTCCGACCTGTTCGAAGGAGGCGACGGTGAGACGATGCGGCGGCGCGTGGCCGAGATGGTCGCCTCGGGGGTCACCGTGATCGTGTTGCTCGCGCTCGCCGACGACGGAGCACCGGCTCACGACCACGATCACGCTACTGCGCTGGCCTCGCTGGGCGCCCGCGTCCTCGCCGCGACACCCGACGAGTTCCCCGACCTGCTGGCCGACGCGTTGGCGTGATCCGGAAGCTCGTGCTCGGCCGCTGGTCGGGTATCGTCGCTCGGCGATGGGCCAGCTCGTCGACGTCATCGAGAAGCCGAGTGCCACGCCGGGCGTCGTGCGCTTCGAGATCAACCGCACCCTGTCAGGCCAGGGCCACGAGCGGTTCGCGTCGGCCGACGAGGCGTACGGCCCGTCGCCGTCCGACGAGCTCGCTCGTCGCCTGTTCGCCACCGGCCAGGTGTCGGGTGTGCACGTGTACGCCAACATCATCACGGTCGATCTCGCGAAGGGATTCGGGTCCGACGGCCTCGCCGACGTGGTTCGGTACATGTACCAGTACTGGAAGCCCGGCGTGGAGCCGCCGTCGTTCGACGATCTCGTCCCCGACGAACCCGAGGCGGGCGGTGGCGACGCGGCCGGCGGTGACGTCGACGCCGAGCTGCAGGAGGCCGCGAAGAAGGTGCCGATGCACCTCCTCGTTCGGGCGCGTGACGCCCGCAAGCGTTGGGCCGAGAAGAAGGGCTGACCGCCCCGCCAGGCCGCCGTTGAATCCGATCGGAATTCTTCCGCACGGATTCACGAATTCTCGACGGTTGCTTAGTGTCCGGGGACGTGGAGTCCGGCGGACCACTGACCCTGCAGGAGGCGGCAGACGTCCTCGGGGTGCACTACATGACGGCGTATCGCTACGTCCGCCATGGGATGCTCGACGCCGACAAGGTCGGCGGGACGTGGCAGGTCGAGCTCGACGCGCTCGTGTCGTTCCGCGAGAACCGGCGCCGGAGCCCCGGCGACCCCACCGAACTCGGTGAGCCGGCGCCGTGGTCAGAGCGTCTCGAGGCGCGTCTCGTCGCCGGTGATTCGGTCGGATCGTGGGGGGTGGTCGAACGCGCGCTGACGTCGGGCGCCGATCTCGACGCGATCTACTCGGGGATGCTCGGCCCGGCGATGGTGTCGATCGGACGGCGGTGGGAGACCGGGGAGATCGACGTGGCCGTGGAGCACCGAGCGTCGGTGATCGCGATGCGGCTGGTCGGGCGCCTCGGCCAACGCTTCACCCGGCGCGGTCGTTCCCGCGGTGGGGTCATCGTGGGCGCCGTACAGGGGGAGCGGCACGCTCTGCCGACGGCGATGCTCGCCGATCAGCTCCGGGTTCGCGGGTGGGACGTGTCCGACCTGGGTGCCGACGTGCCGGTGTCGTCGTTCGTCCACGCCGTGACGACGACCGATGACGTGGTCGGTGTCGGCGTGTCGGTCAGCATCGTCGACCGTCTGCCGGAGGTCGCTGAGACCTGCCATGCCGTTCGGTCTGCGCGACCCGGCGTGGGGGTCGCCGTGGGCGGCCGGGGTGTGCACCTCGAGGCCGACGAGCACTCGGCGAGTCGCAACGGTTCTCGCGACGAGTGCGCCGTCGAGGTCGACGGGGCCGACGTGCTCCCGGCCGATGCCGCCGAGTTCCACCGGGTGCTCAGCCGGTGGCGGCGCGAACGGTCTGCGTCCGCCTCCTGAGCGGCCCGGCGCACCGCCCGGCATCGCCCTGTACAGGCAGGCGGTGTCGACGGCTGCCCCAGCTGGCTCCACCGTCGAGGCGGCGAGACTGATCGACGTGGGATGGCTGAGATCGCTGGCGCGGGGTGACGCGGCGATCGGCGAGCGAGCCGCCACCGCGCTGGTCGTCGTGTCCGGTGTCTCGGCGGCGTTCATCGCGTTCTTCGCCCGATCGCTCACCGACGCCGGCCTGGCGGCGAGCGCCGTCGTGTTCTTCCGGTTCATCGCGACGTCGCTGATCACGGCGCCCGGGATCGCGTTGTCGATCGGGAAGCGTTCGGCCTCGATCTGGGCGTTCGGTGCGGGTCTCGCCGTCGGCCTCGGCTGGATCACCTACGTCCTCGCGATCGAACGCCTCGACGTTGCGAGCGTCGGCGCGATCTACATGACCTATCCGGTCGCCGCGCTGGTTGCGGGGTGGGGTCTCTTCGGGGTGCGCCCGGCGCTCCGAGGTGTCGTCGGGGCGACGATGGTCCTGCTCGGCGCCGCCGTCGCCGTCGGCCTCTCCGGCGTCACGTCCGACGGCGGAGCGGTACTGCTGGCGTTGGCCGCACCGGTGTCGTTCGGGCTCGTCGTCGCCGTCCTGAGCGAGCGTGTCGACGTGCTGCGACCCTTCGAGCGGATCGCGGCGACCAGCGCGGGCGCACTGGTCGGCCTGATCCCGGTGGTGGCGGCACAGCCGCTCGACTCGGTGATCCCGGCCGACGGGCGAACGTGGGCGCTCGTGCTCGGGGTCGGTCTGCTGACGTCGTTGATCCCGATGGGTTCGTTCGTGCTCGGTGCCCCGGTGGTCGGTTCGGCGCGGGCGGCGATCGCCGGTGGGGTCGAGCTGCCGACGGTGTTCGTGATCGCCTGGCTCCTGCTGGGCGAGCCGCCGACGTCGGCACAGCTCGTCGGTGGCGCGATCATCGTGGCGGCCGTGGTCGTGAGTCCGACCCGGCCGCCACCGATCGCCACGGTGCGCCCCCGTGTCCGGTCCCGTCGCCGTCAGCGGGTGTAGGTCGCCGGCAGTCGCATGAACGTCGAGTAGGTCCGGATGCTCCAGGCCACCGAGCCCCGGAAGTAGTACGCCTCGGGTGCGGCGATGCGGTCGAGGTTCTTCTTGAACGTCGCCGCTGTGCCCTTCGTGAGATGGAACTTCAACTCGGCCGTGTCGGCGAACGTCTCGTGGATGATGAGGGCGGGCCGGTCGTCGACCTGGTGAGCTTCGAAGCGGAGCATCCCCGGTTCGATCTCGTGGGCGAGCGTGGCCACCGCCCTCCACCAGTGACGCAGTTCGCCCAGATCACTCGGATCGGCGACGGTCCACACTGCGGTCACCTGGACCGCGGTGTCCGGCAGCTCGGCCGCCGAGTCGTCCCGGGCGAAGCCGTACGTCCACTCGCCGGTCGCCACGGGGACGCCGGAGGTCGCGAGTGCCGACCGAGCGACATCGGAGAGTTCGAGACCCCGCACCATGTGCAGGCCGGGTTCGGCGACGGCGGCGAGCGAGCGGCGCTGCTCGATCGACACACCGGTGGTGTGGCGGGCCAGGGCATCGGTGTCGGCGAACACCTGGTGGACCAGGACCGAGCCGTCGCCGACGACGCGGTGGACGTCGGTCGACACCACGTCGGGGTCGTCGGCCGCCGCACGCTGGACGTCGGCCGTGATGGCGAGCAGATCGGCGGCGTCGCGGCGACCCCGATGGTGTCGACGACGCGGTGTCCACCTCGCGGTGACGGCGATCTCGTCGCCCAGTCCGGGTGAGTCGGTCAGCCAGCTCGAGGCCGGGCTCTCGACGGTGCGGTGGTCGGTCATGGCGTGTCCCTCCCGTGGTCTCGTCAGGATCAGCGGTCGAAGCCGGCGGCGTGCGTGGCGAACTGGCCATCGAGCTGCATCTGCTCGATCTGGGCCTTCATCTCATCGGGGACGTCGCCGAGGAAGAAGAAGGGACCAGGTGTCGCGATGGCCGACAGGTCGCCGAAGTGACCGGCGGCGGTGGTGCCGAGGTGGAACCCGACGGCGTTGGCGTCGACGAACTCGTCGCGGACGTACAGCGCGTTCTCCGCCTCGGAGACGTACACGTGGACGGTCTCGGCGCCCGGCTCGTTCTGCTCCATGGCGTCGGTGACGCTGCGGTAGATGTCGGTGAGCTCGCCGAGCTTTCCGGGCTGGGCGGTCCACTTGTAGACGACGGTGACGTGATCGTTGGTCATCGGATTCTCCGTGTTTCGTGTGTGATGGTGTTGGGTAACCGATCGGTTACTTGTGCATAGGTAATCAAACGGTTACCTTGGTTGTCAAGAGGAGATCTCAGAGAAGTCGCGGAGACGTCAGATGGCAGGAGTGAAGAAGTACGACCGGACCGAGCTGCTCGATCGGGCGATGGACCTGTTCCACCGTCGGAGCTACAACGCCACCAGCACGGCCGATCTGGTCGACGAGCTCGGGGTCAACCGGAAGAGCATGTATGCCGAGTTCGGGTCGAAGCAGGAGCTGTTCGAGGCAGCGCTCGACCACTACGACAAGACGAGCCTCACGGCCGTGCTCGCCGCCGTCGAGTCGGGCGAGGCGGGTCTCGACGCGATCCGCTCGACGTTCGCCGGGTTCGCGTCGGCCAGCGAGGACTGGGCGCAGGGGCGAGGCTGTCTGCTGAGCAACACGGCGTTCGAGCGCAGCGTCCTCGACCCGGCGGTGGGTGAGTACGTCGAGCGCTACTTCCGTCGGCTCACGCAGGCGTTCCGCGGGGCGCTCGAGAACGCCCGTCGCGACGGTGAGCTCGATGTCGATCGCGACCTCGACGATCTCGCCGCCTACTTCACGATGGCGCTGGTCGGCATCGCCACCCTCGCCAAGGGTCGCGCCGATCCCGACCTGATCCATGCCGCCGCCCGTGTCGCGATGTCGGTCCTCGACGCCGCGGACTGATCGGGTTCGACCTCCTCAGGTGGTCGGAGAGGCGACGGGCGCGGGTGACGCGAGAGCGGAAGAACTCTCGCTCCGCCTGTCGCTCGGTGCCCCGGTGTCGGCCGACCGAGCCCTCGGCGGCCAGCGCGTCCCATGCCCCGTCGCGATCGACCAGGTGGCCCGTGGATCCGATGGTGCGCCGGCTCGTCGGCGCGCAGGAGGGGCGAACGGTCACCTTTGATTGATCGAACATGTGTTCGATAGGATGGTGGGATGCGGTTGGCCCTCGTCGACGATCACGATCCCTCGTCGAGCAGGTCCGTCGAGCCGGCGCGCGAGTATGCCGCGCGCGATACCGAGGTGTCCAGTCGCGCGCCTGTTCGATCCGATGATCTCGCCGAGGTGTTGGCCGAGCTGGGTGACCGCATCTCCACCGGTTCGTTGGCCACCGAACGCGTTCTGCCGGTCGCTGAACCATTGAGCGATCTGTTCCCCGACGGTGGACTCGTCCGCGGGCGGGTGGTCGCTTGCCGTTCGGGTGGGGGAGCCGCGATCCTGCCGTTGCTCGTGGCGTCCCGGGCGGTCGCCGACGGCGCATGGCTCGCCGTGGTCGACGTCGACACGATCGGGCTCGACGCCGCGGACGAACTCGGGCTTCCGATCGAACGGATCGTGCGGGTGTCCACCGCGTCCACGCCCACGTGGATCGACGTCATGGGTGCGGCCGTCGACGGATTCGACCTCGTCGTCACCCGGGTCCCCGAAGAGCTGCGCGGAACCGACCGGGTGGCACGCCACGGTGCAGCGATGGTCCGCAAGCTCATGTCGCGCCTGCAGCAGAAGGGGTCGGTCGTCGTGGTGCTCGGCGACCCCGGTGTGGTGCCGTGTGATCTCGAACTCGGCATCGAGCGGTCGGTCTGGTCGGGGCTCGGCCAGGGGTGGGGGCACCTGCGACACCGTTCGCTCGAGCTCGTCTCGACCGGCCGTCGTGTCACTCGCCCTCGAACCTGCTCCGTCGAGATCGACGTCGAACTCCGTGGTGGCGTCGAGTCGGTGCGTCTCGTCGCAGCCCGGCGCGACGAGATGGTCGACCGCAACGATGGCGATGTGTTCGATCCCGACGAGGTCGTCGTCGAGGAGATGCGGGCGAGCCTCGAACGCGCCGAGACGACCGAGTCCGATGCCGACGGTCGGAGCGATCATGTCGACCGGATCGAGCAGGCGGGATGACGTCCACCGTCACCGTCCCGCGGCGGTTCGTCACCGTGTGGATCCCCGACTGGCCGGTCATCGCGGCACGCTGCGACCTGTCCGCACCGGCGGCGATCCTGCGCGCCAACCGGGTCGTCGCACGCACCCCGGCGGCTGCCGACGAGGGCGTGGTGATCGGTCAGCGTCGCCGGCAGGCCCAGCAGCGTTGCCCGCGGCTCACGCTGCTCGACGACGATCCGCTGCGCGACGCCCGCGAGTTCGAGCCCCTCGTGTCGGCGGTCGCCGAGATCTCGCCCCGGCTCGAGGTGGTCGAACCGGGCTGGATCGCCCTCGGCGCCCGCGGGCCGTCGCGGTACTTCGGCGGCGACGAGGCGGTGTGCGTCGAACTGCTCGACCGAGTCCGCCGGCTCCTCCCCGCCGGTCCCGAAACCGCACATCCAGCACATCCGGTGCCGGGTCCGAAACGTGCTGTTTCGGCGGGGACGGCGATCGGTGCCGGAGTGGCCGACGGTCGATTCGCGTCGGGCATCGCCGCACGGCTGTCGATGCGGCGCCGCGAACCGATCGTGGTCGATCCCGACGGCAGCCGTGAGTTCTGTGCGCCGCTGCCGATCGGCTGGTTGCAGACACTCGGCGAGATCGAACCCGATCTCGTCGACCTGTTCGCCCGTCTCGGGTTGCGCACGCTCGGCGACGTCGCCGAGATCGGATCGTCCGAGCTGCTCGGCCGGTTCGGTCGCCCCGGTCTCCAGGCCCATCGTCTCGCCGCCGGCGACGACCCGCGTCCCCCGTCCACCGACGATCCGGCGCCCGAACGTCGTCTCGAGCGGCTGTTCGACGATCCGGCTCAGCAGCGCGAGGCGGTCGTGTTCGTCGCCAAACAACTGGCCGACGAACTCGCCCGATCGCTCGCCGGCGACGGTCGGGTCTGCACCCGTCTCGTCGTGGTGTTCGAGACCGAGAAGGGAGAGCGCAGCGAACGGTCGTGGTACCGGTCGGCGGGTCTGTCGGCGGCGGCGATGGTCGACCGGGTCCGCTGGCAGCTCGAGGGGTGGGCCAACCAGCCACGGGGGAGCTCGAACGAGATCACGTCCGGCATCGCCCTCGTGCGGCTCGTGCCCGACGAGGTGCGCCCCGACGAGGGTGAGCAGCTCGGACTGTGGGGCGGCGGGTCCGACGCCGACCGACGCGCCATCCGCTCCATCGCTCGCCTCACCACACTGGCCTCCGAGTCGGCGGTCACCGTGCCGGTCTCGGTCGGGGGTCGGCTGCCGGCCGAGCGGTTCCGCTGGACCCCGGCGACCCACGTCGACCTCGACGCCCGACGTGTCGCCACCACCGGACCGGGGATGCTGCCGTCGACCGGCTCATCCGGTTCGTCGCGGTCAGGATCCGCCGGGTCGGAGGCCGAGTCCGGTCCGTGGCCCGGACGGCTGCCGTCACCTTCACCGGCCACGGTGTTCGAGACCGAGCGGCCGGTCGACGTGGTCGACGCACACGGCCAGCCGGTCCGGGTCAGCGGTCGGGGCATGGTGTCGGCCCCACCGGCGCAGGTGCGTGTTCCCGACGGCGGTGAGCGTCGGGTCACCGCCTGGGCCGGGCCGTGGCCGGTCGACCAACGGTGGTGGGATCCCACCCGCCATCGACGCCTCGCCCGCTTCCAGATGGTCCTCGCCGACGATCGCGGCGACGAGAGCGCCTGGCTCGTCGTCGCCGAGCGTCGCCAGTGGTGGCTCGCCGCGAGCTACTGAAACGCGTTCGAGCGGGGCGGAGGCCGACGCCCCCACCCCGCTCGTCGTCTTCGGGGTCAATCGGTTGCCGACGTTCGGCTCCTGATCACGGTCCGACGACGGGGTCGACGGTCTCGATGTTGAGCTGACCTTCCAGGCCGGCGATCCGGTGCACCTCGACAGCCTGGAACTCCGGCGAGGCCGACATCTCCAGCAGCGTCGCCCGGCTGGGGTAGCGCACGATGGCGACCTCGTCCCACAGCTCCTCGACCTGACCGATCGTCAGGAAGGAGACGTCGCCCTCGAAGACGACCTCGGCCCCGAACAGCGGGAGCACGTCGCGCTGGCCTTCGGCGTAGAGCGCGTAGGCCTCGCGTCCGGTCAGGTCGGTCTCCCTGCCGTCCTCGTACTCGGCGACCTCCTTGAACTCGAGCAGGTTGACCATGTAGATCGGTCCGTCCGGCCCCGGTTGCTGGAACTCGGCGATCTGCTCCTCGGTACTGGGTGAGAGCTGGTTCACGACGATCATCTCCTCGCCCGCAGCCACTTGCTGGTCGGCCCCCGGCGGCGTCGGCGCAGCCCCGAGATCGGCGGCCTCCTCCGACGCGTCCTCGGCAGCAGGGTCGCTGCTCTCGTCGGCCGTGGTGTCCTCCGCGGCGGCGCTCGTCGTCGTGTCCTCGACCGCCTCGGTGGTGTCTGCGGCGGCGTCGCTGCTCTCGTCGGCTGTGGTGTCCTCCGGGGGCTCGTCGGTCGTCGTGTCCTCGACGACCTCGGTGTCCTCGACGGCCTCGGTGTCGTCGGCCTCCGAGTCGTCGCTGCCGCAGGCCGCGAGGAGCAGGACTGCTGCCAGCAGTGCTGGCCCGGTGATCTTCTTCATGTGGGGTCTCCCTCCGATTGACGGCGTCGAGCGCCGTGCATGACTGGTGGACTCATCGTCCTGGAAGACCCCCGACCGGGAATCCGACAGCGGGAGGCTTCGCCGGTACTCCTCGGGGAGTAGTCGGCGGGAGTCGATCGCCGAGCAGTCGGCCGATCAGAGATCGTCGAGTCGCATCAGCCCGGTTCGGAACGCCACCGCAACGAGCCGGCCGCGCTCGGCGCCTTCACGTCGCGCGCGGCGACGTCCCAGATGCGATGTCACCGGAGAATCGATGCCGAGACCGATCGGGCGTGACCCTCACGGTCGGAGTCGTACCGATGGGTTTCCCACCGTCGCAGCCCCGACCGGGACCACCCGGCCGGCGAGGCGCACCGAGCGTCAGGAGATGGCGGCGCCGAGGCTCAGACCCTCGGTGACGTCGTTCGACAGGCGGAAGCCCACGCCGCGGACGGTGTGGATGATCTTCACGCCGGGAGCCGCCTTGTCGAGCTTGCGTCGCAGGTTCGACAGGTGGACGTCGACCACGTGAGTGTCACCGACCCAGCTCGGGCCCCACACCGCGTCGAGGAGTTCCTCGCGGGTGCAGACCTCGGCCGGACGACGGCAGAGCTGCTCCAGCAGCGAGAACTCGATGCGAGTGGTCTGGACCTCGGTCTCGTCGAGGCGGACCTCACGACGACCGAGATCGACGAGGAGCGGTCCGATCGACAGCGTCGACGACCCGGTCGTCTCGTCGGGCCGGCGGTTGACCTGGCGCGGTCGGCGGAGAAGCGCCTGGCAACGAGCCGCCAGCTCGTCGGGATGGATCGGAATCGACACGGCGTCGTCGGCGCCGCTCTGGAGGAGCGACGTGCGCACTCGGTGCTGACCCTCGTTGGCGACCCCGATCAGGTACTGCTCGGGGGTGTCGCGGATGCGCTCGTGGAGCGGCCGGTTGTCCGGGGCGTTCATGTACGCATCGACGATCACGATGTCGGGAGAGAACGACTCGGCCAGGAGCATCGCCGCGTCCCCGTCGGTGGGGGCGCTCACCGAGTACCCGGCAGCACGAAGTCCACCGACGCAGACGCGTCGCGTCTCGCCGTCTTCGACCGCCACCAGCACCCTGGGGGAGATGTTCGTTTCGTTGTCCATGTCATCCTCACCGGTTCCGCCGAACCCGGGTCGTGTTCACTCTTGGAGTCGATATCGGCCCGGTGAGTGCAGGACTCAAGGACAAATCACAGCGAGCACCGTGTGGCATCGATCTCGTGCCGACGTCTGGCACGCTGACGGTCGTGGCGGCCGTGTCCGACGTCGATCGACGCGACGATCTCCGTACGCGAGTGCGTGCCGCGGTGGCCGCCCGTTCGCCCGTCGACGCACGTGAGGAGCTGTCGTTGTCGCTGTTCGTCGAGTCGTTCGACGCGCTCGACGACCCGTTCTCCGAGACCGCTGGTCCAGTGCACGTGACCGGATCGGGCATCGTCGTCGGTCCGCGGGGTGTCCTGCTCCTGAAGCATCGACGGCTCGGGATCTGGCTCCAGCCCGGCGGTCACGTCGACGAGGGTGAGACCCCGTGGGACGCCGCACTGCGCGAGTGTCGAGAAGAGACCGGGCTCGACGTGGCGTTCGTTCGCGAGTCCGACCGCGGCGAACCCGTCCTGGCGCACGTCGACGTGCACGCCGGCGGACGAGGTCACACCCACCTCGACCTGCGCTACCTCATCGACGGTGGTGACGCCGATCCGGCTCCACCGCCGGAGGAGAGCCAGGAGGTCGCTTGGTTCGACTGGGACGTCGCGATCGAGATGGCCGACCCCGGCCTCCGCGGCGCCCTCGAGTCGCTGCGCCCGTGAGGTCGGACGCGCTCAGTCCTCGTCGACCTCGGTGAGCATCAGTCGGCTGTCGGCCCCCGCCGTGGTTCGGTGGTGCACCGTCGCCCGGTATCGCTCGCTCCTCGCTATGTCGAGGAACGCCCGCCGGCTCGGGCAGCGGATGGCGAAGACTGCGTCCCACCCCTCGTCGGAGGGTGCGATCACGACCATCGACTCGTTCGACACCCACGCCTGCGAGCCGCCCACGTCGGCGAGGAGCGGACGCATGTGCTCGCCGTCGATCGCGTCGGCCTCGGCGCCGCTGGTCGGTCCACCGTCCGGCTCCTGTCCCGGCTCGGGCGAGCCGACCGAAACAGCACGTTTCGGACCCGGCACCGGATGTGCTGTTCAGGCGAGGGCGCTGGTGATCTCGTCGATGCGATCGGCGAGGCCGCCGGAGGTCAGGAGGCGCTGCGAGAGCTCGGCCGGCCAGATGACCGTGACGTCGTCGACCTGGAACGGCGTGGGCCGATTGTTCCACGTGGCGCCCGAGACGCACAGATGGGGGGCGACCGGGACACGCGAGATGCCCTGGGAACGCAGCCGGTCACGGACCAACTCCGCCGCAGCCGACACGGGTCGCACGAGCTTGCTGCGATCTCGACCATCGATCAGGAGTCGGAATCCGCTGTTGCGACCGAGCGAATCGAATCGCCGCTCGACGCGTCCGCAACGCACCGCGTCGCTGATGACGTGAACGCCGCTCGGGGCGATGGCGAGGATGCCGACCTTGCGATGGTGGAGCGTGGCCACCCCCGCATTGCGGACGTCGGTCAGTGCGTCGTCGAGGCCGAGCTCGAGATCGCCGGGCGCGTCGACATCGATCACCGCCGGGCGCTGGTCGCCGAGAGGGGCTGGTGCGATCGCCATACCCGACTCTTTCGGGCGGCTCGGCCGACGACTCGACTCCAGATCGTCCGCTTGATCCGATCTTGACTCGCCGGACATCGTCACGAAACAGAAGGGCGACGGCGAGCGGGCGGGTCGCACACGTACGTCGAACTTGTGTTCGACGTACGTGTGTTCGATACTCGCGGGGTGGGTTTCAACAACCCGTCGTGGTCGTGGAGTGAACTCGAAGGTGCGCTCTCCGACCCGCGCCCAGGGCGCGACGGGCGAGCACCCGGATCACTGTCGTGGAACGCCGGCGGCGACAGCCCGGCCTGGGGTCGCAAGCGCCAGCCGTTCGAGCCGCCACCAGACCTGGAGAACCGATCGCGACGTGACGAAGAGGGCCTGCGTGGCCCAGGAACGCAGATCGGAACAGCCGTTCCGTACGCCGAGCTGCACTGCCATTCGAACTTCTCGTTCCTCGACGGGGCGTCGCATCCCGAAGAGCTCGCCGTCGAGGCAGCTCGGCTGGGTCTCGAGGCGTTGGCCATCACCGACCACGACGGCTTCTACGGTGTGGTCCGGTTCGCCGAGGCGGCTCGCAAGGTCGGCCTGGGCACGGTGTTCGGCGCCGAGATCACCCTCACCGTCGAGGCGGGGGAGTCGGGCGTCGGCCCCTCTCGGCTCACCGAGGGCGAGACCCGCACCCAGCAGGCGACCGGACGGGTGGGCGACGCCTCGGCCCCCGACCCCGCCGGCACGCACCTGCTCGTGCTCGCCGACGGTCCCGACGGGTACGCCCGACTGTCACGAGCCCTGAGCGAGGGACATCTCGCCGGGGAGAAGAGTGCGCCCCGGTTCGCGTTCGGCGACATCGCCGACCGGATGACCGACGGCGGCCGGTCGTCCCACGGGTGGGCACTCACCGGATGTCGGAAGGGTGCGGTCAACCGGGCGTTGGCCACCGTCGGACCAGCCGCTGCGCGGCGGGAACTCGATCGGCTCGTCGAGGCGTTCGGACGAGACCGTGTACTCGTCGAGCTGTGGGACCACGGCGACCCGTGCGACACGGCTCGCAACGACGCGCTGTTCGAGCTGGCCGATCGAGTCGGGGTCGCCACCGTGGCCACCAACGACGTGCACTACGCCACGCCCGCCCAGCGGCGACTCGCCATGGCGGTCGCCGCCGTGCGCGCCCGGCGCAGCATGGCCGAGCTCGACCCGTGGCTCCCGGCGTCGGCCAGTGCGCACCTTCGGTCGGGGGCCGAGCAGGCGGCGCGCTTCGCTCGCTATCCGGGAGCGGTCGAGACCGCCGCCGAAATCGGGCGTGCGGCTGCGTTCGACCTCGCACTCGTGGCGCCCAACCTGCCGCCGTACCCGTGCCCTGCCGACCCCGACGGCCGCCCGCTCAGCGAGATGGAATTCCTCCGCCAGGTCGTCGCCGACGGTGCTCGACGTCGATACGGCGAGCGGCCTCCGCCCCATGAAGATCTCTCACTCCGGGCACGGGCGTGGCGCACGATCGACCACGAGCTGGCCCTCATCGAACACCTCGACTTCGCCGGCTACTTCCTCGTGGTCTGGGACCTCGTCGAGTTCTGCCGTCGCTCGAACATCTTCTGTCAGGGGCGGGGGAGCGCCGCCAACTCGGCGGTCTGCTACGCCCTCGGCGTCACCGCCGCCGACGCCGTGTCGCTCGGCCTGTTGTTCGAACGGTTCCTCTCGCCCGAGCGCGACGGGCCGCCCGACATCGACATCGATATCGAAAGCGATCGGCGAGAGGAGGTCATCCAGTACGTCTACGACAACTACGGGCGGCACCACACCGCACAGGTGGCCAACGTCATCACGTACCGGTCGCGGTCGTCGATCCGCGACATGGCCAAGGCGCTCGGTTTCGAACCCGGTCAGCAGGACGCGTGGTCGAAGCAGGTCGATGCGTGGGGCGACGTGGCGGCCACGGCCGCCCAACCCGACCACTCGATCCCGACCGAGGTCCTCGAACTCGCCACCGAGATCGAGGACGCGCCGCGCCACCTCGGGATCCACTCGGGCGGCATGGTCATCTGCGATCGACCGGTCATCGAGGTCTGCCCGGTCGAGTGGGCGCGCATGGAGAAGCGGTCGGTCCTCCAGTGGGACAAGGACGACTGCGCCGCCACCGGCCTCGTGAAGTTCGACCTGCTCGGACTCGGGATGCTGTCGGGGCTGCACTACGCCGTCGACCTGGTGCGCGAGCACCGTGGCTACGAGATCGACCTCGCCACCATCCCCCAGGACGACGACGTCTACGCCATGTTGTGTCGCGCCGACACGGTCGGCGTTTTCCAGATCGAGTCGCGGGCACAGATGGCCACGCTGCCGCGGCTCAAGCCGCGCAAGTTCTACGACCTCGTGGTCGAGGTGGCACTCATCCGTCCCGGCCCCATCCAGGGCGGGTCGGTGCACCCGTACATCCGTCGTCGCAACGGTCAGGAGCCGGTGACCTACCTCCATCCGCTGCTCGAGAACTCGTTGGCCAAGACCCTCGGCGTGCCGCTGTTCCAGGAGCAGCTCATGCAGATGGCCATCGACGTCGCCGGGTTCACGGCCGCCGAGTCCGACGAGCTGCGCCAGGCGATGGGATCGAAGCGGTCGGCGCGGCGCATGGAGGCGCTGAAGGAGCGGCTGTACGCAGGGATGGCCGAGAACGGCATCACCGGCGACGTCGCCGACCAGCTCTACGTGAAGATGAAGTCGTTCGCCAACTACGGCTTCCCCGAGTCGCACTCGGTGTCGTTCGCCTACCTCGTGTACGCGTCGTCGTGGATCAAGTACTACGAGCCGGCAGCGTTCTGTGCCGCGCTCATCAACGCACAGCCGATGGGATTCTGGTCGCCGCACACGCTCGTGCAGGACGCCCGCCGCCACGGCGTCACCGTGCACACACCCGACCTCAACGTGTCGGGGGCGGGGGCCACGCTCGAACCGTGCGAGGGGTCGCTCGGGTCGGTGGCGACGCCGACCGCGCACGGGTTCGCCACGTCGTCGAGTGACGACGCGACCATCCAGAAGCGTCTCGACGAGGGGCTGGCCGTGCGGCTCGGGTTGTCGTCGGTGCGCTCCGTCGGCGACGACCTCGCGAAGCAGATCGAGGAGGAACGCGACCGGGGCGGTCCGTACGTCCACGCCGAGGATCTCGTGCGCCGCGTGCCCGACCTCACCCTCGGCAACCTCGAGGCGATGGCCACGGCCGGAGTGTTCGGCGAGTGCTTCGGACTCGACCGGCGCGAGGCGCTGTGGACCGTGGGGGCGGTCGCCCAGTCACGGCCGGGTCGATTGGAAGGTGTGGTCATCGGGGCGGACGCGCCGCGGTTGCCCGGCATGACGCCGGTCGAGGAGGCGGTCGCCGACCTGTGGGCCACCGGTGTGTCACCCGAGGGGCATCCGACGATCTTCGTGCGGCGGGAACTGAGCGAACTCGGGGTGCTCACCTCGACGGAGCTGTGGGATCCCGAGCCTGGATCGATCGTCCACGTCGCCGGGGTGGTCACCCATCGCCAACGACCGATGACGGCGCAGGGTACGACGTTCCTCAACCTCGAAGACGAGACCGGTCTCATCAACGTGGTCGTGTCGAAGGGCTGCTGGACCCGGTTCCGCAGCGTGGCTCGCGGCGCTCCGGCCATGCTCATCCGAGGCCGTCTCGAACGCTCCGAGGGGGTGGTCAACATCGTCGCCGAACACCTCGCACCCCTCCCGCTACCCGGCAAGACGGTCAGCCGCGACTTCCGTTGAGGGTGGCTCGCTCGTCGGCCCTGCGGTTCTCCTCGCGACGCGTGCGGCTCGTCGCTGGCGCTTCCCTCGCCGCGCGCTGGCAGATCCGGACAGCTGGTGCGGGGCGTCAGCGCACCGGGTCGGCGACCATCTGGAGGTGGAGGTCTCCCGGTCTCCCTCCGTCGGTGTACGGGTGGGCGAGCGCCACCTCCTCGTTCAGCGCGGTACCGAGGCCCGGCTCCCGTGACGGGATGACGTGTCCGTTCTCCCACTCGATCGGTGTGGTGAGGAGGTCGGCATGGAAACCGGACCAGTCGCGGATGCCCTCGATCACCAGCAGGTTCGGGAGGGTGGCGGCGAGCTGCACGTTCGCGGCGCCCAGGATCGGCCCCGAGTACAGGTGCGGTGCGATCTGGCAGCCGTTCGCCTCGGCGATCGCCGCGATCTTCTTCCCCGCGAGGAGGCCTCCGCACCGACCGAGATCGGGTTGCCAGATCGCCGCCGATCCGTGGCGTGCGAGCGCGGCGAACTCGGCGGGGGTCGTGAGGCGCTCACCGGTGGCGATCGGGATGCTCGTCGAGCGGGCGACCTTCGCCATCTCCTCGGGTTGGTCGGGCGCGGTGGGTTCCTCGAACCACAGCGGTTCGTACGGCTCGAGGCGTCGGGCCAGACGCACGGCGCCCGACGCGGTGAACTGGCCGTGTGTGCCGATCAGCAGGTCGGCTCGGCTGCCGACCGCTTCGCGGAGCGCAGCGGTCATCGCCACCGACGCGTCGACGTCGGCGAGGCTCGGCTGGTGACCGTCGAAGGCGGTGTAGGGGCCCGCCGGATCGAACTTGAGTGCGGTGAATCCGAGTTCGACGTCGTTGATCGCGCGGGCGGCGGCGTGCTCGGGGTTCGTGTACACCTCGCGGTATCCGGCGCTCGGGTAGAGATAGGTGTAGGTCCGCAGGCGTTCGTGGACGCGGCCGCCCAGCAGGTCGGCGATCGGCTTTCCCACCTCCTTGCCCACCACGTCCCAGCACGCCATCTCGATCCCGCTGAGCACGCCGATCAGCGTCGGGTCGGGCCGCAGCGCGTATCCGCTCGACGCCACGCGTCGCCAGAGGAGTTCGATCTGCGACGGGTCGTGTCCGATCACCCAGCGTTCGGCGACGTCGTCGACCATCGCCGCCACCGTGTGGGGACCGAACGTCGCGACGTAGATCTCGCCGTAGCCGACGACACCGGCGTCGGTCGTGATCTTCACCACGACGAAGTACCGCCCGCCGAAGCGCGGTGGCGGATTGGCGATGACGAACGTCGTGACATCGGCGATCTCCACCCGCCGAGCCTGCCACGTCGACCGTCCGCGACGTGCCTGGCTCGTCACGAACCGGCGACTGCGCACGCCGAGCCGGGCTTGTCCCGAGTGCGATGTGCCGTGTGACGGTCGTCGTTCGAGGCGTCCCGATTTCCCGGCGGTTCGGCGAGGCGACCAAGCTCGCCCGTCGTGGCGGTGACGACGTTCGACGTGCTCGGTCTCGACCAGGTGGGCGAGGGCCGATGGAGCACGGTGGTTCGACCAGATCACTGCACGCCGTTCGGATTCCTCTACGGCGGGACCGGCATCGCCGTCTCGTGTGAGGCCGCCGAGCGCACCACCGACCGTCCGCTCGCGTGGATCACCACGCAGTTCGTCGGTTCGCCCGGCCCGGGCGACCGCCTCGACGTCGAGGTCCGCACGGTGGCGGAAGGTCGGTCGAGCTCGCAGACGCAGGTGACGGTCACCGTCGACGGGCGCCCCGTGATCAGCTCGCTGGCGGCGCACAACCTCCGGCCGGGTGGCGATCAGGTCGGCTTCGTCGAGATGCCCGATGTTCCGGCACCAGAGGAGTGCGGGCCGTTCATCGACACGTTCGACACCCACGCCGGCTCCTTCTTCGAGAACCTCGAGCGGCGACACGCCGTCGGCCGGCTGGCGCACGAGGCGATCGATCAGCCCGAGCGGGGGCCGATGGCGGTGTGGACACGGTTGAAGTCCGGCGAGTCCGGATCGGCGTCGACCCAGGCGTTCATCGCCGATCTCGGGCCGCTGTTCGTGGCCGCCGCACTGGGCGTGATGCCCGGCGGCACCAGCCTCGACAACACCCAGCGGATGATCGACGCCACGCCGACCGACTGGCTCCTGCTCGAGCTGGTGCCCGACGGGTACTCACATTCGATCGGTCACAGCACGGTGCGTCTGTGGTCGCGGGACGGACGCCTCATGGGGCTCGCACAGCAGTCGGCGATCCTCCGCACGAGTCACCACACCTGAGCCCGACGAGACGCTGGGTGTCCGGCACCGGGTGTCGGGCATCTGTGTCGGGAACCGAGGCGACGGCGGGGCTCAGACGCCGGTGTCGATGATCGACGTCGGTGGTCCCTGGTCGCGGAGGTCGACGAGCAGCTCAGCGAGTCGGCCCGGGGCGAACCGAGTTCCGCCCGCCGTCGCCTCGGCCGCCTCGTCGAGGCTCCACCATCGCAGCTCGTGCAGCCGTTCGGCGCGGAGTTGTTCCCAGCCGATCGCCGGCGTCGGTTCGAATCGATCGGGGACCTCGACGAGGTGGTACTGGTCGGCCTGGCCGTCCCAGTCGCCGTTCACGAACGGGACGATGTGCAGGCGCTTCCAGATCAGTGGTCCGATGTCGACATCGCCCGGCGCCAGGCCGATCTCCTCCTCGAGCTCGCGATCGAGGGCCTGCCGATGTGTCTCACCGGATTCGAGACCGCCGCCTGGCAGGGCCCACGTCGTTCCGCTCGGGAACTCGAATCGGCAGAGCAGGATCGACCGGTCGGGGGTCACGATCACCCCGCGCACCGCCTGACGGATCCGGAGCCCGGCGGTGGGGTCGTCGGTCTCCTGGGTCGTCACGGGTCGGGGATGCGGTGAACGTCGTGGTGCGGGCGTCGGACCGGCCGAGTCAGTCGAAGTCGACCGTGGCGACGTGCTCGGAGTTGTACACGGGTGCCACTGCGTCGACCCGGTACTTGTGCGTCACGGCGCCCGTGATGCCCGAGGCGCCGAGGAAGTTCCGCATGTTGAAGTAGTTCTCGTGGAGGAAGTGTGCGGCGAGGGTCTCGGCGTCGTCCCACAGCTCGTACACCTGGATCACGTCATCGCGGCACGGGTCGGCGGCGAACACGTACGCCTGGCATCCCGCCTCGTCGTCGCGGGTCGCCTGCTGGAACGGCTTCGACCCCTCGATCGCATCGGCCCGCTTCTCGGCGGGAATCGTGATCTCTCCAGCGATGATGATCATGGCGGGCAGTCTCGCGGCACGGTCGGTCCGTCGATGAGTCGAAGCCCGACATGCGTCGACGTGCGCCGCATCGAGTCGGGTCAGTCGCTCGGCGTCTCGTTGAGCCCGTCGTTGAACATCCGGAACATCGAGTACACCGACTTGCACTCCTCACAGACCGGGAGTTGCTTCGGGTCACGCGACGGCACCCAGACGAAGCCGCACAGTGCCTCGACCGGTGTGCCGGTGATCCGCGCTTCGAGGATCTTGGCCGCAGCGTTCTCGCCGGGTCCGACCTTCACGATGTGTGCCGCCGTCGGCTCGTCGGTCTCGGTGTCCCGATCGAGATCGGTGTCGAGATCGATCTGCGGCATCGTCTCCAGATCGGTCATCCACCCAGTCTGGCAGGGCTCGACGGACACGGGATCTCCGCTTGAGACCGATGGCACAGTTCGACGATCACGTGAACTCGTGCACGATCCGGCAGGGTGGACGGATGCCCGCCGACGCCGACACCCACTCCGGTGCCGGCGACTCAGGGCAGGAGACTCCGGAGCGGACGGCGTTCTCGTCCCTCAAGATCCAGGGGTACCGGTACCTGTGGCTCGCCGGCACGTTCTCGTTCATGGCGGTCCAGATGCAGTTCCTGCTGCGCGGCGTCCTGGCGTGGGACCTCACCGAGCGCGAGGGTGCGCTCGGCCTCGTGTACCTGTGCTTCGGCATCTCGATGCTGATCGCCACCCCGCTCGGTGGCGTCGCCGCCGACCGGCTCCCGAACCGCGCCGTGCTCCTCGCGTCACAGATGGTCCTGTTCGTCGGCGCGCTCGGCATGGGCCTCGCCGTCGTCACCGACGTGGTGCAGTTCTGGATGCTGCTCGTCGCCGCTGTCGCCACCGGCACCGCCTTCGGTTTCTACGGACCGACCCGTGTCGCGTTCTCGGCCCGACTCGTCGGTGCCGACCAGCTCGGCAACGCGATCACGCTGTCGATGTTGAGCCTCAACGGCACCCGCGTCTTCGCACCGTCGCTCGCCGGTGTGCTCGCCGGCATCGCGTTCTTCGGCATCGGCGGCGCCTACCTGGTGAGCGCCGCGTTCTCGGCGGTGGGCTTCTACTTCATCGCCCGGTGTCCTCGGGGTGAGGTCGTGACCGCCGACGACACCCGCAACCCGTTCCAGGCGATCGCCGACGGCGTGCGCTACGTCCGCCGAGATGCGGCGTTGCGTCGTCTCGTCGTGACGTCCTTCGTCGTCATCATGTTCGGGTTCAACTACGTCGCCTTCATTCCCGCGCTGGTCAAGGACGTCTTCGAGCTCGGCGACGGCTGGGTCGGGTTGATCATGTCGGCGAGCGCGATCGGGGCGGTCGTCGTGGCGGCGTCGCTGGCCAAGCGCGCCGATGGACCCGACGCCTGTCGACTCATGATCATCTCCGGAGCGGTGTTCGGCGTCGGCGTCGCCGCGCTCGCCCTCTCACCCAACTTCGCCGTCGCCTGGATCGTCGTTGCGGTGATCGGAGCGGGCGCCACGGGCTTCCAGTCGCTGTCGAACGCGCTCGCACTGTCGATCGCCGACGAGGGCCACCGAGGGCGCGTGCAGTCGCTGATGATGCTCAGCTTCGCCGGTTTCGGAATCGCCGCCGGTCCGCTCGGTCTGCTCGCCGAGCTCATCGGACTCCGTTGGGCCATCGCCCTCATGGGCGGTGCCGCCACGGCGGCGATGCTCGTGTATGGCGTGATCGAGCGGAATCGTCTCGACGACCTGGCAGCCGCCGACGCAGATCCGGCAGCACCCGCGGTGGCCAACGCCCGGCCGATCGTCGGCCGCTGACCCGAGACGGACGGCAGCGGCCGCGCCACACACGGCCGCTCAGCACGTGAGGGTGGCGATCTCGGCGGCGAGGTTCGCCCGTGCGTGTGCCTCCCATCGTTCTCGCCCGGCGTCGGTGGCGTAGATCCGGTCGCGATCGAGGAACGAGGTCAGCACCGCCGCCCGACCGGTCCGCCAGGCGTCGTCGGGCACGTGGGCGTACTCGACGCGCACCTGATCGACGTACGCGCGGTACCCCGCCGGATCGGCACCGAGGATCGCGAGGTCGGCATCGCACAACACCGCCGTGTCGGTGTCGGGTGGCGCGACGTGGTCGACGGTGACCTCGATCATGGCCCCCACAGCGCCCGCGCGCTCGGACGACCAGCCGTGGTCGACCAGCTCGCGACGGGCGAGCGATGCACTCGCCACCTCGTTGGCCCGAGGACGCGCGGTGGGCTCGTAGACCGCGTCGTGGAACACGGCGGCGGCGACGACCGCCCCCCGGTCGGCCACCTCGACGCCGTCGGTGTCGACCAACTCGCGGACGTGTCGGATCACCCAGACGACGTGATCGACGGTGTGATACCGCCGATGCGGCTCGCGATGCCGTTCGACGAGACGACGCAGCAACTCCCCGGGCAGACCGACGTGCTGTTGCCAGGCGAGGTCGAGCTCGATCTCGGGGCCGCTCACCACGCCAGCGTCGCAGACGCTGCGGGTGCTGGCATGCTCGACGCGTGGCGATCTTGATCGATGAACCGCTGTGGTGGTTCCGTGGCCGCAAGTGGTGCCACATGGTGAGCGACGTCTCGTACGACGAGTTGATCGAGTTCGCCGACTCGGTCGGGATCCCGCGGCGCGGCTTCCAGGGCGACCACTACGACATTCCCGAGGAGTATCGCGACGACATGGTGGCCGCCGGTGCGATCGAGGTCCCGAGCCGCGAGCTGCTCCGGCGGCTCCGTGGTGCCGGACTTCGTCTCAGCCCGCAGGAACGTCGAGCCCGTACGTCGGCCACGGCCGCCGACGCACCAGCGGACGACTGACGCCGCGGCGGACGACCTCGACGCCGCCCGGCGCGGCGGTCGCCGTCAGGCCGCCCAGCGATCGGTGTCATCGACCAGCTCGCGGGGGCAGGCGACGCCACCGATTCCCACGACGAACCACTCGACCAGCTCGATCCCCGCCTCGGTCACGACGGCGTCGACCTCGAGCCACCTCTCGACGTCGTCGAGGTCGGCTCCTCCGTCGGGTCGATGACTCGCCACGATCACCGAGGCGACGAGTCCTCGGCCGCCGAAGGCGTCGGCGATCACGTGTGCGATCAGGACGATGGACTCGGCGTCGTGGGTGCCGGTCACGGTGAACATCCCGACGCCGCGTCGGTGCTCGTCGAGGCAGACCACGTCGGTGCGGACCTCGCCGGGGTCGAGGGCGATCCGGTCGAGGAGGTCGAGCGCGATCGCCGGCCGATCGAACACGGTGCTCGCGAAACGACGACACGGTGTGCAGTCGGGGTCGCCGCAGACGACGATTCGGCCGCTCTCGCAGCCCGGTGTGCACGGGTGGACCATGGCCCCTCCCTGGAGGTGGTGGCGCCGGCGCGGATGCCGGCGGCGGGGGGCGTCACGGAGGGAGTCGGCGTCCGACACCGTACGCCGGGGGTGTCACACCAACGGTCGGAGGTTCCGACGCTGCGGCTCGGAGGCAGAATCGCTCGGAGAACGCTGAGGTGTGACCGGCAGGTCGAGGCGTAACCTCGACACATGGCCAGCCCCGCCTCCGAACGTGTCACGATCTACCACAACCAGCATTGAAACTCGTCGGTCAATGCCGTGCGCATTGCCGAGGAGCTGGGTGTCGACCACGACGTCGTGCTCTACATCAAGGAGCCGCCCGACGCCGACACGCTGCGAGAGATCATCGCCAAACTCGAGGATCCTCCGACCGATCTCGTGCGCCGCGACTCGAAGTTCAAGAAGCTCGAACTCACCGACGACGACGTCGCCACGGAGGATCAGATCGTCGACATCCTGGTGAAGCACAAGCAGCTGCTCCAGCGTCCGCTGGTCGTCACACCCGAGAAGGCCATCATCGGCCGCCCGAAGTCCCGCGTCGCCGAGCTCCTCGGCTGAGCCCGTCCCAGCGATACGTCACGAGAGTCGAACCGTCCGCCGTATGAGTCGTTCCCAGGAGTCGGCCTCGACGTGGGCCCTCCTGTGGGACACCCTGAGGGCGCAGCGCCGCAACCTCCTGATCGGGACCGGGATCGGTCTCGCATGGTCGGTCGGCAAGATCTCGTCGCCGCTCCTCGTCCGATTCGGGATCGACCGCGGCATCGAGGAAGGTGACCGCCTCTGGCTGTGGGCCGGACTCATCGGGGTCGCCGGCGTCATCGCCGGCTTCTTCACCGCGTTCCGCCGGTTCTACGCGTTCCGCGAGGCCCGCTGGACCGAGACCCGTCTGCGCGAACGCCTCTTCGGCCACATCATGTCGATGCATATCGGCTACCACGACCGAGCGCAGACCGGTCAGCTGATGAGCCGCTCGTCGAGCGACCTCAACCAGATCCAGATGTTCGTGATGATGATCCCCATCACGCTGTCGAACCTCGTGATGATCCTGGCCGTCGCGGTGATCCTCCTCGTGACCGACTGGCTGCTGGCGGTCGTGGCGCTGGCCGCCATCCCGCTGATCCAGGTGCTCGGTCGCCGCTTCTCCAATCGCGTGCACCCGGCGGTGCTGGCAGTGCAAGCCGAGCAGGCCGAGCTCGCCACGGTGGTCGAGGAGACCGTCGGTGGCGTTCGGGTGGTCAAGGGCTTCGGAGCCGAGCGGGTGCAGTCCGAACGGCTGCGGGTCGAGGCCGACGACATCCGTCGGGTCTCGATCCGAGCTGCGAAGATCCGGGCGACCTACCTGCCGGCCATCGAGCTGCTGCCCCAGATCGGACTGATCGGTGTGCTGTGGCTGGGGGGCCTGCGGGTCATCGACGGGGACCTCTCGCTCGGCCAGCTCGTCCAGTTCAACATCTATGTCGCGCTGCTGGTCTGGCCGCTGCGGATGCTCGGGATGACGATCGCGTTCGCCCAGCGCGCCGCGGCGGCACTCCAGCGCGTCAACGAGGTGCTCGACCTCGCGCCGCAGGTCACCGACCCCGAGCGACCGGTCGCCCTCCCCGAGGTCGCCGAACGCGGTGCGGTGCGTTTCGCCGACGTCGGGTTCGCCTACGGCGATGACGCCCCACTGGTCCTCGACCGGTTCGATCTCGACCTCGCCGCCGGAGAGTCGGTCGCCATCGTCGGCGCCACGGGAGCGGGGAAGTCGACCGTCGCGCGGGTGCTCGTGCGCTTCTACGACGTGCAGACCGGGTCGATCTCCATCGACGGCGTCGACATCGGCGACCTGTCGCTGCACGATCTCCGGCGCGCCGTCGGCATCGTCTTCGAGGACACCCTCCTGTTCCACGACACGGTGCGGGCGAACATCGCGTTCGCGCATCCCGAGGCGACCGACGACGAGATCGAGCGGGCGGCACGCCTCGCGGGTGCGCACGACTTCGTGATGGGTCTGCCCGACGCCTACGACACGTTGCTCGGTGAGCGTGGCTTCTCGCTGTCGGGCGGTCAGCGCCAGCGCATCGCCATCGCCCGGGCGATCATCGCCGATCCCCGGGTCCTCGTGCTC
>JBCDAK010000045.1:0-28106 GCA_039185545.1 Actinomycetota bacterium
CACCTGTTCACCGGCGGGTGACGGATTGCCGGTGCTCGCGGCGCTCGATGCCGACGTTCGCCTCGTGTCGGCGGCGGGAGAACGCACCGTGCCGGTCGCCGAGTTCATGGTCGGGGTGAAGCGGACGTCGATCGAACCGGGTGAGGTGATCACCGAGATCGACGTCCCGATCCGCGACGGGTGGCAGGGGTACGCCAAGGTCGGCGTCCGCAACGCCATGGTGATCGCCATCGCCAGCGCGTGCCTCGCGGTCGACTCCGACGCGCAGCGTGTCGCCATCGCTCTCGGTTCGGTCGCGCCGACCGTCGTTCGGTGCACCGAGGCCGAGGAGCAGCTGTCGGCGGCGGTCGACTGGGACCAGCGAACGGTCGCCACCGACGCGCTCGCTCGGTTCGCCGAGTTGGTTCCCGCAGCTGCGTCGCCCATCACCGATCACCGTTCGAGCGCCGAGTACCGCAGCCACGCGGTCGGGGTGCTCGGTCGTCGACTCGCGGCCCGGGCATTCACGGTCGAGCCGGACGCCGACGCCGGAGCGGCGGCGTGAGCCGATCCCTCGATCCCGACCTCCTCAAGCTGTACAGCTTCCACGTGTTCAGCCAGCTGAGCGGCGCCGTGACCGCCGGGATGATCCATCTCGGCGATCGGCTCGGCCTGTACCGCACGATGGCTGACCTCGACCGCCCGGCTACCACGACCGAGATCGCCGACGCTGCGGGACTCGACGAACGCTGGGTCCGTGAGTGGGCACACAATCAGGCGGCGGCGAAGTTGATCGTCGCCGACACGTCCGAGCAGCCCGAGCGGTTTTCGCTCACCCCGGAGGCCGTCGCCGTCACCGCATCACCCGACCATGAAGCCTTCGGGATGGGCATGTTCCACCGGCTTCCACAGACCATCGGTGCCGTCGAGCAGATGCCCGAGAGCTTCCGGACCGGGCTCGGGCACGACTACGACAGTCACGGCTGCGAAGGTGCCGTCGGCATCGAGCGCAGTTTCGAGCCGTGGAATCGCCACCACCTCGTGCCCGACGTGCTCCCGGCCCTCGACGGCGTGGTCGATCGGCTCGAGGTCGGGGCCACGGTGTGCGATGTCGGATGCGGAGCCGGGGGAGCGGTGCTCATGCTGGCTGCGGCGTTCCCCGCGTCGAGGTTCGTCGGCTACGACATCTCCGCCGAGGCGCTGAGACGAGCGAACGATCGGCTCGCCGAGTCCGGGCTCACGAACGCTCGATTCGCCGATCCACGCAACGAGCCGATGCCGTCCGACCGCTCGGTCGACCTCGTGACGACGTTCGACTGCATCCACGACATGACGCACCCCCAGGACGTGATCCACACGATTCGCGGTGCCGTGGCCGACGACGGCACGTGGCTGCTCGTCGACATCAAGGGTCGCGACTCGTTCGCCGAGAACGTGGAGAAGAACCCGGCGGCCGCGCTGATGTACGGCATCAGCGTGCTGTCGTGCATGAGTTCTGCACTCAGCGAGCCCGGCGGCGCCGGCCTCGGCACACTCGGTCTGCCCGAGTCACTCGCCCGGTCGATGTCGGCCGAGGCCGGTTTCACCCGATTCCGCCGCCTCGACATCGATCACTCGATCAACGCCTTCTACGAAGTGAGGGTGTAGCGCGACAGGCGACTGCCGTTCAGCCGAAGTCGCGGATCTCGAGCTGGCGCGACGAGAAACGCCACCCGCCGGGGGTGCGGATGTACTCGTCGTGGTACACGGCGTGCAGGTGTCCGAGCACCTGGTCGGCCCGCATGAAGCGCTCCTGGGCGACGACGCGTCCGACGCCGGTGTCGGCGCCCTCGGCGACCTCGAACCACTTGAACGGCGCCACCTGGAGCACCCACTCGAACCGCTCCATCGCTCCGAGCCAGTACTCGACGATGGCGTCCTTCCCGACGATCGGGTCGCCGCGCATCTGCCACTGCGGTCCGGTGCGACCGGGGACGTCCGCATCGTCGGCCCAGGTGGAACCCCACGCGTCGACGTCCTTGCGGATCACGCCGTCGCAGTACTGGTCCGCGAGGAGTGAGAGAGCGAAGTGGTCCGACTGCGAGACGGTCATCGGGTCATCGTTACAGTCGGCCGCGACGGGGTCGCAGTCGGAGGTGAGGGGCCTTCGAGCGCCGTCACGAGACCGGGAGTCCGCCATGAGTGACACCACCCTCGACGAGGTCAAGGCCTTCGCCTCGAAGCTGAGCCCGTGGGCCCACTTCGCCACGGTCGGCGCCGACGGTGAGCCCGACGTCGTTCCGGTCCACCCCTGCTGGGGCCCGAAGCTCGGGTCGAGCGGCACCGACGGCGACGTTCTCTGGACGATGCTCGGCGCCACCTCGGTGAAGGCGCGCAACGTCACGGCCAACCCGAAGGTCGCCCTCCACTGGCAGGTCACCGAGGTCGGCGACGGCGTCGAGGTGTGGGGGACCGCCGAGCTGTTCACCGACCTCGAGAGCAAGCGGGCCCTCTGGGAGGGCGTGTTCGACTACGACCTCAACGCCTTCGCGCCGGGCGGGCCCGAGAACTCGCCCGACACGGCGTTCATCGCCGTGATCCCGAGTCGTGCGCTGATCCTGCACCAGTACGGCATGGGCGGCCTCGACCGTTGGCGAGCCGAGTGAGCGACCGTCTGACCGAGTTGTCCCGATCGGTCGCGGGACGGACGGCGATCGTCACGGGGGCGGCGTCCGGCATGGGTCGGGCGACCGCCCACCTGTTCGCCGACGAGGGAGCGAACGTCGTGGTCGCCGATCTCGGAGCCGATCGGGTCGCCGCGGTCGTCGACGAGATCGCTGCCGTGCACGGTTCCGACCGCGTGCTCGGGGTCACGACCGATGTCACCGACCCCGACCGTCTGAGTGCGCTCGTCGACGCGACGGTCGAGCGATACGGCGGGCTCGACGTCGTCGTCAACAACGCCGGCGTCTCGCTCGTCAACACGGCGTTCGCCGAGCACCAGTCCGACGACGAGTTCGAGTCCAACTGGGCTCAGACCCTCGACGTCAACCTCACGGCGCATGCCCGCCTCATCCGTGTCGCCCTGCCGCATCTGCTCGAGTCCGACTCGGCACGCATCGTGAACATCGCATCCACCGAGGCGATCGTCACCACGGCGGGCCTCGCCGCCTACGCCGCCACGAAGTCGGGGGTGGTGGGGTTGACCAAATCGTTCGCGGTCGAGCTCGGACGCCACGGCGTGACCGTGAACTGCATCTGTCCGGGTCCGATCACCACCGGGATGACCGCCGAGATCTCCCCCGAGGCGAAGGAGACCTACGCACGTCGACGAGTGCCGCTCCGCCGCTACGGCGCACCCGAGGAGGTGGCGCAGATGACCCTCAACCTGTGTCTTCCGGCGTCGAGCTTCGTCAACGGCGCCGTCGTCCCAGTGGACGGCGGCATGACGGTGAGGCACACGTAGCCGAGGGGAACGTCACTCCACCGGGACGAATCCGTCGAACAGGCCTTCGAGGCCGCTCGGAGCGTGGCGGCCCACGATGAGCTGTTCGAGGATGCCGATGCCCTCGTGCACACCCAGGCCTCCGCTGGTGGTGGCCCTCACGATGGTCTGCACGTGCACGTGGTGCGGCGCCGTCGGGTCGGGGACGGGCAGGTCGAAGCGGTCGCCGCCGACCTCGAGTTCGCCCTTCCACACCCCGTGGGACCACTCGGGGTGCGTGTACCCGATCCCCATCATCTGGAAGTCGAAGAGCGGCTCCAGCACGACGGAGGACGGCTCGCCCCGCCACGGCACGAGATCGATCTCGGATCGCTCGGCGTGGCGGGTCCCGGGGCGCCACGTCGTGCGATGGTCGACGGCTTGCATCGCCTCCGCCGGTTCGAGCGTCTCGTCGGTCGGCGTGTCGGGTGAGGCGGCCTGGGCCACGAAGCCGCTGTCGTGCCAGCGAAGTCCGTCGGCGTACTCGTTGACGTCGAAGTGCGCAGCGAAGCCCTCGAAGTGCAGCGGCGCCCACAACCAGAAGAACTGCGGGTCGGCGACCGGAGCTCCCACCGGCGCTCGTTCCCCGACGGTGCGCACGCCCCACGACCGGTCGCGGCTGGCGAAGGTGTCGGCGTCGGTCACCTCGGTGGTCTCGCCGTCGACCTCGACCCACCCCGACCAGGTGCCGAACTGCGTCATCCGCGTCGAGTCCATGATCGTGCGATTGCCGACCTGGTGGAAGAAGTGCGGCTCCTCGATGGGCGCGGTGCGCCGGCGGAACGTGAGATCGGCCCGCAACCCGTGCTCGGGAGACTCGACCGTGAGACGCAGCACCGCCAGCGGCACGATCACCTCGACCTGGATCGGACCGACCTGGTTGGCCTCTCGCCGATCGGCGGGTGCCCGTCGTGACGCGTGCACGTTGATCTGTCGGGCGTCGACCGTGCCACCGTCGACGACCACGCTGAACGCCGCGTCGGCCACGTGACGGTTGGGGTAGAGACCCATCGCGGCGGCGAAGAAGAGGCGTGAATCACGCGTGATGCCGTTGAAGAAGTACCGGTCGTAGTGGTTGAGATCGGTCGATCCGGTCCGGGCGACGGGATGGGGCGTCTGGTGGATCGGGTAGTCGTCGAACGACGTCAGCACGGGGCGAACCGTACTCTCCGACGCCCGTATCCTGGGCTCTCGATGTCCGTTCGTCGGTACCGCCAAGTCGCCGTGGTGACCCTCGTCGGTCTGGCCGTCCTCACCGTCGCCGGGGTCGTGGTCCGCCTCACCGGAAGTGGGCTCGGGTGCGCCGACTGGCCCGGCTGCAGCGAGCAACGGTTCATCGACGTTTCGTCGACCCACACCGCCATCGAGCAGGCCAATCGACTCCTCAGCGGACTCATCGGCCTGCCGACGCTCGCTCTCCTCGTGCTCGGGATCCGAGCGACCCGGCGCGGCGACGGTCTCCGCTGGCCCGCGATCGGCACGTTCCTGCTCGTGATCGCGAACGGTCTCGTCGGTCGCTTCGTCGTCACCGAGGACCTGGACCCGGCCGTCGTGCAGTCCCATTTCCTGCTCGCCATGGTGGCGCTGCTCTTCGCCACCGTCGCCGCGGTGCGCGCCCGGGAGTTCCTCGCGACCGGCGAGACGGTTCCGATCCGTCGACCGACCGACGCCGCGCAGCTGCTCACGGTCGCGCTCGGTGGCCTCGCGTTCGCCGCGCTCGCGACGGGCACGGTGGTCACCGGTTCGGGCCCCCACGCCGGCGACGAGAACGCCATCCGCTACGGCTTCGACATCTCGACCGTCGCCGAGATCCACAGCGTCACCGTCATCGTGACGGTGCTCGTGGGTCTCGCACTCGCCGTGCTGGCGTCGCGTCGCCACGACCATGCCCGTCAGAACGACCTGTCCGGCTGGCTCTTCGTCGCCCTCCTCCAGGGCCTCGTCGGTTACGCCCAGTACTTCACCGGGGTGCCGGAGCTGCTCGTGGCCACCCACGTCGCCGGAGCGACGGCGCTGTGGATCATGACCGTCCGGCTCGTGCTTCGGTCGTCCACCGCCGACTCCGAGGTCATGGCCACGGCCGGCGACGGGTCGACGGGAGGTGAACGGGGAGTGTCCAGCCCCTCCGCCGCTGCGGTCTAGAGTGCCCGTCCGTGCCAAGCGGGTCATCGACAGCGGCGGAACCTGGACGACGATGGCGCGGCGGTCCCACCCGGGCCGTCGTCGCACTGTTCGTCGGGATCTTGGCGGTCTTCTCGCTCGCTCCGCCGAGCGGTGCGGCCGGGGCATCGGCACCCGAGGACGGCGCCGACGACGGGCCGGCCTCGAGCATCGGGGGTGTGCTCCGGACCCGTGACGAGGCCGGCGAGGACGTGTTCGTCGAAGGCGTCACCATGATCGTGACGGTCGCCGCCGACAGCGGACTCGACAACGCCGGCGACGAGATCGGCCAGACCGTCAGCGACGCCGATGGCGTCTGGCGAGTCCCGATCCCCGACGACCTGTTCATCGACGACGGGTCGGGCGGCATCCCGACCGCTCGGGTCGACGTCACGCTCGTCGAGGAAACCCTCCCTGACGGGGTGCCGCTCCGCCAGGAGGGGCGCAACCAGCTCACCGGCATCGAGGTCGACCTCAACGAGGCGGCCAACACGCTGTTCCCGCTCGGCGAAGCGGTCGAGAGCACCGACAACACCATCCGCTCGCTCCAGCTGTTCGTCGACGGCGTCAAGCTCGGACTCATCATCGCCATGTGTGCCGTGGGCCTGTCGCTCATCTACGGCACCACCGGACTCACCAACTTCGCGCACGGCGAGGCGGTCACGTTCGGTGCGATGGTCGCCTTCGTGTTCCACGTGGTCTACCCCGGCCGGATCCTCGGGATCCCGGGGACGAACTCGCTGATCTTCGCCGCGATCCTGGCCCTGATCATCTGCGGCATCGCCGGGTGGGCGTTCAACGAGTTCGTGTGGAGGCGCCTGCGGAAACGAGGCGCCAGCCTCATCGCCGCGCTGGTCGTGTCGATCGGATTCTCGATCCTCCTGCGCAACGTGTATCTGTACCAGTTCGGTGAGCGGTCACGCTTCTACCGCGACTTCCAGATCCAGGAGCGCATCGACTTCGGCTGGTTCGAGTTGGCCCCGAAGGACGTGTTCATCATCGTCTTCTCCGTCGTCGTGCTCGTCGGGATCGGCCTGGCACTGCAGAAGACCCGGGCGGGAAAGGCGATGCGGGCGGTCGCCGACAACCGGGACCTCGCGGCGTCGTCGGGCATCGACGTCGAGGCGGTCATCAAGTGGGTGTGGATCACCGGCACCGCCCTCGCCGGGCTCGGCGGCATCCTCCTCGCACTCACCGAGGACGTCAACTTCCTCATGGGCTTCCGGCTGCTGCTGCTCATGTTCGCCGGGGTCACTCTCGGCGGGCTCGGCACCGCCTACGGCGCCCTGTTCGGCAGCCTCATCGTCGGCGTGTTCATCCAGATGATCACCCTGATCATCCCCAACGACATGAAGAACATCGGGGCACTCGCCGTGCTCATCATCATCCTGCTCGTGCGACCACAGGGTCTGCTCGGGCGCAAGGAACGGATCGGCTGAGGCGGAGGGGCGACAGGAGCACGTCATGGACTGGGGAGCAATCATCGAGACCATCGTTCGCGGCTTGATCGGCGAACGATTCATCTACTTCGCACTGGCCGCCATCGGCCTCAACCTGCATTTCGGCTACACCGGACTGCTCAACTTCGGCCAGGCGGCCTTCATGGCGGCCGGCGCCTACGGGTTGGCGCTCACGGTCACGAGTGTTGGTCCGCTCATCAACGATGACGAGGGCATCTTCCAGCTGAACATCAGCGACGGGTGGCTCTTCGTGATCGGGGTGTTCGTCGGGATCTGCATCCTGCCGGTGCTGCTTGCATTGCTGATGGGCATCCCGACCCTTCGATTGCGCGCCGACTACCTGGCCATCGTCACCATCGCCATCGCGGAGGCGATCCGCATTTTCATGCGGTCGCCCCGATTCGACTGGTTCACGGGCGCCTCCGACGGCCTCGGTGGATTCTCCGGCACGTTCTACGACCTGAGTCCGTTCGACCCGGGCGAGAGGTACTTCTTCAACCTGTTCATCGGCAACCAGATGTTCCTCGTGATCATCGGGTGGATCGTGCTGGCGATCGGCGCCACGTTCTGCTGGCTGCTCATCCGCAGCCCGTGGGGTCGCGTGCTCAAGGCCATCCGCGAAGACGAGGACGCCGCTCGCTCTCTCGGCAAGAACGCCTACTCGTACAAGATGCAGGCGCTGGTGCTCGGCGGTGTCTTCGGTGCGATGGGCGGCATGCTCCGCGCGATCGGGTTCTCGCTCGCCCAGCCCGACAACTTCATCACCGACGTCACCTTCTTCGTCTGGGTGGCGCTCATCCTCGGCGGCGCGGGCACGGTGCTGGGTCCGCTGGCGGGCGCTGCGATCCTGTACGCCGTGCTCGACGGCACCGACACGTTCCTGCGTGAGGCGGTGGCGAACGACGTGATTCCCGACTCGATCATGAGTGGCACCCAGGTCGGCCAGGTCCGGTTCATGTTGATCGGACTCGGACTCATCCTGCTGGCGGCCTTCCGACCACAGGGCATCTTCGGCAACAAGGAAGAGATGGCGCTCGATGATCGATGAATTCCGCGAGGGCGACGAGCTGATCCCCGATGCGGGGCCGCCCACGGGTGACGGCACGGCGACGCTCGGCGACATCGCGTTCGTCGAGGGCGTCGATCCCGAACGGGCCCGGGCGCAGCTGGCCGAGGTGCCCTGGGAGGCTGGCGCGAAGAAGCCCGACCCGATCCTCGTCGCCACGAACGTCGTCCGCCGGTTCGGTGGACTGACCGCCGTCGACGTCGACCACGTCGAGGTCCAGCGCGGCGTCATCACCGCGCTCATCGGTCCCAACGGGGCCGGCAAGACCACGTTCTTCAACCTGCTCACCAACTTCGACTCGCCCGACGAGGGGCACCGTGTGTTCAAGGGCGAGAGCATCGACTCGGTGCCGGCGCACAAGATCGCCGACCGGGGCATGGTGCGGACCTTCCAGCTCACGAAGTCGCTGTCGAAGATGACGGTCATCGAGAACATGAAGCTCGGCGCCACCGCCCAAACGGGCGAGTCGATCTTCCGGTCGGTGTTCCCGTTCCTGTGGAAGAACCAGGAGGCCGAGATCGAGGCGAAGGCCGATGACCTGCTCCGGCACTTCAAGATGGACCACATGCGCAACGAGTTCGCCGGCACGCTGTCCGGCGGCCAGCGCAAGCTGCTCGAGATGGCGCGTGCGCTCATGGTCGAGCCCGAGATGGTGATGCTCGACGAGCCGATGGCCGGCGTGAACCCGGCGCTCACCCAGTCGCTGCTCGGTCACGTGACCGGCCTGCGCGATCAGGGGATGACCGTGCTGTTCGTCGAGCACGACATGGACATGGTCCAGGAGATCAGCGACTGGGTCATCGTCATGGCCGAGGGCCGCATCATCGCCGAGGGGCCACCGGCCTCGATCGGCCAGAACCAGGACGTCGTCGACGCGTACCTCGGGTCGTCCCACGACTCGGCGCTCGACCTGGGACGGGAGCTGTGATGACCAACGACAGCGGAGCGAACCCGACGACCGACCCGGTCGACGGCGCAGCCGGAGCCACGGCGACGGTCGAGCCGCTTCTCGTCGCCGACCGGTTGACCGCCGGGTACATCCCCGGTGTCAACATCCTGAACGGCTGTGACCTGGTGCTCGAGCCGGGTGAGCTCGTCGGGATCATCGGGCCGAACGGTGCCGGCAAGTCGACGCTGGTGAAGGCGATGTTCGGGCTCGTCAACATCCGCGACGGCCAGGTCACGTTGCGCGGCGAAAACATCACCAACATGAAGGCCCACTCCCTCGTGAGTCGGGGCATCGGGTACGTCCCGCAGAACAACAACGTGTTCCCCGCGCTCACCGTGCGCGAGAACCTCGAGATGGGCGCGTTCCTCGATCCGAAGAGCTTCAGTGCACACTTCGACACGGTCGGCGACATGTTCCCGCGCCTCATGGAGCGCGCCGATCAGCGGGCGGGATCACTCTCCGGCGGCGAACGTCAGATGTTGGCCATGGGACGAGCACTCATGATGGACCCCTCGGTCCTGCTGCTCGACGAGCCGTCGGCCGGCCTCTCGCCCGCCCTCCAGGACGAGGTGTTCATCCGCTGTCACCAGATCAACAAGGCGGGTGTGTCGATCGTGATGGTCGAGCAGAACGCCAGCCGCTGTCTGCAGATCTGTGATCGGGGGTACGTGCTCGACCAGGGACAGAATGCGTACACCGGCACGGGCAAGGAGCTGCTCACCGATCCGAAGGTGATCGAGCTGTACCTCGGCACCCTCGTGAAGGACCACCAGGACTGATCGATGGCCACCGGGCCCGACGACCGTGAGTCGGTGCCGGTTCATCTGCGGCACCTCCTCGACGGGCCGCACACGGCCGTGCTGGTGACCGTCGCCGCCGACGGGAGTCCGTCGTCGACGCCGGTGTGGTTCCTCGCGGATGCCGCCGACGGTGGCGCCGTGGATGGCCATGTCCTGTGGGTCTCGACGAGGACCGGAGCGGCGAAGCACCGCAACGTCGAACGCGACCCCCGGGTGTCGATCAGCGTGGTCGACCCGGCCAATCCGATGAGCTACGTCGAGATCCGGGGACGGGCATCTGCCGAACCCGACCCCGACTATTCGGTCCGGGATTCCGTCGTCCGTAAACACGGCTACGTCGACGGGTCGTCGTTCGACCCGCCCGAGGTCCGCCGCACCGCGATCCGGATCGTCGCCGACCGGGTCCTCGGCCGCTGACCGACGCACCGGCCACGCACCCACGTCAGCGCATCCTGCGGATCCCGCACCATGTGCTGACGTGAGGCGCAGGCGTCCAAGTCCCCGTCAGCGCATCCTGCGGATCCTGGAACATGTGCTGACGTGAGTCCCCGGGGAGATCGATCCCGGAACGCGAACGAGCCCCGGGCCGAGACCCGGGGCTCGCTCAGGTGATCAGACGATCAGATCAGGAACTGATCAGATCGAGCCCTCGACCGAGCCGACGACCGAGATGGCGCCGTCGACGAACTCGAGGATGAGGATCGATGCCTGCGACGGCTCGCCTGCGTCGATGAACTCCAGCGGACCGGAGACACCGTCGTAGTCGAGGTCGGTGCCGGCCTCTGCGAGCGGCAGGCACTCGGCGAAGGTCGTGCACTTCTCACCACCGCGGGTGACCTCGTTGATCTCGGCACCCACGGCCACACCGTCGTCGCTCCCCGCCACCGTGGCGGCGAGCGCCATGACGACGATCGCGTCGTACGACTCGGCCGAGTACGAGTAGTCCTCGAGCTCGGGGTCGATCGCATCGAGCGCGGCCTGGAACTCGGTGAGCTGTGTGACGTCGACGCCCGGGAGCGTGCCCTTCATGCCGTCGAGCACGGTCGGGTCGTCGAAGTTGCCGGCCAGCGCGTTGCCCATGTTGCCGTCGGTGCCGTAGACGTTCTTGTCGGCGGGACCGAAGCCGGCCTCGATGAGGCCGTTGAGGATCTGCGCGGTCTCCTCGAAGCCGATGATCACGACGCCGTCGGGGTTCGCCTCGACGATCGCGTTCACCTCGGCGTCGAAGTTCTCGGCCTGCGGGTCGTAGATCTCCTCGACGACGACCTGTCCGCCACCGGCCTCGTACGGGCCCTTCGAGAACTCGAGCAACCCGAGTCCGTAGGCGTCGTTGAGGACCAGGTAGCCGACCGTGGTGTTGCCGTCGGCGATGAGGATGTCGGCGAGCGCAGCACCCTGAACGACGTCGGACGGAGCCGTACGGAAGTACAGGCCGTTGTCGTCGTAGTCGGTGAAGGTCGGCGAGGTGTTGGCGGGCGAGAAGTGGACCTTGCCCGCCTGGGTGATCTTGTCGATCACCGTGAGCGAGACGCCCGAGCTGGCCGCACCGATGAACGCGTCGACGTCCTCGGCGAGCAGGCGGTCGACGGTGGCGTTGGCCACGTCGCCGTTGTCACCGGAGTCGCCGGGCAGGTACTCGATGTCGGCACCGAGCACGCCACCGGCCGCGTTGATGTCCTGGACCGCGAGGTTCACGCCTGCGATCTCGGGCGGGCCGAGGAAGGCGAGGTTGCCGGTCTCGGGGAGCAGACCGCCGACGCGGAGCACGCCGTCGCCGGCGCCCGAGGGCTCCTCTTCGTCCATGGCCTCTTCTTCGTCCATGGCTTCCTCTTCATCCATGGCTTCTTCTTCTTCGTCCATGGCTTCCTCTTCGTCCATGGCTTCTTCTTCGTCCATGGGCTCGGAGGCGGAGGCCTCTTCTTCGTCCATCGCGTCGGTTTCGACGGGCGCCTCTTCGGCCGGGGCCTCGGTGTCCTCGGTCTCCTCGTCGTCGCTACCGCAGGCGGCAGCCACGAGCGTGAGACCGACGAGCAGGGCACCGACGCGCTTCACGCGGGTCTTCTGCATGTGGATTGTCTCCCCCTTGTCTCGGGCGAGGGCGGGATTGCCACTCGCTGTTCAAGGAATCGTCAAGTGTACGCAGCGCTCCGATCACGCGGCAATCACCCCCGTTTCGCGAACATGAACAACGTGTCTCCGCAGGAAACCACCGATCAGGCCCACGAAGTCCGCTACGAGGTCGCCGACCACGTGGCGTGGCTGAAGCTCGACGCACCCGAACGGATGAACACGATCTCCGGAGCGATGCTCCAGCGGATCAGTGAACTCCTTCTCGAGGCCGACGCCGATCCCGGCGTCCGATGCGTCGTCATCACGGGCGAGGGACGTGCGTTCTGCGCCGGTCTCGACCTCCAGGCGCAGATGCAGACCCCCAAGGGTGGTCTCGGGGGTCTCGGCGACGGCGGTGGGTTCACGGGCGAGTTCGACCTGCGGAACGCCCCGCCGATCGTCCTGCACGATCTCGACACCCCGACCATCTGCTCGCTCAACGGGGGAGCCGCCGGCTACGGCCTCGACCTGGCGCTCGGGTGCGACATCCGTCTCGCGGCCGACACGGCCAAGCTCAACCCGGGATTCGCCAAGCGCGGGATCCTGCCCGAGAGTGGCGGCACCTGGCTGCTCCCGCGGATCGTGGGGTACGCCCGTGCTGCCGAGATCGCGTTCACCGGGCGCACCCTGATGGCCGACGAGGCGATGGAGCTCGGTCTGGTCAACCACGTCGTCCCGGCGGGTGAGCTGTCGAAGCGCACCGGCGAGATGGCGGCCGAGATCGCGGCGAACGCCCCGCTCGCCGTGCGTGCCATCAAGCGGATGATGCGGGCCGCCGAGACCGAGACGTTCGAGCAGAACGTGCACCACGTCTTCCTGCAGCTCCTCCCGCTCCTCAAGACCGACGACTTCACCGAGGGCGTCACGGCGTTCATGGAGAAGCGCCAGCCCGAGTTCCGCGGCCGCTGACCCCGATCGGCGCCTCCCGTGACCGATCCCGCTGACACCGTGTCGGATCCGCTCGTTCCGGTGTCGCTCATCGAGGGTCTCTCGACCACCCGGGCGATCCGTCGGTACACCGACCGACCGATTCCCGACGCCGATCTGCACGAGATCATCCGGCTCGCCGGCTGCGCACCGTCCGGGAGCAATCGGCAGCGGTTCCGGTTCCTGCTGCTCCGCGACGGCGAGCGTTCGCAGCGTGCGCGCGCCGTGCTCGGCGAGTCGTTCCGCCGCGGCTGGGCCGCGAAGCGAGAGGGCGACGGGTACCGACCGAGCCGGTTCGCCGACTCGATGCAGCACTTCGTCGATTCGTTCGAGTCGATCCCGGTCGTGGTGATCGTCTGCCTCGACCGGTATCGCGATCCCGACGTCTACGAGGGAGCGTCGGTCTACCCGGCGTGCCAGAACCTGCTGCTCGGCGCCCGTGCGCTCGGTTACGGCGGTGCGCTGACCATGTGGCATCTCGCCGTGGAAGACCAGCTGCGCGAGATCCTCGAGATCCCCGAGCACGTCGCGCTCTCGGCCTGTGTCACGCTGGGCGAACCCGCCGGACGACACGGCCCGTTGCGTCGCAAGGCTCCCGCCGAGATCGCCTTCGACGACGTGTGGGGTCGCTCACCCGGCTGGGACTAGGTTGCCGCCGATGACGGTGGTCGCAGGGGTGGACTCGTCGACCCAGTCGACGAAGGTCGAGATCCGGCGTATCGACGACGGCGAGGTCGTCGCCCGGGGATCGGCTCCGCACCCCGCGGTCTCGCCCCCCGTCAGCGAGGCCGATCCCGCCGACTGGTGGACGGCCTTCGAGTCCGCCTGGGCGCAGGCCACCGACGGGGCCGGAGGCGTCGACGGCGACCCCGTCGGCGCCATCAGCGTGGGTGGACAGCAGCACGGCATGGTCGCCCTCGACGCCGACGACCGACCGGTCCATCCCGCGAAGTTGTGGAACGACACCGAGTCGGCGGCCGACGCCGACTGGTTGGTCGGTCAGCTCGGCGGTCCCGATGCGTGGGCCGGCGCGGTGGGCACGGTGCCGGTGGCGGCGATCACGATCACGAAGCTGTCGTGGCTCCACCGTCTGCACCCCGACCGGTTCGCTCGGATCTCGCGGGTACTCCTGCCCCACGACGAGATCACGCGTCGGATGACCGGACGGTACGTGACCGACCGGGGCGACGCGTCGGGCACGGGGTACTGGTCCCCGGCCACGGGCGAGTACCGGTGGGATCTGTTGCAGATCGTCGACGACTCGGTCGACTGGCCGTCGGTCGTGCCCGAGGTGCTCGGTCCGACCGACGTCGCAGGGGAGTGGAACGGCATCACGGTCGGCCCGGGCACCGGTGACAACATGGGCGCGGCGCTCGGCGTCGGCCTGCGACCCGGCGACGCCGTCATCTCGGTGGGCACGTCGGGGACCGTGTTCGCCGTCGCCGACGCTCCGACCGCCGACCCCTCGGGTTTCGTGGCCGGGTTCGCGGACGCGTCGGGGCGGTACCTCCCGCTCGTGTGTACGTCGAACGCGTCGAAGGTCCTCGACACCGTGCGGCGTCTGCTCGGTGTCGACCACGAAGAGTTCGACGAGCTCGCGATCTCGTCTGCGCCCGGCGGACCGGTCCTGCTGCCGTACCTCGACGGCGAGCGCACGCCGAATCGCCCCGATGCCGCCGGCGTCCTCGGCGGTCTGCGCACCGACGTCACGCGTGAGCAGTTCGCCCGGGCCGCGGTCGACGGCGTCGTCTGTGGCCTCCTCGACGGTCTCGACGCGTTGCAGCAGCATGCACGAGTCGACGGGCGGCTCCTGCTCGTCGGCGGGGGAGCCCGGTCGGCCGCGATCCAGCGCTCGCTCGCGTCGCTCGTCGATCTGCCGGTCGTCCGCGTCCTGGCCGACGAGGCCGTGGCGACGGGCGCAGCGGTGCAAGCGGCCGCCGTCGCCGGCGGCGAGGACGTCGATGACGTCATCCGACGCTGGGGTCTCGGAGCCGGCGAGGCCGTCCGACCCATCGCCGGGGTCGACGCCGCCGACGTTCGAGGTCGGTACGCCGAGCTGCGCGACCGCACCTGACATGACCCCTCGAGACGACCGATTCGACCCGTTCGCCGTGCTCGGACTGAGTCGCGGGGCGACCGGCGACGAGATCCGGCGCGCTCGCCGGCGACTCGCCGCCGCGGAGCATCCCGATGCGGGTGGTGACACCGAGCGGATGAGTCGCATCAACGCGGCGGCGACCGAGGCGCTGGCCATCGCCGAGCGATCGACGCCCCGGACCCCGCCGGGCTCGGGCGGGGCAGACGACGACTCGGCGCCGCACGACGAGGCCGACCGGCCACGGCGTGAACCTCCGGGTGAGACCGACGGTCGACGCATCGATCATCCGTCGTTCGTCGTCGAGGCACTGCCGGCCGTGACGTTCGAGGCGCTGTCGCTCGCCGCGGCGGAACTCGGCGAGGTCGCCGACGACGATCCTCCGTACCGGATGTGGGTGCTCCTCGAGGATCCGCCGTGCTGGTGCCGGCTCGACGTCGTGCCCGACGCAGGCTCGTCGACCGTCGGTCTCGCCATCGCCCCCGCCGACGCGCTCGACCACAACGGGCGCACGCCGCTCCCGGCCGTCGAGCACATCCGGGATCAGTGGGTGGGCGCCCTCAACGCACTCGACTGGTCCGCGCTGTAGCGCGAGATCGCTCGACTCGAGACAAACGGTGTCTGACACCGTTTGTCCGTCGTCTCGTTCAGGTGGGGCGGGGGGCGGCAGCTTTGGTGAGGCGGTCGCGGACGGCAGCGCCGAGGCCGGCGGGCGGCGGGAGCACCGCAACGAGAGTCCGCACGCCGTCGGCGTCGGCGCGGCGGAGTTCGGAGTACAGGTCTCGGGCGTACCGAGCCACGTCGTCGGTCAGATCGAGGACGCGGACCTCGTCGTCGCCGGCGGCATCGGCGGCGACCGCCGCTGCCTCGGCGGCATCCTCGGTCAGCACGACGGAGCACGCAGGCGCGTAGTGCGACGGCAACATGCCACTCGCACGGGATGGCCCGGACGGCGGCGCCGTCGCAGCGACGCCGTCGAGCAACGTGTCGATGTCGGCGGCCGGCACCCCTCCCGTCCGGAGGATCTGCGGCGGATCGACGGTGGCATCGACGATCGTGCTCTCGAGGCCCACCCGGCTCGGACCGCCGTCGAGGACCAGGTCGAGCTCGGGGTCGAGTACCGCGCCGAGGTCGTCGACGACGTGCTGGGCTGTCGTCGGACTGACCCGCCCGAAGCGGTTGGCCGACGGGGCGGCGACCGGCACACCCGCACGTCGGATCACCTCGCGGGTGAGCGGGTGGTCGGGCACACGCACCCCGACCGTGTCCCTCCCTCCTGCGACCGACGCGGGCAGGCGGTCGGATCGTTCGACGACGACGGTGACCGGGCCGGGCCAGGCGGTCGACGCGAGGCGTTCGGCCACCGGCGGAATCGCGGCGGCGACGCCGAGAAGGTCCTCGGGATCGGCGAGATGGACGATGAGCGGATGGTCGGTGGGACGGCCCTTGGCCGCGTAGATCCGTGCGATCGCGTCGGGCGAGGTGGCATCGGCCGCCAGGCCGTACACGGTCTCGGTCGGTACGGCGACGAGCCCCCCGGCCCGCAGGCGCTCGGCGGCCAGGTCGACGTCGGTCGACACGAGGTCGGTCACTGGGCGCCGACGAAGTCGAGCGCGGCGTCGAAGAAGCCGAACGACTCGGGTGTGGCGAAGTGATCGGTGCGCGGCAGCGTCACGACCCGTCCGTCGGGGAACGCTGCGGCGAGCTCGTCGCCGGGATGAACGAAGTCGTCCTCACCGACCACGACCAGTACCGGGCACGTGATCGCCGCGAGGTGCTCGGGCTCGATGTCGCCGGCGGGCGGCCGCCGCATCACGGCCGCCAGCGCCGCGAGATCCTTGCCCGGCTGCTGTGCGTACCGGGCGAAGGTCCGCACCGACTGCGACAGCGACTCCTCCGGCGCCCCGTTGACCAGCGCCTCGAGGCCCTCGGCGAGCTCGGTCGCGTTGCTGTGATCGCGGTCGAAGACGTTGCGGCCGATCCCCGCCAGCACGAGCCGACCGAACCGCTCGGGGTGCCGGATCGCCGTCCGCAGGAGCGTGAGCGCGCCGAGCGAGAACCCGATCCCGCTGACCGGCGAGTCGGGGAGCGCATCGACGACGCGCCCGGTGAGGTCGGCGTAGGCCTCGGGGTGTTGCGGCTTCGGTGCCGTGCCGTGGCCGAGCAGATCGACGCCGATCACCTCCTTGCCCCCCTCTTCGACGAGGAGCGAGAAGCCGGTGCTCTGCCACGTCTCCTCGAACGACCCCGCCCAGCCGTGCACGAGCACCACCGACGACGGCGTCGATCGGGTGGATTCGAACGGCAACGCGGAAGCGGACACGGGGCGAGCGTAGAGCCGAGCCGGTCTCGTTAGCATCGTCGCGCCGCTCTGCCGGAGTCCTCCCATGCGCATGCTCACCGAACCGCCCGACCGGTCATCCGGTCCCCTTCACACCCACGACCTCACGTACGACGACGTCTTCCTGGTGCCGAACCTGTCCGACGTCCCGTCGCGCATGCGTGTCGACCTCACCACGCCCGACGGGATCGGTACGACGATCCCCGTCGTCGTGGCGAACATGACGGCGGTCGCCGGACGGCGGATGGCCGAGACGGTCGCTCGGCGTGGCGGCATCGCGATCCTCCCGCAGGACATCCCGGTCGACATCGTCGGATCGCTCATCGAACGCGTGAAGACGAGCCATTCCGTCCACGACACCCCGATCACGCTCGCCCCTGACGCGTCGATCGCCGACGCGCTCGCGCTGATCCACAAGCGGGCGCACGGCGCCGTCTTCATCGTCGACCGTGACGGCCACCCGGTCGGGGTGTTCACCGAGTCCGACGCCGAAGGGTTCGATCGCTTCACCCAGCTCGGCAACGTCATGACGACCGACCCGTTCGTCCTCGACCACGACATCGATCCCGAGGAGGCCCACCGTCGGCTGGGTGAGCACCGACTCGACGTCGGGCCCGTCGTCGACGACGACGGTCGGCTCGTCGGCGTTCTCACTCGCAAGGGCGCGCTCAGGTCGAGTATCCACCGTCCGGCACTCGATCGCGAGGGCCGCCTCATGGTCGGAGCCGCGGTCGGGATCAACGGAGACCCCGCGGTGCGGGCGAAGGAGCTCGTCGCACTCGGCGCCGATGTCGTGGTCATCGACACCGCGCACGGCCATCAGACCCGCATGCTGCGAGCGATCGAGTCGGTTCGGGCGTCGATTCCCGACCATCCGCTCGTCGCCGGCAACGTCGTCACGCGCGAGGGCACGCGGCAGCTCGTCGAGGCGGGTGCCGACATCGTCAAGGTGGGCGTGGGGCCGGGCGCCATGTGCACGACCCGGATGATGACGGGTGTCGGTCGCCCGCAGTTCTCCGCCGTGCTCGAGTGCGCGGCGGCGGCCGCCGATCTCGGCGCGCACGTGTGGGCCGACGGCGGGGTCAAGTTCCCTCGCGACGTCGCCCTCGCCCTGGCCGCAGGAGCGGCCCACGTGATGATCGGGTCGTGGCTCGCCGGTACTCATGAGTCGGCGGCCGACACGCTGCGCGACACCGACGGCCGGCTCTACAAGGAGAGCTTCGGCATGGCCTCCAACCGGGCGGTGAAGAACCGCACGCGCACCGAGACCGAGTTCGAGCGGGCGCGCAAGGAGCTGTTCGAGGAGGGCATCAGCACGTCGCGGATGTACCTCGACCACGATCGGCCGGGTGCCGAGGACATCATCGACCAGATCGTCGCGGGCCTCCGTTCGGCGTGCACGTACTCGGGCGCCGACACGATCCCGACGTTCTCCGAGCGGTCGACCGTCGGCATCCAGAGCGCCGCGGGGTACGCCGAGGGGCGGCCGCACGGGGTCTCGTGGTGACCGGCGAGCCAGGGCCACCGGTCATCACCATCGACGGCCCCGCCGGGGCGGGGAAGTCGACGGTCGGGCGTGCGGTCGCCGCCGAACTCGGGCTCGATTACCTCGACACCGGTGCGATGTACCGGGCGGTCACGCTGGCCGTGCTCCGGCGGGGGATCGACCCCCACGCGATCGACGAGGTCGCCGACGTGGCGAAGGAGATCGACCTCGAGGTGGTCGACCGGTCGGTCATGGTCGACGGTGTCGACGCTGCGACCGAGATCCGCAGCCGTGAGGTCACCGGAGCGGTCAGCGCCGTGGCGGCCAACAGCTCGGTGCGGTCCGAGATGGTCGCACGGCAACGCGACTGGGTCGCCGAACGCGGTGGAGGTGTGGTCGAGGGTCGTGACATGGGGTCGGTCGTCTTCCCCGACGCCGACCTGAAGCTCTACGTCACGGCGTCGGCGCGCGAGCGGGCCGAACGCCGCGTCGCCGAGGCCGGCGGCGACGTCGACGAGGTCGAGCGGTCGATCATCGAACGCGACCGGAAGGACTCGTCGCGAGCCGACAGCCCGCTCGTGGAGCCGCAGGGTTCCACGGTGATCGACACCACGGGCATCACGTTCGTCGACGTGGTGAGCACGGTCGTCGATCTCGTGCGCAGCCGCGTCAGCGGTGCGTCGCCGGAGCAGGACGAGTCCGACGACTCCGGCGCGACGGTCGGTCGATGAGTCGCTACGAGACCACGATGGCCGGCGACGGTCTCGGCAGTCGCATCCTGTATCGGATCGGTCGGTTCGTGGTGTCCGACACGACCCGCGTCTACACCCGGATGTCGATCGACGGACGCGAGCACCTGCCGTCGACCGGCGCCTACGTTCTCGCTCCGGTCCACCGCAGCTACATCGACACGCCGATCGCAGCCTGTGTCACGTCGCGTCGACTGCGCTTCATGGGCAAGGACTCCATGTGGAAGTACCCGCTGCTGGGACGGCTGTTCTCGGCGCTCGGTGCCTTCCCGGTGTCTCGTGGCACCGCCGACCGCGAGGCGCTCGCTCGATGCATCTCGGTGCTCGGCGGCGGTGAGCCACTCGTGCTGTTCCCCGAGGGGGAGCGCAAGGACGGGCCCACGATCCAACCGCTGTTCGACGGCGCCACGTTCGTCGCAGCTCGCGCTGGCGTGCCGATCGTGCCGGTCGGCATCGGCGGATCAGCACGTGTGCTGCCGCGCGGCGCGAAGTTCATCTACCCGCGCAAGGTGCACGTGATCGTCGGCGAGCCGATCGTGGTCGAGATCAACGAGCGAGGTCGTGCGTCGCGGGCCGCGATGTCACGGGCGACCGAGGAGCTGCACGCCACGCTGCAGCGTCTCTTCGACGAGGCGCAGAGTCGGGTCGGGGCCCTCTGAACCGTGACGGCGCTCAGGTGCCGAGGTAGCCGGTGAGCGCCCGCGCCAGGTGCACGGGGTCGTCGGCCCCGCACAGCTCGCGCGCCGAGTGCATCGACAGCTGTGGGACCCCGACGTCGGCGGTGGCGATTCCGAGTCGGGTCGCGGTGATCGGTCCGATCGTGGACCCGCACGGCATGTTGTTCCGGCTGACGAAGACCTGCCACGGGACGCCGGCCTCGTCGCACGCTCGCTGAAACACCTGCGCGGTGGGCGCCGACGTGGCGTACCGCTGGTTCGAGTTGATCTTGAGGGCGGGCCCGGCGTTGACCATGGGGCGGTGGTCGGGTTCGTGCCGCTCGACGTAGTTCGGGTGGACCGCATGGGCGTTGTCGGCCGAGATGCACGACGACCGGACGATCGCCCGGTGTCGGTCGTCCCCCGACCCGCCGAGTCCGGCCACGATCCGATCGAGGATGTCGCCGAGGAACGGCCCCTGCGCGCCCACCGTGGACGCCGATCCGACCTCCTCGTGGTCGTTCAGCACGATCACCGCGGGCCGGACGGGTGTCGCACCTCGGAGTGCGGTCGCCGCAGCCCAGCACGAGAGGAGGTTGTCGAGGCGTCCCGATGCGAAGAGCGAGTCGTCGGCACCCAGCACGGCGGCTCCCTGCACGTCGTAGAGGCACAGCTCCCACCACGACGCGGGCCCGGCCAGCCCCGCTTCGGCTCCGATCCACGCCGCGAACTCGCCGGGGGCGGAGGCGCCGACGCCCCACACCGGCGAGAGGTGCTGCTGGGTGTCGAGCTTCAGGCCACCCGAGTTGACCTCACGGTCGAGATGTACCGCGAGCTGCGGAACGCGTGCGACGGGTCGAGACACGTTGACGAGCGCCGCCGGTCCATCGGGCCCGAGGACACGTCCACCGATGCCGAGGTCGCGGTCGAGCCACGTGTTGTTGAGGATCCCTCCGTAGACCTCGACCGCGAGCTGTCTCCACCCGACCGTGGCGGTGTCGGGTCGTGGCTTGACACGCAGGCACGGCGAGTCGGTGTGGGCGCCGGCGATGCGAAACCCGGCGGCGGCATCGACGTCACCGGCGGGACCCGGGAGCCGCCACGCGATCAACGCTCCGTCGCGGACGACGACACCGCGTTCGGGAACGTGGTCCCATGACTCGGCTTCGTCGAGCCGCTCGAACCCGTGGAGCCGAGTCAGCGTCGACTCGACCGCGTGCCACGGCGACGGTGACCCGTCGAGAAAGGCGATCAGGTCGTCCAGGCCCGGCTCGGCCGGCACCGTTCCGTCTGGTCCCGGCTCAGCCGGCACCCTTCCGCCCGGTCCCGGCTCAGCCGGCACCCTGCACCATGCCCATCGGGAGGCCGGTGCCCCGGAGATGGCTCGTCTCGTTGATCGTCACGATCGACCGCTCGCCCGACGAGGCGGCGGCGACGCGGTGGATCGACGTGTAGTTGGGATAGAAGAAGCCGCCCAGATCGTTCGAGATACCGAGGACGTGGCTGAGGTAGGCGTTGATCACCCCGCCGTGGCACACGATCGCGACGCGCTGGCCCCGATGTTCGGTGACGATCCGCTCGACCGCCTCGACCACGCGCTGCTCGAACTCGTGTCGTGGCTCGTCGCCGTCCCACTCTCCGGCGAGCATCGCCTGCCACCGTGGGTCGTTGGCGGCCTTGAGTTCCTCGGCGGGCACGTACTCGGAGCTGATCCGGTCGAACTCGGCGACGTCGGGTTCGACCACGGCGGTGAGCCCGTGGACCTCCTCGAGAGGGGCAGCGGTCTGGCGAGCACGTTGCAGCGGGCTGACATACGCCGCGTCGACGGTCTCCGATGAGAGATACTGAGCGAGATGCTCGGCTTGTCGGAACCCGTCGGGCGCCAGTGGCGGGTCGGCGACCCCTTCGGAGAGCTCCCGGCGGACCGGCAGGGCATGACGCACCAGTACGAGTTCCATCGAGCAACAGGCAAGCAGAAATGACACGTCGAACGAAGATCGTGGCCACGGTCGGACCGGCGAGCGAGACGCGGGCGACACTGCTCGCGCTCATCGTCGCGGGGGTCGACGTCGTCCGACTCAACCTCAGCCACGGTGACGTCGCCGACCACCTTCAGCGGCTCGCCGACGTGCGTGCGGTGGCCGAGAAGGTCGGCAAGCCCGTCGCCGTCCTCGCCGACCTACCGGGTCCGAAGATCCGGTCCGGTGGATTTCCCGACGGTGGCGTCACACTCATGTCGGGCGACACGGTGAAGCTCATCGCAGGAGACGGCCCCAGCGACGGCCACACGATCCAGGTCGACTACGACCACCTGCTCACCGACCTTCGGCACGGCTGCTCCGTGTCGCTCGGTGACGGCGCGATTTCGTTCCGTGTCGATCGGATCACCGACGACTTCGCCGAAGCGACCGTGGTGTCGGGCGGTCAGGCCACGGGCTCACCGGGGGTCCACCTCCCGTCCGACACCGTGCGTCTCACCACTCCGACCGAGGAAGACCTGGTGCTCGCCGAGAAGATGGCGGCCGCAGGGGTCGAGTTCATCGCCGTGTCATTCGTCCGACGGGCCGACGACGTCCGACGCGTGGCCGATGTCGTCGCCGGCCGGGCGCAGCTCGTCTCGAAGATCGAGACCGCCGCCGCGCTCGACGACCTCGACACGATCCTCGACACGACCGACGCCGTGATGGTCGCGCGCGGCGACCTGGGGATCGACTGTCCGATCGAAGACGTCCCGCACCTCCAGAAGCGGATCATCCGCAGTTGCGTCGAGGTCGGGGTGCCGGTCATCACCGCCACGCAGATGCTCGAGTCGATGATCAACTCGCCGGCGCCCACTCGCGCCGAGGTGTCCGACGTGGCCAACGCGGTCTTCGACGGGACCGACGCCGTGATGCTGTCGGGCGAGACGGCCATCGGTCGAGACCCGGTCAACGTGGTGCGGACCATGTCGGACATCGCGGAGCGGGCCGAGGCCGAGGCCAGCTATCGGGGCTGGGCCGCGCGACTCGCCAACGTGCAGCGCGACTGGCACGACCTCGCCGCGGACGACGAACCGTCATACCGCGTCGACGATCGGATCACCATGGCGCTCACGCACGCCGCGTCCGAGGCGTCGATCGACATCGGTGCCACGGCGATCCTGTGCTGCACACACAGCGGGCGGACCGCCCGGGCGATGGCTCGCTTCCGTCCGCGTGTCCCGCTCCTCGGGTTGTCGCCCGACCCCCAGACCGTTCGGTCGATGGCGCTCATGTGGGGCGTCTCGCCGGTCGAGGTCGACCGCTACTCGTCGACCGACGAGATGGTGTGGTTCGCCGTCGAGGTCGCCGTGTCGCAGGGTGCGGTGCGCCACGGCGACACCGTGGTCGTGCTCGCCGGCGCGCCCACCGAGACCGGGTCGTCGGTGGCCACCAACGTCCTCCGGATCGTCCGGGTCAGCTGACGGTCGGCTCCGCTCCGGCCGAGCCGCCCAAGAAGAGCACGATCGCCAGAGCCGATCCCGCTGCCGCGATCGCCGCCGATCCGTCGACTCCCGACCGGCTGTAGAGCCATCCACTGGCCACCGCTCCTCCGGCGCGAGCGATCGTGCCCGACGCAGCTGCGGCGACGACGGTGCGACCGCGAGCCTCGGGCGCGGCCTCGGTGACGAGCGAGATCGACGTGACGATGGCGAACTCGAACCCGACGAGGAACGTGAGGATGCCGATGACCCCGACCGAGAGTCGGTCGTCGGCGATCGACATGATGCCGAGGCCGACGATGAGCAGCGCCAGACCGGCGACGGTCGAGCGCAGTTTGCCCCATCGGTCGGCGAACCGGGCCGAGCTCAGGCTCGACGCGAGTTCGACGGCACCGAAGCCCATCGCGACGACCCCCAACCCACCGGTCGACACGCCGAACGCATCGTCGAGCCACGCTCCGCTGATGGCGAACACAGCGAGACCGGTGAACCCGATGAACCCTGACCCGGCGACGGTCAGCCATGCTCGCAGCGGCAGCCGGAAGGGGTTGCCGGGCTCGCTCGGGACCGCCGATTCGAGTTCCTCGGCGCCGGTTGAGGCCGAGGGAGCCGAGCGAGCTGCGCGCACGGCCCGCACGTGAGCCCGAGCCACCAGTGCCGCGGCGCTGACGTTGGCCACCGCGAGGACGGCGAACGGACCTCGCCAGCCCGTGAGCCCGATGAGGGCGGCGACGATCGGCGCACCGACGAGCAGCGACAGCGCCCACGACGTCTCGAACAGCCCGATCGCCCGGCCGCGCCGCTCGTAGGGCACGCGATGCCCGATGAACGCATGACCCGCCGCGGTCACGTTGACCACGCCGAACACGACGAGGATCACGGCCGCCGCGAACCAGAGGGTGGTGCCGACGAGAGCGACCAGGCAACCGACGGATGTCGCCACCATGCCGAGCACGACGATGAGGCGTTCCCGTCCCCGATCGAGCTGTCGGCCGGTGAGCAGGGTCGACAGGCCGGCGAGCTCGCCGATGCCGAGGATGGTGGTCAACTGCGTGGTGGTGGCGCCGAACGCCGACTCGAGGGTCGGAAGGAACGGCCCGAACCATCGCAGCGAGGTGTTGGAGACGCCCTTGGCGAACGTCAGCCGGGCGAGTGACCGCTCCGACTCGCGCTCCCGATCCGACCGGGCCGGTTCGGTCACTCGGTGTCGCTGTCGTCGTCGGACCGCGGGTCGGAGATCGGCACGGTGAACCCGAAGAACGAGCACTCGGTGTCGTCGAGACGCACACCGAGTCCGTCCCGACCGAACGAGTCGGTGACCTTGTCGGCGCAGTCGTCGAGCGCTCCCCGCTGCGTCCAGACCGAGAACGCGAGCACCGCGAGCACGAGTGCCGTCGCCACCTTCTGGGCGACGGTCTTCATCAGCCACGCCGAGGCGACGGCGCCGAGCACGAAGATCACCGCGACGACGATGGCGATGTTCTTCGCTGCGTCGAGCGACAGGGCGACGAGCGCTGCAGCGGGCATCGCGGCATGGTACGACCGAGCCCGCGCCCGGCGGGGGATCGATACCCTCGCCGTGGTGAGCGATCAACCGATCCAGTTCTCGCCCGGCGGGCTGCCGACCACCGTCCTCCCGCCTCCCGATCAGATCGATGCCGACGGTCTCGCGGCTGCACTCGCCGGACCCGATGCCGAGCGGCGCGACGCGGTCGCCCGGGTGGTGGCGGCCTCTCCCCGCTTCCTGGCCGGGTGGGCCACCCTGGGTGATCTCGGACGCGACCCGATCGAGAGCTACGCCGCGTATCGCGTGGGGTACCACCGTGGTCTCGACGCGCTGCGGGCCAACGGTTGGCGTGGCTCGGGGTACGTGCGATGGTCCGAGCCGACCAACCAGGGGTTCCTCCGGTCGCTCGCGGGCCTCGGGCGGATCGCCGCCGAGATCGGCGAGGACGACGAGGCCGAGCGATGCAGCCAGTTCCTGGCGCAGCTCGACCCGTCGGGTCCGCCCGACGGGTCCTCGTCCTGACGCAGGCGTCGCTCGCCGAAGCCACCACGAGTGCCCGCGTCACCGCAGCCCGTGCCTGACGACGCCGAGATCGGCTCGGACATCGACGGTGTCCGCCCCGTCGACGGCGTCGTGCTGATCGGAGGCGCGAGCCGACGGATGGGCGTCGACAAGGCCGGGCTCCGCATCGACGGCCGAGCCATGGCCGACCGGGTGGCCGACGCGTTGCTCGAGGGCGGGTGTCGCAGTGTGATCGGATACGGGTCGGGCCCTCGTGCCGACGACCTCGACCTCGACCTCCATCCCGATCGGTTCCCTGGGGAGGGCCCGCTGGGTGGTCTCATCGGCGCGCTGGGTGACTGCCGGAGCGAGGTCGTCGTCGTGGCGTCGTGTGATCTCCCGTTTCTCGACGGCACCACCGTCGGCCGGCTCGTCGACGCACTCGACGGCGCGGGCGCCGACGGAACGGCACCCGACGTCGCCGTGGCCGTCACCGACCGTCGACACCACACCTGTGCGGCGTGGGCTCGCTCGGCCGAGCTGCCCCTGCTCGAGTCGTTCCGCTCCGGCACTCGAGCACTTCATCGGGTGATCGAGATGCTGCGCAGCGTCGAGGTCCCGGTCGACCCGCACGTGGTCGAGAACGTGAACACCCCCGACGATCTCCGCCGCCTCGGCCTCTCGACCTCGACGCTCCCCACCGCACCCCGCGAGGCGAAGTAGCCTCGCCACCCGTGGCGATTCCCGAGATCGACGTCGAGACACTCCGCGGGCAGATGGACGCCGATCCCGACCTGGTGCTGATCGACGTCCGCGAGGACGACGAATGGATCGACGGACATGTGTCCGAGGCGGTGCACGTCGCCCTCGGAACGGTGCCCGATCATCTCGACCGCTTCACGGGGTCGCCCACCTACGTCATCTGCAAGTCGGGCGGGCGCAGTCTCCGAGCGTGCGAGTTCGCCGCGGCCCAGGGACACGACGTGGTCAACGTTGCGGGCGGGATGATGGCGTGGGAGCAGGCCGGCCACGACATCGACCGAGGCGGTTGACCTTCGGTGAGCGATCGCGCACCCGCCTCGATCTCCTACGAGTGGATCGACGATGACGAACGCCTCGATGATGTCGTCGGCGAGTTGCTCACCGTCGGTCGGTATGCACTCGACACCGAGTTCCACCGCGAGCGCACGTACTACCCGAAGCTGGCGTTGGTCCAGATCGCCTGGCGGACGGCGTCCGACGAGCAGCGTCTGGTCCTGATCGATCCGCTGGCGGTCGACGTCACGGCGCTCGGGAAGGTCTTCGCCACCGACGCGCTGTGTGTGATCCACGCAGCGCAGCAGGATCTCGACGTGCTGACGCACGCCGTCGGCTCGGTGCCACGGCGGATGTTCGACACCCAGATCGCCGGCGGGTTCGTCGGATACGGCACCCCGTCGCTCGCGGCGATCGTGCAACGTGAGATCGGGGTCACGCCGGCGAAGGGTGATCGGCTGACCGACTGGCTGAGGCGGCCGCTGACCGACAACCAGCGGCAGTACGCGGCCGCCGACGTCGAATACCTGCTCGAGCTGCACGATCGCCTGGCGGGGCAGTTGGCCGAGCGTGGACGCACCGAGTGGGCGGCCGACGCCAACGAGGAACTGCGCACCAAACCGGTGAGTGGCGCCGACCCCGACTCGGCGTGGTTGAAGTTGAAGGACGCCCGCTCGCTCAAGCCGCGTGGCCGAGCCGTCGCACAGGCGGTCGCGGCGTGGCGCGAGCGTCGTGCCATGGCGACCGACATCCCGGTGCGCCAGGTGCTGCCCGACCTCGCGGTACTCGGCATCGCCCAGCGGGCGCCCACCACCACTCGCGAGCTGCGACAGGCCCGGGGTGTCGACGAGCGCCACTCGCGCGGCGGGATCGCCGAGGAGATCATCGAGGCCGTCGGATCGGCCCAGGAGGCCGACCCGCCCAGCGCACCTCGGTCGGGCGACGATCTCGAACGATCGATGCGACCCGCGGTGACCCTGATCTCGGCATGGGTGGGCCAGCTCGCCCGCGACGAGGGGATCGACAACGCGCTCCTGGCCACCCGGGCCGATGTCGTGGCGCTGCTGCGCGACGACCCCGACGCACGCCTCGCCGACGGATGGCGCCACGAGATGCTCGGCGACGGCATCAAACGCCTCGTGTCCGGCAAGGCCGGTCTCACCTTCGACCCCGACGGCCGCCTCGAACTCAAGCCGGTCTAGTCCGTTCCGACCACGTTCGGCACGGCGGTGAGGGAAGCGCCAGCGACGAGTCGCACGCGTCGCGAGGAGGAAGCGCAGCGGACGACGAGGGAGCCCTCAGGCGCGGCGAGGGAAGCGCCAGCGACGAGTCGCACGCGTCGCGAGGAGGAAGCGCAGCGGAC
>JBCDAK010000046.1:0-27841 GCA_039185545.1 Actinomycetota bacterium
CTCGATCGTCGCGTTCAACGCCAGCAGGTTGGTCTGCTCGGCGATCGAGTTGATCACCTTGATCACGTTGCCGATCTCCACCGACGACTCACCGAGCTTCGCCACCGACTCCGAGGTCGCACGAGCGACCTCGACTGCGTTGTTGGCGACATCGGACGCCTCGGTCGCGTTCGTCGACACCTCACGAATCGACGCGTTCATCTCCTCGATCGCCGCGGCGACCGTGCCCACCGACGCCGACACCTGATCACCGGTCGCCGACGCACTCGTCGCCTCGGACGACGTGCGCTCTGCGCTCGAGCTCATCGACGTCGACACCGCGGTGAGCTCTTCGGCGGCGCCGGCGAGCTGCTGCGACGAGCCCTGGAGTTGTTCGACCATGTCCTTCAACGAGCCGACCATGGTGCCGAAGGCCTCACCCAGCTCGCCGGGTACCTGCTGCTGCAACACCAGAGCCGAGATGTGGCCGTCGGCGATCGCCTCGGCCTGGTGGCCCACGGTGGAGAGCATCTCCTCCATGTCGTTGAAGGCCTGCTCCAACTCGCCCAGTTCGTCTCGCGCACCGATCTCCAAGCGTGCAACGTCGACGTCACCGGCAGCGATCGCCGCGAGCGAACGGTTCACCCGGATGACGCGTCGGCGAACCGTCCGGACGATGAGCACGCTGACCACCCCCGCGAGGGCGATGATGAGGAGACCGACGAGAATCGACGTGCGCACGTCGGCCGACGCCGCGTCGACGTTCGCGGCAGCCGTCTGAGCGATCGCCGCGGCCTGGAAGTCCTCGACCTCCTTCAGCAGGTTGATCCGCTGCGTCATCGTGGCGAACCAGTCGTCGGGGACCACTCCGAACCCATCGAAGTCGGCTGCGTTCGTGTCGGTCCCGAGTGCGATCGCCTCGAGCCGGGCGACCTCTGCGACGGCCGGTTCAGCCTGCTTCTCCTCGTAGAACGCGAGGACCTCGGGGTTCGCGATCGTCTCGAAGAGCGAGAAGTACGAGTCCTGGATCGCGATCAACGACGTGACCGTCGCGTACTGCCCCGGCGCGAACCCGTCGTTCGCGAAGACGGCCGAGAGCTGGGCCCGCTCGATGCCCGACCGCTCCTTGCCGTTGAGGAACGTGACGTAGGCGATCGCGTCGCCGCGGATGTCGGCATCACCCTTGCCGGCCGTCGATGCTCCGATCGTCGCCAGGATCTTGTTGTTGAGCCCGGTGTAGGACCCGAGCAGCTCCCCGAGGGTGGCGTCGAGCGAGAGCGCACTCTCGCGCCAACCGTCGACGAGGTCGAGGTCGTCGAGGACTGCGCCCAACTCGGTGGCGATCGAATCGAACCGGTCACCGTGCTCGGCGAGGAACTCGTCGAGCGCGATCCGCGCCACATCGGTGGCGTCGTGCTGAGCCGGCAGCTCCGTCTGGAAGGCCTGCCCTTCGGAGCTCACATACAGCGCGGTCGACCCGCGCTCCTTCTGGGTCTCGTGCACCAGGTTGCCGAGCAGCACGCTCAGCTCGGTGGAGATCTCGATGTCGGCGGCGTCCTGAGCTGCCCCGCGGGCGCCGACGGCGTCAACGCTGGCGTAGACCGAAACGGCGGCCAGCGGGATGAGGACCGCGATCGCCAGCGCGATGCGGAAGGGGATGCGCCCCAGCGTGCTCATGAGGTTCGACTCCAGATGTCGTGAGGGTCGGAAGGCGGAACGGAGTCGATCGTCCGGCGGCGGCACCGCAACGCACGTAGGTGTGCCGGACGTCACGTTTGACGACGAGGTCAGCTCTCGGCGGCGGGCCGCCGTCCGACGCGTCAGGCGTCGATGGTGAACTCGTCGAGGTCGACGTCGTGCGTCAGTGCCCAGTAGTCGACGAGGCGCCACGGGAGCAGGGCCGTGATCCGGCCGTGACGGTTCCGGTACCAGTTGGTCATGCCCGGGTGCGTCCAGATCAGCTCCGCGTGTTCGGCGTCGACGCGTTCGTTGTAGGCGTCGTGCACGTCCTGGCGCACCTCGATCGCCGCCACGCGGTCGCCATCGAGGACGGCGGCGAGGCACGATGCGACGTACCGCGCCTGGCACTCGGACATGAAGATCGTCGATCCGCCGTGACCGAGACCGGTGTTCGGCCCGAGCATCACGAACAGGTTCGGGAACCCGGGGACCGTGATGCCGATGTGGGCCCTCGGATCCTCGTCGGCCCACACGTCGGCCAGATCGACGCCATCACGGCCGATCACACCCAACCGTGCGGTGAGCTGAGTCGTCTCGAAACCCGACGCCTGGAGGATCACATCATGCCGACGGCGGGTCCCGTCGGAGGTGATCACGCCGTCGGCGGCGATGTGATCGATCGGATCGGTGACCAGCTCGACGTCGTCGCGCCGCACGGTGCGGAACCACCCGTTGTCGAGCAGGATCCGCTTGCCGAACGGCGGATACGAGGGAAGACACTTGTCGACCAGGTCGGGACGACCCTCCAGCTCGGACAGCAGGTGATCGGTCATCTGACCCCGGTGACGGTCGTTGATCCGGTTCATCGACCGCTCGGGATGGGGCCACTCCGGATCGCGGCGCAGGAACGGGAGGAGCCCGTCGCCGTAGCGCCAGAACATGACGAACCGGAACCACTCGGCGTAGAAGGGCACGTTCTGGAGCAGCCAGCGTCCGGCGTCCGGGATCGCCTCGCCGTAGCCGTCGACCGGACGGGCCCACTGCGGGCTTCGCTGGTACACGGTGAGCCGACCGACTCGATCGGCGATGCTGGGCACGAGCTGCATGGCCGACGCTCCGGTGCCGACCACGGCCACATCGGCGCCGTCGAGCGCGACGTCGTCACGCCAGCGCGCCGTGTGGAACGTGACGCCCTCGTACTCGTCGAGGCCCTCGATGGCCGGCGGCTTCGGCACGTTCAACACCCCGACCGCGCTCACGAACGCCGGCGCCGTGAGGGTCTCGGCCGGCGCGTCGGCGCCCGCTCCGGTGGGGCGCACGTCGACGTGCCACCGCCGGGCGTCGTGGTCCCACTGAGCTCCGACGACCTCGGTCCCGAATCGGATCTGCGGACGCACGTCGAACTCGTCGGCGCACCGACGGAGATAGTCGGCGATCTCGTCGCGGGGCGAGAAGTATCGGGACCAGTCGTATCGGCGGCCGTGCGAGAAGGAGTACGCGTGGTTGGGGGTGTCGACGCCACAGCCCGGGTAGCGGTTGTCCCACCAGGTTCCGCCGACGTCGTCGCTCTTCTCGACGATGACGTACGGCAGCCCGGCGCGGCCGAGGACCGCACCCATCGCCAGCCCCGACACGCCGGCGCCCACGATCACGGCGACCGGCCCGTCGACCTCGTCGGGCACGGGCGGCAGGTCGACGTCGCGGTCGACGAAGCCGAGGTCCTCGCGCATCATGAGCGAGTACTCCTCGGCGACCTCCTCACCGAGGCAGATGCGCATCATGCGCAGCATCAGATCGGGGCCCGGGTCGACGATCGCCGGCTCGACACCGCCCGACTCCCGAGACGGCGACGTGAGCTCACCGACGAGCGCATCGCGGATGCGGGCGCGGGAGTCGGCGTCGAGTCCGGCGTGGCGATCGGCGATCAGGTTGACGTCGCGAACCGGGGTGAACGGCGGTTCGAGCCAGCTCGTGTCACCGGTGAGGTGCACCAGCGACATGAGCAGGATGCGGGCGTCGCCCGCGTCGTCGATGGCCGCTGCGAGGTGCTCGGCATCGACGCCGCCGCTGGTCGAAGGGGAGATCGTCACGGCGCTCCCACCGTAGACGGGGACGAACTGTCCGCTTCCGCCCGGGACGGAATCGGACACCTCGGCGACCGACTCGGTGGCGCCTGATCAGGAGGCGATCCCGGGCGCCTCCCTCCGCTCGGCTCGCCAGTCGAAGAACATCCAGACCGACTGGATCACGACCAGCGAGAAGGCGATCCACGTGACGAACACGTTGACGCCGCTCTGGGCGCCTGCGTTGACGTCACCCATCTGGCCGACGAACAGGACGGCCATCGCGGTCACGAGCAGGACGCGGAGCCGCGTGACGGTGGCGACGAGCAGCACGGTGAGCATTGCCGTGTTCTTGCCACCCCAACTCCACAGCAGGAACTCGTTGTCGGGGACGTTGATCTCCATCGACTCGTAGAAGAAGTCCTGGTCTCCGAGGGAGATGAACGACAGCATCCCGTAGATCAACACGAGGAGTCCCGGGATCACCACGAAGCGCCAGCCGTACCGTTTGGTCAGGTGCTGATCGGATCGACCGGCCGCGATGGGGCGGTCCGTCGAATCGGTTCGCTCGGACGTGGTCACCACCCTCACCCCTCGGCCTTCGGGAACAGGTTGCCGGCGCCGAACTCGAGCAGGTTCGCGCCCGGACGGTCGGGGAAGGCCTCGACCATGGCCGTGGCGAATGCGTCGGCGTCGTCGGACTCGCCGTAGGCCGACCGGGCCGCATCGAGGTACTCGACCATCTCGTCGATGATCCCGGCGTCACCCGGGTCGCCGTGTCCGGGAATCACGAGCGCGACGTCGGTCGCACCGATGTCGTCGAGCAGGCGGATCCAGTTGTCGAAGTCGGGTGTCATCACCGCGTGCACGTCGCTGTAGACGAGGTCGCCGATGGCCACGACCTTCTGATCGGGCAGGGTGATCACCACCTGCTCGGGGGCCTCGGCGTCCTCGACGACGTCGAATCGGTAGGTCACGCCGTCGATCTCGACATCACCGGGCTCGAGGGTGTCGGTGATGGTGATCCCGGCGTCGGCCACGGCATCGATCACTCCGCTCGACGAGAAGGTGGGGACGTCGGCGAAGACCTCGGGGATCCCGCCGACGTGGTCGGGGTGCTCGTGGGTGATGAGGACGCGGTCGATCGGCTTGTCGAGCGCGTCGGCGTAGGCCCGGAAGTCGGCGGCCAACTCGGTCGAGAAGTGGGTGTCGACCAGGACGAGTGCGGAGTCGGACTCGAACACGGTGGTCGTGTTCGCGAACCCCGAGATGGGATTCGTGAAGGTGTGGATCGTCAACGAGTCGGCCTCGAATCGCCGGACCGTGGCACCGGACTCGAGGACCTCCTCGTCGATCGGTTCGGCGACGCTCCCCTCGGCAGCGGACGGCGCCGCTGCGGCCGGGGTGTCGTCGCCGGCGCCGTCGACGTCGTCGTCACTGCCACACGCCGCGGCGACGAGTCCCGCCACCGCGAGAGCGGCGACGAGTCGAGTGGGTCCGGTCGTGATCTTCATGGCATCTCCTCCCGATCTGCCGTAACGCTGCACTTTGTAGCGATACTGTCCAGTCAAGCTCAGCTCGCAGCGAAACGCAACACTTTGTAGCGGTGCGAAGTGATCGGTAGGGTCGACGTGTGGACGCGGAGGCCCGAGGGTGACGGTGGAGGTCGAACGTCGTGGCCCACGCCAGGCCACGCTCGAGGTGGTCCTGACCACGGCGTTCCGGCTCCTCATCGACGAGGGCGCCCACGCCATCACCGCCCAACGAATCCATCAGGAGACCGGCGTCGCGCGGACCACGATCTACCGGCACTGGCCCGAGCCCGCCGACCTGATCCGCACCATGTTCGACCGGGCCGTCGCCGGTCGCGGGATCCCGGCCTTCACCGGCGACCTTCGCGCCGACCTCCAGATCGCCGTCGACAGCCTGGTCCAGCGATTCAACCGTCGGCCGGTCCGGGCGCTCTTCGGCGCACTGGTCGAGCACGGGCGCCGAGACTCCGACGCGGGCGACATCGCCGCCGACTACGTCCGTGGGCTGCTCACCCCCGTGCGTCAGGCCGTCGACGCCGGGATCGAACGCGGGGAACTCGTCGACGGAGACGTCGACGGCATGGTCGACGAACTGTCGGCCACGCTCTTCATGCGCCACGTCCTGCTCGGCCAGCAGGTCGACGACGACGACGCACGCCGGGCGGTCGACTCGTTCCTCCGACGCCACGTCGTCGAGCGCTGAGACTCGTTCGAGCCGGGCGGGGCGGGCCGGGCGCAGGATCCCTGGGCGCCCGTGCCCGTCGCGACTAGTTTCCCGGCGGGGTCCACGCTCGGGAGGGGAACATGAGCGAATCGTCCGATCCAGGTCTGCCACCACCCGGTGCGCCGCCACCGGCGACGCCACCACCGACGGCACCGCCACCTGGTCCGCCACCCGGCGGGGTGCAGTATCCGGCCCGCTTCGAGGTCGCGTACAGCGACAGCTACAACCGACTGACCACCGCCTTCCGGATCATCCTCGTGATCCCGATCGTGATCCTCGTCGGCGTCCTCACGTCGGGACTGCCGCAGTTCGTCGAGACGTCGAGTGGGGAGTGGGTCGCCACCAGCGGCGGCGGCATCGCCGGCGGACTCTTCGTGGCGACGCTGCTCATGATCCTGATCCGCCGGCGGTACCCGCGATGGTGGTTCGACTTCGGTGTCGAGCTCAGCCGCTTCACCGCTCGCATCGGCGCGTACGTGGTGTTGGTGACCGACAAGTACCCGTCGACGGTCGACGAGCAGGATGTCCGGCTCGAGTACGACTATCCCGACGCCGAGCGCGACCTCAACCGTTGGCTCCCACTCGTCAAGTGGTTCCTCCTCATCCCGCACTACATCGTGCTGTTCTTCTTGTCCATCGGGGCGTTCTTCTGCGTCGTCATCGCATGGTTCGCGATCCTGTTCACCGGGCGGTATCCCCGCGGTCTGTTCGACTTCGTGGTCGGCGTCGGGCGCTGGTCGGTGCGCATCAACGCGTACGGGTTCCTGCTGATCACCGACCGCTATCCGCCGTTCTCGCTCCGCTGAGCGACAGCTTCGAATTCTGGGCGCCGGCCGAGTCGCTCTCGACCGGCGCGCCGTGATCAGCTCGTCGTGATGGAACTCGACGCGTCGATCGATCAGGCGAAGTGGGCGATGCAGGACGGCCGCGACGTCCCCTGGCTGCTCGCTCGCCAGGCGCGCGAACGACCTGACCATCCGTTCCTGATCTGGGAGCCGTTCACGGGCACGGCTCGCAGCTGGACCTACGCCGAGTTCCGGGCGCAGGTGCGCCGCGTGGCCGCGTCGCTGAGCGCCCGCGGCGTCGAGTTCGGCGACCGGGTGATGATCCACCTCGACAACTCGCCCGAGTTCCTCCTCTCGTGGTTCGCGTGCGCCGAACTCGGCGCGGTCGCTGTCTCGACCAACACACGATCGGTCGCCCGCGACATGGAGTACTTCGCCGAGAAGGCCCGTGTCGTCGCGGCGATCACGTCACCCGGCTTCGCCCGCCTCGTCGCCGACACGGCTGCTGATCTGCGGTTCCTGGTCGTGACCGCCGACGATGCCGGCGAGCCACCGGCCCCCGACGCGCGAGACGAGCTCGAACAGCTCGATCACGTGCCCTTCGCCGACCTCCTCGTCGCCAACGGAGAACCGCCGACGCGAGCCACCGATCCGACAGCTGAGCTCGGCATCCAGTTCACGTCGGGAACGACGTCACGTCCGAAGGCGGTGCTCTGGACCCACGCCAACGCCACCTGGGGCGCCGAGACGTCGGTGAGCCACCTCCGGCTGCGTCCCGGCGACGTCACGCTCGTGATGCTGCCGATGTTCCACACGAACGCTCAGTCGTGGTCGATGCTCACCACGTTGTGGTCGGGCGGAACGGTCGTGCTCCAGCCACGCTTCTCCGCCTCGCGGTTCTGGGACGTCGCGCTGCGCCACGACGTCTCGTGGGTGTCGATGATCCCCTTCTGCGTCCGCGCCCTGATCCCGCACGACGTCCCGGCCGACCACCGCATGCGGTTTTGGGGGATCGGCGCCCGGGTGCCCGAGTTCGAGGAGCGGTTCGGGGTCCTCACGCTCGGATGGTGGGGCATGACCGAGACGATCACGCAGGGGATCGTCGACAGCGTCGACCTGCCCGGACCTCGCCGCACGATCGGCCGCGCGTCACCCGGCTACGACATCAGCGTTCGCGACCCCGACGGTCAGCCGGTGCGGCCGGGCGAGCGCGGGCGACTCTTCGTCCGTGGAGTCCGGGGTGTGTCGATGTTCCTCCGCTACGACGGCGACCCCGCGGCCGACGCGGCTGCGTTCGACGACGACGGCTGGTTCGACACGGGCGACATGATCGGGACCGATTCCGACGGCAACCTCTACTTCAGTGATCGGGCGAAGGACATGCTGAAGGTCGGTGCCGAGAACGTCGCCGCGTCGGAGGTCGAGACGGTCGTGATGCAGACCGGGCTCGCCGTCGAGGTCGCGGTCGTCGGCCAACCACACGCCATGCTCGACGAGGTTCCGGTCGCGTTCCTCATCACGACCGACCCGACCCTCGATCACGCGGAGATCGAGCAGCGGGTGATCGATCACTGCGCCGCGAACCTGGCCGACTTCAAGGTGCCGCGCGCCGTGAAGGTCCTCGACGAGCTCCCCCGCTCGACGATCGAGAAGATCGCCAAGAACGTCCTGCGCGACGGGCTGCCCACCCTCGAGAGCTGACGGGGTGTCCGGATCCGGCCCGGGCGCAGGCGGACAGCTCGGGCGGCGACGGTTACACCGTGGCCGGGCTCGTGGCCATCACATCGGCCAGGAGTTCGATCGACCGAAGGCGTTCGTCGACCGTCGGCGACGGATGCACGGTCATCACCTCGTCGACGCCCGCCTCGACCGCGAAGTTGCGCAGGTACCGCGCCACCAACTCGGCATCACCGGCCGCGGTGTAGTGCATCATCTGTGCGATCTGACGGCCCTGCATCGTGCCGAGCAACTCGTCGGCCTCGTCGTCGCTCAGGTCGCGCGGCGGGCGGAGGAACCGACCGATGCGACGACGCGTGACATCGCGCTGCTGGCGCAGGGCGTCACCCTCGTCGTGTGACGCGATCACGTTCACACCGGCGATCACGTACGGCTCTGCGAGTTGGTCGGACGGCTGGAACTGCCGGCGATACAGCGCCACCGCCTCGAGCAGCCACGCCGGGGCGAAGTGTGAGGCGAACGCGTAGGGCAGACCGAGCTGCGCCGCGAGTTGGGCGCCGAACGTGGACGACCCGAGGATGTAGAGCGGCACGTCGGTGCCGGCACCCGGAACCGCGGTGACCCCGGCGACGCGGGAGTCGTCGCGGAGGTAGCCCTGCAGTTCGAGCACGTCGTTGGGGAAGCGGTCGGAGGCGTTCGGGTCGACGCGCATCGCCCGCATCGTCGTCTGGTCACTGCCGGGAGCACGCCCGAGTCCGAGGTCGATCCGGTCGGGGTGAAGGGTCGCAAGCGTCCCGAACTGTTCGGCGATGGTGAGCGGCGAGTGGTTGGGGAGCATCACTCCGCCGGCGCCCAACCGGATGGTCGACGTGTGTGCGGCGACGTGCGCGATGAGCACGCTGGGCGCCGCAGACGCGATGGACGCCATGTTGTGGTGCTCGGCGTACCAGACGCGGTGATAGCCACGGCGCTCGGCGAGCTGGGCGAGCGCCACGCTGGCGGTGAACGCATCGGCCGCCGTCTCGTCGCGCCCGATGATCGCGAGGTCGAGGATCGACACCGTCGGATCGTCGCCGCCGTGCAGAACCGCGTCGCCCGGCGAGCCGTCTCGGTCGAGTGTCGTCACGTCACCAGATTGCCACGGACGGGCCCGTGATCGCTCACGGGGTCCACCGCCTCAGGTCGCGAGCGCCAACACGACCGGGATCGTGAGCAGCGACACGATCGTCGTCGCGACGACCGAACTGGTGATCCGATCGCGCTCGTAGTCGTGCTGGATCGCCACCAACGCACAGAACACCGCCGGCGGCATGGCGGTCTGGATCGCCACGACCGACAACGGGTCGCCGTCGAGGCCGAGCGCGGCGGCGGCACCGGTGCCGGCGAGCGGTGCGACCGCCAGCTTGGCGCCGATCGTGGTGAGCAGTCCGGCGTTCCAGTGCGGCATGCCGGTCAGGACGAGCTGCAACCCGAGCGTGATCAGCATCGTGGGGATCATCGCGTCGGACATCAGCTGCATGGGTCGTTCGAGGATCAGCGGCAGTCCTCGGCCGATCGCGTTCACGACGATCGCGAGAACGCCTGCGACGGTCATCGGTGCCATGAGCGCGCGACCGATGGCGCGACCGATCGTGGTCGTGCGGGCAGCGGCGAGACCGACGCCCATCGCGAGGCCCGTGATGTTGATCGAGAGCATCACGACGCTGGCGATCGGGAGCACGTCGTCTCCGAGTGCGAACGCACTGATCGCGAGACCGGCGTTGCCGACGTTGCCGTAGGCGCTGGTCAGCATCGTCGCGGAACGCGCTGCGCCTCGCTGTCGAGCGATCGTCATCACGACCCACGCGACGATCGCTGCGCCGGCCATGCTCGCCAACGACGCAACGATCAGCTTGATGACGAGGTCACGCGCCAGGTCGGCGTCGTACAGGTTGTCGAAGACGAATGCGGGACCGAACAGCCAGTACGACGCGGTCGACAGCGGGGCCGGGTCGATGCCCAGGCGCGTTCCCACGACCGCACCGATGGCGACGAGCACGACGACGGGGCCGACGACATCGAGCAGCAGGCCTCCGACCGACACGGCCGCACATCCTTGCCGACGTCACCGACACCGCCGGCGGACACCCGGTGGTGCGTGACCGTCCTGGCGCAACCCGCGCAACGATCGAGGTCAGGTCGCGATCACGTCGCGGACATCCGTTCGACGAGACGACGGGTGACCCGCCGCTTGGTCTCGGCGTTCGCCTCGACCGGCAGTGCCGCCAACCCGGAGGCCGCCTCGACCGACACGTCGATCAGGTCGTCGGCCGCCACGACGCGGTCGGCGAGGCCGAGCTGGACCGCCTCGACCGGACCGGCGAGGTGTCCGTGCGCCGCGAGCCGAAGTGCAGCCGTAGGTGCGGCTCGCTCCGCGATCAACTCGACGACGCCGGTCGGGAGCGGCATGCCGTTCGGGACCTCGGCGAACCCGTAGTTCGCGGGGCGATCCGTGACCACCGCATGATCGGCAGCCAGCATCAGCATCGCTCCGGCTGCGACCGCATGACCATCCGCGGCGACGACGATCGGCCGTCGCGATCGGAGCATCGCGACGAGCAGGCGACCCATGGTCGCCAGCAACTCGTCCGCCGCCTGACCGCCTGCGGCGAGCGCGCCGAGATCGAGCCCGCCGCTGAACATCCCGTCGCGGCCGGTCAGGACGAGCGCCTGGTGGTCGCCAAGGTCGCCGACCACGTCGTGGATCCCGACGATCGTGGCCAGGTCGAGAGCGTTCGCCTTGCCGTCGTCGATCGACGCGACGACGATCGGGGCGCGACCCTCGGCGTCGATCGAGAGCGCCATCAGGTCGACACGATGCGCGACGCGCCGTCGCCCCAGTAGCGGTCGCGCAGGACCCGCTTGTAGAGCTTGCCCGTGGGAAGGCGCGGCAGCTCGGGGTCGAAGTCGATCGACCGAGGGCACTTCTGCTTCGAGAGGTGGTCGAGGCAGAACTGCATCAGCTCCGTCCGGAGGGCGTCGTCGTGGGCGATGTCGGGCATCGGCTGCACCACCGCTTTCACCTCCTCGCCGAGGTCGACGTTGGGAACGCCGAAGACGGCCGCGTCGGCGACCTTCGGATGCGTGATCAGGAGGTCCTCGGTCTCCTGCGGATAGATGTTGACCCCACCCGAGATGATCATGAAGGTCCTCCGGTCGGTGAGGTACAGGTAGCCGTCCTCGTCGACGTAGCCCACGTCCCCGGTCGTGGCGAGCGGGACGTCGGCCACGTTCGGGTCGACCATCGTCGACTCGGCGGTCTTCTCCTCGTCGTTGAAGTACGACAGGCTCGTCGGCGGCTCGAACCACAGCGTGCCCGGCTCACCCGTCACACACGGCTGGCCCTCCTCGTCGAGCACGTGGAGGGTGCCCACGATGACCTTTCCGACCGTGCCCTTGTGAGCCAGCCACTCCTCGGAGTCACACGCCGAGAAGCCGATCGCCTCGGTCGCCCCGTAGTACTCGTGGATGATCGGACCCCACCAGTCGATCATCTGCTCCTTCACCTGCACCGGACACGGAGCCGCTGCGTGGACCGCGATCTCGAGCGACGACAGGTCGTGACGGGTGCGCGCCTCCTCGGGCAGCTTGAGCATGCGGCTGAACATCGTGGGCACGAGTTGGCTGTGCGTGATCTGGTGCCGTTCGATCAGTTCGAGGTACGTCTCGGGGTCGAACCGCTCCATGATCACCGCGGTACCACCCATGCGAACCGTGAGCCCGACGGCAGCCTGTGGCGCCGAGTGGTACAGCGGCGCCGGCGACAGGTACCGCATTCCGTCGCGGTACCGCCACAGCTGGATGAGGAAGTGGAACAACGGAAGCTGATCGCTCGGCGGTACGTCGGGGAGGTCGCGCACGATCCCCTTCGGTCGGCCGGTCGTGCCCGACGAGTAGAGCATCGGCGTACCGAGACGTTCGTCGGCGATCGGCGTGGACGGGAACGGTTCCGTCGCCGCCACGAAGTCGAGGACCGGCACGTCGAGTGCGGCGCCGAGGCCGTCGGGTTTGTCGACGACGAGCACGAGTTCGATTCCCGGCGACTGGGCGACTGCGTCGAGCGCGGTGTCGCACAGTGCCCTCGACGTGACGAGCACGCGGGACTCGCTGTTGGTCAGGATGTATGCGAGTTCGTCGGACGTGAGGTGGGAATTGACGCACGTGTAGTACAGGCCGGCCCGCTCACCGGCGCCGCACGCCTCGAGGTACCGCGGGTCGTTCTCCATGAAGATCGAGTAGTGGTCGAGCCGTCGGAGCCCGTGATCACGGAGCAGATGGGCGAACCGATTGGCTCGTGACTCGAACTCCCCGTACGTGACGGTCTCCCCCGTCGACGCCATCACGAAGCACGGCCGATCCGGATCGGTCTCAGCGATCTGTGGTGCGTACACGGCACATCACCTCCGCCGCGGACCGTACCGATGTCGGGGAGTGCCGGGCACTACCCGACACGCCGCCACGACCGTCCGGCGGCACGGTCAGCGGTGGTAGTAGCGACGGCTCCAGACGGCGAGGCGGTCCTCGCCCTCCTCGACCGGCATGCGCCAGGTCGAGACCTCGCAGTCGTCGAGGGCCAGCCGGAAGAGGGCGCGGGGCTCGTCGATCGTGTCGGCGAGATACGCGTCGGCGAACCGCTCCGGCACGTACCGGGTGGCGATGTCGCGGTACAGGTCACGCCACTCGTCGTCGGCGCCGAGATCGTGCACCAGCTCGGCCCGGCCGCGCGCGATCACCTTGCGCAGCGCCCCGGACGACTCGTCGATCGTGGCGCACACGCCGGCGTCGGCCCGGAGATCGTCGAGCCAGGCCGATCGGGCCCGCGGCGTGAACCAGATCGCTCCGTCGCGATGGAGGAACCAGATCGGAACGACACGCGGGACTCCGTCGACGCCGTTCGTGCCGAGCCGGAGGAGGTGTCCCGGCTCGTCGAGGAAGGCGGACGTCTCGTCGACGGTCAGGCCCGGCACGACGTACCGACCACGTCAGCCCGCGCGGGCCGGCGTCGGTCGGGCTCCCCGCTGCAGTCGACCCGGTCGCTCGCCGGTGAGCTCGCCCTCGACCGCGATCCGGCGACCACGCTTGAGGGTGGCGACGTATCCGTCGGCGCGCTGCATGAGCCGCGTCCCACCCGCCGGCAGATCGGCGACGAGCTCGGGGGCGCGGACGCCAATCCGGTCGTGGTCGATCACGTTGACGTCGGCGAGGTAGCCCGGCGCGATCACGCCGCGATCGTGCCAACCGACGTGAGCGGCGGTGCGCTGGGTCTGCTGGTGCACGACGCTCTCGAGTTCGAGACGGTCGGCGTGCCGGTCGCGTGTCCAGTGGGCGATGGCCGTGGTGGGGAACGTGCCGTCGGAGATGGCGTTGCAGTGGGCCCCGGCGTCACTGAGCCCGAACATCGAGTGGGGCGACTCGATCATCTCTCGAACGTCGTCGAGCGAGCCGTATGCGTAGTTCATGAGCGGCACGTAGAGCAGGCGGGCACCGTCGTTCTCGAGGAGGAGGTCGTACATGACGTCCTCGGGCGCTCGTCCCGTCGACTCGGCGAGTCCGGCGACGCTGTCGGCGGGGGTGGGTTCGTAGTCGGGGCGATCTCCGAGCGGGTACATCCGATCGAAGCCGCAGTGCATGAGGCCGGGGAAGTCGCGGACCTCGATCGCCCGGTGTTCGTCGAGGATGCGTTCCCGGACACCGGGCTCGCGCAGCGCCGCCGTCCGCTCGTCGACCGGCAGCGCGTGCAGCGGCTTGTACGTCGGGCACCGACGCAGCGGGTTCATGGTGGCGGCGAGACCGAGCAGCACGCCGATGGGTCGCACGGCGACCTGTGCTCGCACGTCGGCGGTCTCGGACCACCGCTCGATGTGCCCGAGCAGATCGCGCCACCGATCGGGGGCCTCGTCGTTCTGCTGCACGGTGAAGCTCATCGGGCGACCGACCTCGTCGACGATCCGACCGAGGAGGTCGAGCTCGTGGGCGACGAGGTCGTCGTCGGTCGACTGGTACACGTCGGAGATCAGCTGCACCACACCGGTTCCGGCGTCGCACAGACCTTGAGCCACGCCGACGACCTCGTCGGCGGTCGCCTTCAGCGTGCCGATCGACTCACCGGTGGCGGTGCGGTGGGCCCACGTGCGAGAGGTCGTGAAGCCGAGCGCGCCGGCTCGGACGGCGGCCTCGGTCAGTCGGCGCATCTCGACGATCTCGTCGGGCGTTGCGAGCGACTCGCTGTCGGCGCCGCGGTCGCCCATGACGTACGTCCGCAGCGCGGCGTGCGGAACCTGCGCGCCGACGTCGACGGTCCAGCGGAGATCGTCGAGCACGTCGAGGTACTCGTCGAAGCTCTCCCATCCCCACGTCATCCCCTCGGCGAGGGCGGTGCCCGGGATGTCCTCGACGCCTTCGAGCAGCGAGATGAGCCAGTCGTGCCGATCGGGGCGCGCGGGCGCGAAGCCGACGCCGCAGTTGCCCATGACGACGGACGTGACGCCGTTGATCGACGAGGGGGCGAGGTCGGGGTCCCAGGTGGCCTGGCCGTCGTAGTGGGTGTGGATGTCGACCCAGCCGGGCGTGACGAGGAGACCCGTGGCGTCGATCTCGTCGTCCACCTCGACGTCGCTCAGGTCGCCGACCGCCTCGATGAGTTCACCGGTGATCGCCACGTCGGCGGGTCGACGCGGGCCACCGGTTCCGTCGACCACGGTCCCGTTCCGGATGATCAGATCGGCCATGACTCCAGTCTCGCGATGTCGGGGAGTGCGGGGCACTACCCGACATCACGACCCGACGTCACCAGACGGCGGCGGGATCCTCGCGGATGACCTTCTGGAGGTCGGCGAGCAGGTCGTCGAAGCCGTCGCTGCGGACCGTGCGACCGGCCTGGCGCGCTGACTGAGCGGCGGGGTCGAGGTCGACGGCCACCGACAGTCCCCACCGGGCGAGGTCGGAGCGGATGCGATCGGCCCACACGGCGGCCAATTCGGCCGACGACGTCGTCACGAGGCCCTCCGCGACGGCGTCGGACTCGGTGTCGGCCGCGTCGAACACTCCGGCGGCGATCGGCGCGAGGCGCTCGACCGACGCAGCGATGCGACCAGTGGTGTCGCTGTCGGCGATCCGGGACAGGAACTGGTCGGCGTGCGTGAGGTGGAAGCGCTCCTCGCTCAGTGCCCGGCGGGCGACCGCGGCAACGCGCTCGTCTCCGCTCCCCACGAGCGCCTCCCATCGCAGCTCCTCGGCCCGGTCGTAGAGCCAGTGCCGCACGAGGGAGTCGTTCCACTCCGAGCACTCGATCTCGGCCAACCAGCAACTCCGGTAGTCGCCGGGCTCGCGCATCATGGCGAACGCATCGAGCGCGAGCTGATCGCGGAGATCGGCCTCGGCGTCGCGCTCACCCGTCGCCGTCGTGCCGTCCGCGGTGGGCCGCTCGTCGTCGAGGATCAATCGGTACAGCGCGATGGCGTGGCCGAGTTCGTCCTGGGCGATGGAGCAGAACGCGAGGTCCTCCTCGAGGAACGGTCCGAGACCGATCCAGTTGGTGTGGCGGGCACCCACCATGTGTTCGTCGTCGGCGAGAGCGAGCAGATGCTCGCGGGCGGCGGGCGACAGACTCATGCGTCGACCTCCGATCGGGTGTCGGTCTGCGACTCACGCTCAGCCTTGCGGCGAGCTGCGACGAGCGCGCCGTCGTTGTGCCGGTGCGGCTTGTCGTCGTTGACGGCCAGTTCGTCGGGGTCGCCCACGACGATGTTCGCCCGGTCGACGACCCAGAGTTCGTCGCCCTCGTGCCGACGCACGTACGCCTCGCGGGCATAGGTGAGCGCCATCGCGTCGTCGGGCGCGTCGAGGGCACCGGCGTGGCGGAACTCGTCGCGGCCGGGCTTCTTGAGGAACACCTCGTACGTCCTCACGAGCGCATCACCTCGACCGGGTTGCGGCAGTCGTCGCACCAGGCGACCGACCGACAGCGCGTCGGCCCGGCGAGGCTCTGATCCGCGACCGCTCGGCTGCCGCAGATGGGGCACCGCAGCGAACCATCTGCTCCTCGCAAGACGACCGTGTAGCCGGTGGCGAGTTCCGCACGTGCGGCCGTCGACATGCGGTCGGTGGTCCACACCGGCGAGTCGAGCCACCGCACGTCGCACCGCTCGACGTCGGACAGCGACACGACCGCTCGCCGCACGTCGTCGGCGATCATGGTGAGCGCCGGGCATCCACTGAACGTCGGGATCAGCCCCACGGTCGCCGACGATCCGTCGGCAGCCAGCTCGACCGATTCGACGAGCCCGAGGTCGACGATCGACACGCCGGGATACTCCGGGTCGTCGACCGCCCGCAGCGCCTCCCACACGTCCGCGAGGCCCGGACGAGCGGTGTCTGACACCGTCTGTCTCGCGTCAGCGGTCGTGGCGGTCACGACCCAACCTCGTGGGCCTCACGGGTCTCGTGACGGGTGAGCGCGTCGCGGACCCACGCCGTGTCGGCCCAGTTGGCGGCCGCGGTGGCGATGCGCCGGGCCGAGTCGGGGCCGCCCTGGCGCATGGTGGCCTTGAGGGGCTCCCAGTCGATCGGACCCGCCACCCAGCGTCCGTCGTCGTCCTGATGGAGGTCGTCGTCGGGAACGCGGAAGCCGTACCCCTGCAGGAGCGGCACGTACTTCTGGACGTAGGCGGCGCGCAGGTTCTCGTTGCGCTCCGACTTGATCTTCCACCGCAGGAGTGGGTCGGCGAGCCCGGGGGGTGAGTCGGGACCGAAGAGCTGCACCGCGGGCCACCACCACCGGTCGAGCGCCGCCTGGAACATCTCCTTCTGGACGTCGGTCCCCGTGGCGAGGCGGAGGAGCATCTCCTCGCCGTGGCGCATGTGGAAGCCCTCCTCCGAGACGATGCGCTTGAGGATCCGCTTGTAGGGCCCGTAGCTGCACTCGGCGAACACCGCCCGCTGACTGGCGAACGCCGCGGCGTCGACGAGGAACGCGATCGCGACCTGGTCGGCCCATGTGACCGCCTGGTAGTGGAAGACGTTGTGGAACCGGCTGCGGCCGGAGAAGAGGTCCTCGAGCATCTCGTCTCGGGTCTTCACACCCATGTCGGCGGCGACCATGTAGAGCAGGTGTGCGTGACCGATCTCGTCCTGGGTCTTCGCCAGGAACACCTGCTTGAGCCGCAGGCCCGGAGCGTGAGGGATCCAGTCCCGTTCGGTCAGACCGCCCATCAGCTCGGAGTTCGCATGGAACTCGATGAACCGGAACACCTCGTCGCGGTACTCCTCGGGCATGTCGTCGCCGGGTTCGACCATGCCGCCGCGGTCGATGAACTCCTGGAAGTCGTCGAGATCGGTCCAGTGTCGGCCGCCCGCGCGCGGGTCAGCCAGAGTGGTCATCGTCGTCCCCATCGGTCCATCGTCGCGTCGGTCGGCACGATCGTCAAGTCCTTAACGATTTCAGATCGCGCACGGTGGTTCGACGACGGTGTCAGCGCCGACGGGTGAGATGGCGCAACACTGCGCTCGCAACGCCACGGTCGACCTCCGGCAGCCCCTCGACGAGGACTTTCTCGAGCTCGTTCTGCCGTCGGTAGACATCCACGACGAGGTCGGCGCCGTCAGCGGTGAGCCGCACCAGCTGTCGACGACCGTCGGTCGGATGTGGTGCCCGCGCCACGAGGTCGTCGCGTTCGAGGGTGGTCACGACCCCGGAGGTGGCGGCGGTGGACACCCCTGAGCGACTGGCGAGTTGGCGCGGCTCCAGTTCACCGAGCACCCGCAGCGTGAAGAGGATCCGGAATCCGGCGGCCGAGAGACCGGCGGGCCGGTACACCTCGGCTTCGAGGCGACGCTGCAACTGTGCGTACGCGCGGAAGAGGTTGAACGTCACCGAGAACGCGTCGAGGTCGACGTCGTCGAGGTCACCCGACAGCGCGGCGCGGGCCGCGAGTTCGAAGTCGTCGGGCGATCCGGAGTCGACCACGGCGGAAACGGTACGTCCCCGAGCGGGTCGGAACGCGACGACGTTCGATCCCGACGACACCGTCTCGTACTGTTCGTCGCCGTGTACACGATCAACGATCCGATGCGGCGCGCCGAGGCGACGCACGCGAACCGCGAGGCCGTGGTGTGCGGCGACGTCCGCCGTTCGTACGGCGAGCTGGTCGAGCGGGTCCGGCGCGTGGCGGGACTGCTCGACTCGCTCACCGATCCCGGAGACCGCGTGGCGCTGTGGTCGCTGAACTCCGACCGGTACCTCGAACTGTTCTTCGGCGTCCCGTGCGCGAACCGGGTCGTCGTGCCGCACAACACCCGCTGGGCCGAGCCGGAACTCGTCTACGCAACGGAAGACGCCGGGGCCCGCGTGCTCGTGTGCGATCGCGACCCCGGCGGCCTGGCCGATTCGGTCGAGCGGGTCATCCGGCTCGACACGGGGGAGTACGACGAATTGCTCGACGCAGCCGAGCCGGTCGACCGCGGCGACGAGCTGACACCCGACACGCTCGCCGGCCTCTTCTACACCGGCGGCACGACCGGGAAGTCGAAGGGCGTGATGCTGAGCCACGCGAACCTCATGGCCAACGCGGTGCACACCCAACTGAGCCAGCCGTTCGTGGCCGACGACCGGTACCTGACGATGGCGCCGATGTTCCACGCGGCGGGCATCTATCAGGCGCTCGTGTTGCCGTGGGTCGGCGCGTCGAACGTGGTCCTGCCCGCCTTCGATCCGGCGGCGGCACTCGACCTCGTGGCGAACGAAGAGATCACGTGCTTCATCGGGGTGCCCACGATGATCGCCGCGCTCAACGAGGTCCAGGCGGTGTCGCCGCGTGACACCTCGTCGCTGTCGTGGATCTCGCACGGTGCATCACCGGTCGCGATCGAAGTGCTCCGGCGCACCGACGAGCTCTTCGGGTGCGAACTGATCCACCTGTACGGGGCGACCGAGACGGCTCCGCTCGCCACCGTGATGCGCCACGAGGAGACGCTCCTCGACGGCCCGCGGGCGAAGAGCTGCGGTCCGGCGGCGGTGGGCGTCGAGATCCGTGTCCTCGGCGCACCCGACGTGGCGGCCTCTGAGACGTCGGGTCACCGGTCGCACGGCCGGCCGCTCGCCATCGGCGAGGTCGGCGAGGTCGCCGTGCGCGGACCGAACGTGATGCAGGGGTATTGGAACAAACCCGAGCAGACCGCCGACGCGTTGGACGACGACGGCTGGTATCGGACCGGCGACGTCGGGTACCTCGACGACGAGGGGTACCTGTTCCTCGTCGATCGGGCGAAGGACATGATCGTGTCGGGTGGTGAGAACGTGTACTGCACCGAGGTGGAGGACGTGCTCTACACCCATCCGGCCGTGCTCGAGGCGACGGTGTTCGGCGTGCCCGACGCGAAGTGGGGCGAGGCGGTCCACGCCGTGGTCGTGCGTCGCGACGGCCACGACGTCTCGGCCGACGATCTCATCGCGCACTGCCAGGGCCGGATCGGCGGATACAAGGTGCCCAAGTCGATCGAGTTCTCCGATGACCCGCTGCCCAAGTCGGGCCCGGGCAAGGTGCTGAAGCGGCTTCTCCGCGAGCCCCACTGGGCCGGCACCGACCGCGCCATCAACTGACGCACTGCTCCGATCGTTCCCTCGAGCCCGGGACTCGACGGAACAATCACCCCGCTGAGACGGCTGGCGTCACGTCCCAGGTGTCTCGTACCGGTCGACGGTCCGCCGCGCCAGGTCGGCGACGAGATCGCGCAAGGCCGGCGGCTCGACCACCTCGATCTCCGGACCGAGCGACAGCACGTCGGCGGCGGTGGCGGCGAGTGGTCCGAGACGGAACGACGCCTCGACGCGGCCGTCGGCGTCGGGCTCGACCGCCCGGCGCACGCGGAGCGGCTGGAGCCGTCCGAGGATCGCAGCGAGCCGGCGACCGTCCTCGCTGACCCGGACCCGGGCACGCCGAGGGCGACCGGGCGGTCGCTTCTGCGGACTCCACGTGTCGGGGTCGGGAGGATCAGCAGCGGCCCCCACGGTGGACGCGTCGAGCAGTTGGAAGCCGCCGTGGCGCCCACGCGTCGCGAACACGGGCACCCCTGCAGCGGACAAGGCGTCGAGATCGCGCAACACGGTCCGTTCGCTGACCTCCAGCTCTGCGGCGATCTGCCCGGCGGTCAGGCGACCCCTGCGCTGGAGGAGCAGCATCACGCTCACGAGGCGGCTCACCGGCATCGGGACATGTTTCCAGAAATCATGACAAGAGATGGCATGTATGGATCCGCACGATGGATCCATGAGGTTCTACGAGACCAGCACTCAGATCGGCACCGACCCACAGACCGTCTGGGCGGTCCTCACCGACCTCGAGGGGTACACCTCGTGGGACTCGGGGATCGTCGAGACGACCGGCACGATCGGCGCGGGCGCCAAGATCGCCATCCGATCGGCGGTCGATCCCGGACGGACGTTCCGGCTGCGCGTCACCGAGCTCGAGGGCCCGACGACGATGCGCTGGACCGGGGGCGCACCGCTTCGGCTGTTCACCGGACGCCGCACGTTCCAGCTTCGGCCATTCGGCGACGGGTCGACCACCGAGTTCCACCTGCGCGAGGAGTTCACCGGCCCGCTCGTCCCGCTGATCTGGCGGTCGATGCCCGACCTCCAGCCCTCGTTCGATCGCTTCGCCGCCGGTCTCCGCGCCCGTGCCGAGGCCGCCCGCGCCAGCTGACAACATCGACCCCACCCGAGGAGGAGACATGACCGACATCGACGTCGAAGGAACCGGAACGCCCGACGATCCGTGGATCCTGACCACACCGCCCGGCAAGAGCGAGTTCGAGGCGTTCCGCGACCCCGAGGCCGATCCGCCGGCGCTCGTCGTCCAGGTCGGGGCGACGGAACTCCGCTACCACCTGAGCTGCATCGACGACCTGCACTCGATGCTCATGGATCGCGGCGACTGGATACTGCTCGGCAACGCCGACGAGCAGAGAGACGCGAAGCCCGACACCGTCGAGGCGTGGGGTCGCTCGACCGACAACCCCGTCGGCGGGTGGTACGGCTTCAAGAAGGGTCTGCGGGGGCGGTTCGCCAACTACGTCCCGCCGGTGCTCGAGGTGCTCGGTCTCGCCGAGGTCGAACACAACGCCCGCAACAACCGCATGCGCGCCCGCTGACCGCCTGACGCGAGGCGAACCGGGTCGTGGCCGCCACGTGACCATCAACTGGTCATCCGATCGTTCCGTCGACCCCGGTGCTCGACGGAACGATCACCGCCCGCGATGGAGGAGGGCATCGACCTCCGAGCCCGCGATTCCCGCTGCGAGCGGTGAGAAGTCGCCGTCGTCGAGGATCGAGCGTGCGGCCTCGATCATCGCCCCGTGCGTCACCCGGGCGAGCGACGACCCGAGCGAGATACGGGCGACGCCGAGCTGGGCGAACTCGTCCCGCGTGAGCGACGTGAAGGGTCCTGCCGCGAGGGCGTTGACCGGGACCGAGACCGACTCGCAGATCGTCCGCAGAGCATCGACGTCGGGAGGTCCCGGCAGGTACACGGCATCAGCCCCCACCCGCCCGAACGCCTGGAGCCGCCGGATTCCTTCGTCGACGCCGTAGCTGCCGTTCAGAACACCGTCAGCCCGCGCGAGCAGGACGAGGTCACGGTCGACCGACCGGGCCGTCGTCACCGCTGCCTCGATCCGTTCGACGGCGAGGTCGAACTCGTAGGGATCGGTCCCGGGGAGGTCGGTGTCCTCGATCGACAGACCGGCGAGACCGGTCGACGCGGCGAGGCGGACGCTCTCGGAGACTCCGTCCGGGTCGCGGGCGAAGCCGTTCTCGAAGTCGGCCGACACCGGCAGTGAGCTCGCTGCGACGATGTCGTCGGCGTGCGCGAGGGCCTCGTCGCGGCTCACCCCGCCCATGTCGGCGCGCCCGAGCGTGAATGCGTGCGCGGCCGACGAGGTCCCGATCGCTTGAGCACCCAGCGCTGCGGCGACCCGGGCCGATCCGACGTCCCACACGTTCATCAGGACGAAGGGGTCGCCGGGACGATGTAGTTCGCGGAAGCTCATGCGACCGACGGTAGGCCTCGCGCTGGGCCCCGTCCGGCGGGAAACGGGCGGCAACGCCACCCGTCTGCGTTGTTCCGTCGAGTCCCGGGGTCGACGGAACAACAGTGTCGGGCGTCAGGTGTCGGCGGGTTCGTGGGCGGGCGCCTGCCACGTCGGGTCGGTGACGTCGTGGGCGAAGCAGTACGCCCACTGGGCGCCGGGCTCGAGCGAGACCATCACCGGATGGCCGGTTCGCTCGTAGTGCAGCGAGGCGTGGTGGCCCGGCGAGTCGTCGCAGCAGGCGATGTGGCCGCACGACAGGCACTGGCGCAGCTGCACCCACGGCACACCCAGCCGCTCGCACTCGGAGCATCCGATGTGATCGGGCACGTCGAGCCCCGACGCGTGATCGAGGTGCTCGCAGGTCCCGATCGACGACTCGACATGCGACGCGACCGCCGCGTCGATCCTCTTCTCGTTCTTCTGCGCCAGTACGACCTCGAACGCGATCTGCACGACGACGATCAGCGCCACGAGTCCGATCCCCGGGAACGCGCCGATCGATCCGTTGGCGATGAACGGAGCCATCAACACGATGAGAGCCGCGGCCACCACGCGCGGGATCGTTCTCGACTGGGTCCCGACTGCGAAGTGGGGACTGTCGGTGACCACGTCGAGCACCGCGACCGACAGCAGCACGACCGCAAGCGCGACGGCGAGCAGCCACGTGTAGGTGTCCTTGAACGTGGCGTCGAGGGCGTCTTCGCCGACGATCTTCTTGGCCGCGACCCCGTACGCGGTGATCCCGCCGGCGAGCGGGAGGTGCACGTAGACCCAGATCAGGCGGTTCCGACCGGGAACCATGCCGAGAATCCCGGTTCGACGGAGGTGCGAATCGGCAATGTCGTCGAAGTAGGTCCACCACAGCGCCACGAGGATGACGAAAGACAGCGTCCCGTAGAGCTGGCGCTCCCACGCGAAACCCGTGTCGGACACCTCGCTCAGCGTCTTCACGAACGTCTCGCCGAGCACGATCACGGTGAAGAGCGCGTACCGCTCCTGGAAGTGCTCGTCGTGGAGTGGCGATCCCTCACCGCGCATGCCGCCGAAGACCGGTCCGAGGAACTCGACGATCAGTCCGATCGCCCAGGCCCACGGACGCGCCTCCTCGGGAAGCAGGAGCGACGCCAACCAGATCGCCGACCCCGCTCCGAAAACAACGAGGTAGAAGTCGACGATCGGACGCGACACCGGCATGCGCTGGCGGGCCCGCCAGTACATGATCAGCAGAGGGATGCGCGCCGCCACGTAGGTGAGCGGGAACCACATCCGCCAGTCGTCGGGAGTGACGGCGGCGAGAACGGCGAGGTTCCCCACCGCGAACATCTGCGCAAACGTGAGGAGGCGGTGCGGGACGTCGTCGACGGCGAACCGGTTGGTGAACGCCGTCGTGCCGGTCCAGGTCCACCAGAGGACCACGAACGCTCCGACGAACGCCGCTCCGCCGCTCCACGACACGTCGCTCGACAGGCGATCGCCGAGCTGAATGAGCGCGGCGACGTAGATGAGGTCGAAGAAGAGCTCGAGCCACGTGACGCGGCCGTCGTCGTCGACATCGTGTCGCAGCGCCGGAGGCTGCCACCGGGTGAGGGGCACGTTGCGGAACGTAGCCCGAATCGCACCGGCGCGAGGCCGGGCTGGGTCGGGCTGGGTCGGGCCGGGTCCGGGTTCGAGTCGGTCGTGATCCCGGAATCGGCTACGGGAAGACGACGGTGCGGTCGCCGACCAGGAACACCCGGTCGTCGGACCAGGCGCGCACGGCGCGAGCGAGCACGACTCGCTCGGTGTCCTGTCCGAGCGACACGAGCTCGGGAGCCGTGTGCGCGTGGGTGACGCGGGCGACCTCCTGCTCGATGATCGGACCCTCGTCGAGGTAGGCGGTGACGAAGTGCGCCGTGGCACCGACGAGCTTCACCCCACGAGCGTGAGCCTGGTGGTAGGGCCTCGCACCCTTGAAGCCCGGCAGGAACGAGTGGTGGATGTTGATCGCTCGACCGGCGAGGTCGCGACACAGCTCGTCGGAGAGGATCTGCATGTACCGGGCGAGGACCACCAGGTCGATGTCGTACGACTCGACGAGTTCACGGATCTTCTGCTCCTGCTCCGGCTTCGTGTCGGGCGTGACGGGCAGGTGGAGGAACGGGATGTCGTAGCGGGCGGCGACCGGCTGGCAGTCGATGTGGTTCGACACGATCAGCGGGATGTCGACGGCGAGCTGCTTGTTGTACCAGCGGTAGAGGAGGTCGACCAGACAGTGGTCGTACTTCGACACCATGATCAGCAGACGAGGCCGGTGATCGGACGGGCGGACGGCGAGGTCGAGCACGGTGTCGACGTCCGGGTTCGCCGAGTCACCGGCGTCTGCGGTGTCGCGCGGGAGCCGGGCGGCGACGGCGGATCGGACCTCGTCGGAGCTCGCCTCACTGGTGATCACGGCCCGCATGCAGAACGTGCTCGTCTCGGGGTCGCTGAACTGCGCGTTCGACTCGACGTTGCCGTCGACGTCGAGAACCCCAGCGGTCACGGCGTGGACGATGCCGGGTCGGTCGGGGCAACGGAGGGTGAGGACGTGACTGCTCATGGTCGGTCGGCGAGGCTAACCGGCCCCTCGACGGGGCCGAGCCCGAGCACTACCGTTTGCGCCCGCAATGACGTCACGCCTGGGGTCAGACCCAGAACGTGACCATCTCACGGAGGAGGACAGACATGGGCGTACTCGCCTGGATCACCGGGGTGCTGTTGATCGTCGGCTTCGGGCTGGCCGGGATCAGCAAGGTGACGAAACAGCAGCAGATGGTCGACGCGGCCGGACACATGGGGATGTCGGTCCAGCAGTTCCAGATGATCGGCGGCCTCGAGGTCGCCGGTGCGATCGGCGTCCTGATCGGACTGGTGTCGGAGGACCTCCGGGGACTCGGCATCGCCGCGGCCATCGGCCTCGCTCTGGTCGGGATCGGCGCCGTGATCTTCCACGTGCGAGCCGGCGACAAACCACCCGCATTCGCTCCGGCCGCGGTGCTCAGCGTCGTGGCGATCCTCGCCATCGTCGGTCTCGCCGGCATGTGACGCGTCTCCGAGTCACCGGGCGCGGCTCGACATCGGATCGTCCGACGCGACCGGCGTCTGGGAGAGTGAGGTGATGGCGATCGATTTCACGCTGCCGCCCGATCTCGAAGAGCTGCGGATGCGCATCCGCACGTTCGTCGACGACGTGATCAAGCCCGTCGAGGCGAAGATCGAGGGAACCGACGGCACCGACGGACTCCAGGGCAAGGACCGGCTCGAGGCGCTCGTCGGCCTGCGCAAGGACGCCTACAAGGCGGGCATCTGGCTGCCGCACATGCCCGAGGAGTGGGGCGGCATGGGCCTCGGCCACGTCGAGTTGGCGATGGTGCAGGCCGAGGCGGCCAAGTCGTACTACGGGCCCTGGGTGTTCAACTGCCAGGCGCCCGACGAGGGCAACATGCACACCCTCCTCCACTGGGCCACCGACGAGCAGAAGGAGAAGTACCTCAAGCCGCTGCTCGAGGGCCGCACCTGGTCGTGCTTCGCCATGACCGAGCCCGAGGTGGCCGGCTCCGACCCGACGCTCATCCGGACCCGGGCGTACCAGGACGGCGACGAGTGGGTCATCAACGGCCACAAGTGGTTCATCTCCAACGCCCACCGGGCCAACTTCGCCATCCTCATCGCCCGCACCGAGGACGACCCCGACCTGCCCCAGGCCGCCAACACCGCGTTCCTCGTCGACCTGCCGTCGGACGGCTGGAACGAGGTCCGCCAGATCGAGACGATGCACGGCGGCACCGGTCACTCCGAGATCGTCATCGAGGACCTGCGGGTGCATCAGGACCAGATGCTCGGCGGGCGAGGGCAGGGACACCTTCTCGGTCAGTACCGGCTCGGGCCTGCACGCCTGGCGCACTGCATGCGGTGGATCGCGCAGGCCGAGACGGCGCTCGACATGATGGTCGATCGGTCGCTCGAGCGGTACGCGCACGGATCGCTCCTCGCCGAGAAGCAGGGCATCCAGTGGATGATCGCCGACTCCACCATGGAGCTGTACCAGTCGAAGCTGATGGTGCTGCACGCCGCGTCGAAGATCGACGCAGCCCATCAGCAGACCGAGCAGTACGGCGACGCCGTGCCGGTCGACGAGAAGATCGACTTCAAGGCCGAGGTGTCGATGGCCAAGCACTTCGTGGCCAACATGCTCAACCGGGTGATCGACCGATCGATCCAGGTGCACGGCGCGCTCGGCTACTCCACCGACACGCCCCTCGCCCACATGTACCAGCACGCCCGCTGGGCTCGCTTCGCCGACGGCGCCGACGAGGTGCACCAGATGCGCATCGCGCAGCGCACCATCGCCGCCTACAAGAACGACGGCTCCACCCGCACCGCCACCGGCGACCTCCCGATCTGAGGCCCTCGTGAAGAAGCTGTCGAAGGACGATCCGCGGGCGAAGCACATCGCCACCAACACCGCCGTCGATCTCGACGAACTCGCCGAGTTCATGCAGGGCAAGCACCAGTGGATGCTGTCGACCCAGCGCGGCGACGGCCGACCGCAGCTGAGCCTCGTCACCGGAGGCATGACCGCCGATCGCAAGCTGGCGATCTCGACGTATCCGACCCGCGCCAAGGCCAAGAACACCCGCCAGGTCGCGCAGGTGTCCGTACTGGCGATGGGCGAGGCGTTCAACAGCGCGTGGGTCCAGATCGACGGCGACGCCGTGGTGCTCGACATGCCCGACGCCGAGGACGGGTTCGTCGAGTACTACCGATCGATCTCCGGCGAGCACCCCGACTGGGACGAGTACCGCCAGGCCATGGCCGACCAGGGCAAGTGCCTCATCCTCATCACCCCGAGTCGCTGGGGTCCGCTCGCCACCGGTGGCTTCCCACCCGAACTCTTCGAGGACTGATCAGGATCGAGGCGACCGATCGGGTCCGGCGTTCACGCGTCGCCGCAAGCGACACTTTGTGCCTGACCCAAACTGTCGCTCTTCGAGGACTGATCGGACTTCAGCGCCAGCGACCGTGGCGGCGAACGTAGTCCTTCGCCGCGTCGAGCATGTGGTGGACGGCGCCGTTGCGCGCCGCCGTCGACGACACCTTTGAGTGCGCCGGGTCGACGTCGAGGCGGACGTGGTCGGGCACGTGCAGGTCACCCCGGGGCGCCACCGCCGGCGTCGGCAACCGCCCGAGTTGCTGCGCCCGGTCGAGCTCGTCGTCGTACCAGCGAGGTTCGTGGATCTGGTGCCACTTGTCGGCGCC